>DYIZ01000035.1:0-25499 GCA_020723385.1 Candidatus Aquidulcis sp.
CCCATCAGATGGCGCTCCAGCGCCATAGAGGAATCTCGCAATGATGCCCCATGGACTTTAAGAAATTCCTGGGAAACAGGGGGGGCGGGGTTTTTGAAACCCCTGGGGTCTGCTATAATGGCGGCAGGGATTATCCTATTATGCCGCCTCGAGCCAACCTGTGGGTCACCCAATTGAAAGAAACCTGCAAGACTACCGGCGCCTGCTGGGCGGTCTGGCTGGCGCGGCTGGAGGGGGGTTGGGAGTTCGGCTACGGCCACGGGTTGGGCAAAGCACGCCAATCTATGCTGCTTCGCTTTACTCAGGATTCCCATATCGCCGCGTGGATGGCTGGCGGCCTGAGCGGCCAGCGGATACGCTGGCGTGATACGGGAGCATTCACTGCTGACCTGGGCTGCCAGCGGCTGTTTCTTTTTCCAAACAGCACGGCGCATGCTCTTTTGCTGGTGGGCGCAGATGATTTGGATAAGCCCTCGCAGGCATTTTTCCGAATCCTTGCCATGAATGCGCCCACCGCCGGGACTCCCGAGCTGCCCCTGGATGTGCAGGTACCCCAATGGCTGCTCGAAGCTAGCCTTGAATCGCCCTACGATACTGAAGAAGTCCTCAAGAATGTGCTGAACTTTCTCGCCGACACGCTGCGCTGTGACGCCGGTTATCTGGCTGTCCGTTTCGGCGATATGTTCCGCATCCAGGCCACTCGCCATTGCCCGCCGGCAGTGCATGGCTACGATCTTTCTATTCACGATGATGAAAGCCTGGCGCGTATCGTTGCCAGCCGGCAGGGATTGGTGGTCGAAAACGCCAGCCTGGAACCGGGATTTGCCTTGCGCATTCCGCTCGACAAACCTGTTTTATCCTGGCTGGGCGCGCCCATCGTGATCGGCCAGCGCGTGATCGGTCTGGCCGCTTTCACAGCCAGCCTGCCGGGTATGTTCACCGCAGCCGACTTGAAACGAATTGTTCATCACACCGCCCGGCTGGCTTACGCCGTCGAAAATGCGATCATGTTCGCCGAGGCGGCGCGTTACCTTCAACAGCTTGCCATGCTCAATGAGCTGGCGTCAGCTGCCTCGATGGGTCTGGACATCGCTGAAGTATCTCAACGGGTGACCCAGCGGCTCTGCCGGACATTTGGCGCGGGCAGGGTGGGTGTGTTCCTGCTCGCTCCCGATGGAAAGACGCTGCGTGAATACGGCAGCGAGGCGCGTAAACCAACCTCGCTGGACGAAACTATCCAGGCCGGCCTGGTGAGAGATGTGATCACGGGGGGCCAGTCGCTGCGGGTTGGAGACGTACGGGCCTTGGCTGCCGACACAGCGCAAGACACCGGTGTCCGCTCCGGCCTGGCTGCGCCGCTCAAATATCGCGGCCAGGTGATCGGCGCGATTGCCCTGGAAAGTATCGAAAGCAATGCCTTTACAGCCCAGGATGAACAGCTTCTGGCGGTGATTGCCAGCAACCTGGCCGGACTGATCGAGAACGTCCGGCTGAACGAGGAGACCCGCGAGCGCGCCCGCGTGCTGCAAGACACCGTGCGCCAGTTGCAGGCGGTGCGTGAGACCGCCCTCGAGGTCGCCGGCGACCTCGACCTGGATACCCTCCTCCAGCGGGTGGTCCACCGCGCCCGCGAGCTGGTGGCGGCGCGTGGAGCCGAATTGGGGCTGCTCGATGCCAAAGAGCAGATCATTCACGTGCTCTACTCCGAAACACCCTGGAATTTCGACCAGGGCGGCAAGATCCCGTTGATGGCGGGCGTCGCCGGGCAGGTGGCGGTTTTTGGCGAGCCATTGGTGGTGACGGATTACAACAATTGGAAAGGCCGCCTGTTCCCCGAGAAGCGTGCCCCTTTCCGCACGGTGGCAGGCGTTCCGCTCAAGTTCGGCGGCGAAATCATGGGCACGCTCACCGTGATGGATGACCGGCCCGAGAAAGTCTTCCACGAAGAAGATGTGCGCCTGCTCGAATTGCTGGCCCCTCAGGTGGCGGTGTCCATCCGTAACGCCCGGCTCTACCAGGAATTGCAGGAACGCATCGAAGCGCAGCGCCTGGCGGAAAACCGCTTGCTGCTCTCGGCCCGGCTGGCGGCGGTCGGCGAGATGGCGGCCGGCGTCGCTCACGAGCTGAATAACCCGCTCACCACGGTCACCGGTTTTGTCGAGCTGGTGCTGGAAGATCTGCCCGTTGGTTCGACTGCCCACGAAGATTTAACTCTTGTATTGAAGGAATCCCAGCGGGCGCGCAGCGTCGTCCGCCGCCTGCTCGATTTCGCCCGTCCGTTGGAAGACCAGCGGGTACGCGCTGATCTCAATAAATTGGCGAGTGAAACACTCGAGCTTGTCAATCACCTCATCCGTACCCATGGGGTCGCCACCCGCCTGGAGTTTCAGGACAGTTTGCCCTGGATCATGGTTGATCCAAACCAGATCAAGCAGGTCTTACTCAACCTCATCCACAACGCGCTTCATGCCATGCCCACCGGCGGCGAGCTGTGCATCGAAACGGCTCTCATTCAGCGGGATGGCCGCAAATGGGTTACGTTTGCCGTTGTAGATACGGGTGAAGGCATCGCTCCCAAGCACATTGACCGCATTTTCGAGCCGTTCTTCACCACCCGCCCGGCTGGCGCCGGCACCGGGCTGGGGCTTTCGATCAGTTACGGCATCATCACCGACCATGGCGGGTACATTGACGTGGAAAGCCAGGTGGGCCAGGGCAGCCGCTTCACCGTTTACCTTCCCGTCGAAAGCGAGAGCGCCGATGGCTGAGGGCGCGGTGCTGGTTATTGACGATGAGCCGGGCATCGTGCGCTTGTGCTACCGTTTGCTCGAACGGGCCGGCTTCCAGGTGAAGACCGCTACTCAACCGCAGGATGGCATCGCCTGCCTGGAACACGAGCCGGTTGACCTGCTGTTGGTGGATATTCGTATGCCGGGGCTGGACGGCTTCCAGGTGATTGACCAGGCCCGCCAGCGCCAGCCCGAGCTGGCCGTTGTCATCATGACCGGTTTTGGCACGGTCGAGATGGCGGTCGAAGCGCTGCTGCGCGGCGCGGACGGGCTGATTCTCAAACCGTTCAGCGGGGCCGAGCTGGTCGAAAGCGTGCGCCGTGCCCGGCAGGAGCGCCAGCAGAAGCAGGATGTCGCCCGGCTGGAAGCGCTTCGCCCGATATTCGATATCACCGAATCGCTGTTTACAGAAACTGATCCCGAACACCTGCTATCTCTTCTGCTGGACGCGGTGTGTGGCCATTTGCGCTGCTCCCATGCCGGATATTATCAGCGCAGGGTCGAAGAATCCCGGTTGAGCCTGGTGACCCAGCGCGGCAGTCCATTACCCGATGCAGACAGCCGGGTTGATGGCGGCATCATCGGGCGAACAGACGCCCTGGGGACGCCACTCCTCGTGAGCCGCGACAGCCCGGGGGAGCCGGAATTGCAAGGGATTCTCATCGAGCGGGGGTTATCCTCCGTGATGGCTGCCCCATTGGCCGCCTCGGTGTCAATCAAAGGGGAGACCGGCGTTCTGCTGGCGGCGCGTGACGAAGGGGAACCCGTCTTCCGTGACGCCGATCTGGAAATGTTCGTGATTCTCGCCCGCCAGGCGGCGGTGGCGCTGGAGAATGCCCGCCTCCACGCCGAGCTGCGCGCCTACATCCGGCAGGTTGAAGAATCCCAGCGGGCGCTCGTCCAGGCCGAGAAAATGGCGACCGCCGGCCGGCTCACCGCCTCGATTGCCCACGAGATCAATAATCCCCTCCAGGCAGTGCAAAACTGCCTGCACCTGGTTTCTCGCAAGGAGTTATCGGCTGGCGCGCGCCAGAATTACCTCGAAATGGCGCAGACTGAGCTGGAGCGGTTGATGCACACTGTTCAGCGCATGTTGGATTTCTACCGCCCCGGCGGGCTGGACCGCAAACCCGTGGATCTCAATGAGCTGGTTTGGCGGGTGTTGGCGCTGGTCGAGAAGCAACTGACCGACCGCAAGATTGCCCTCAAGACGCGTTTTGCGGCGCGTAACCCGCATGTATTGGCGGTCAGCGATCAGCTTCAGCAGGTCTTTCTCAACCTGATTTTGAATGCCATGGAAGCCATGCCTTCGGGCGGTGAGTTATTCGTCGAGATCACCAGCCACCGCAAAGAAATTGCGCTGACCTTCGAGGATACCGGGCCGGGGGTGCCCCCGGATGAGCGCGAGCGGATTTTCGAGCCATTTGTGAGCACCAAGGAAGGCGGCACCGGTCTCGGCCTGGCGGTCAGTTATGGGATCATCGCCGCGCACGGCGGCAGCCTGGATCTGATTCCCGGACGGGGGCGCGGCGCCTGCTTCCGCGTGACCCTGCCGGTTGGAGGTGCAACGTGAGCCTGAAAGGAAAAATCCTGGTTGTTGACGATGAAGAGACGACGCGCTTCTCTTTGGCGGATATTCTCAAGCTCGAAGGCTGCAAAGTCCGAACCGCCGCAGATGGCGTCGCCGCGCTCGATTTGCTCCAGAAAGAGACCTTCGACCTGATGCTGCTCGATTTGAAGATGCCGGGCATGGATGGAATCGAGGTGATGCGCGCCGCGGTCAAGATTTCACCGGAAATGCAGGTCATCTTGCTCACCGCCCACGGCTCTCTCGAATCGGCGATCGAGGCGCTGCGCCACGGGGCGTTCGATTATTTGCTCAAGCCGTCCTCGCCGAGCCAGATCATTCGCAGCGTTGGGCGAGGGTTGGAGCGCCAGGCCGAGGCGCGCCGCAAGCGGAATTTGATCGAGCAGCTCGAAACGTCGTTGCACCAATTGAAAAGCTCGGAAACCTCGTCTGGTGAGCTGGCTGTAGAAAACCCGGATGATCCGGTGATTCCCCTGGGCGATGACATCTATGTGGATGTGGAACGGCGCGAAATCTGGCGCGGGGATCAGCGCGCTATCCTCACCCCGGCAGAAGGCAAGCTACTGCGGGTCTTGCTCGAAAATCGCAACCGCGTCTTCACCCACCGCGAACTGGTTCAGCGTGTGCAAGGTTATGAAACCACCGATTGGGAAGCGCCGGAGGTGCTGCGCCCGCTGGTCAGCCGCCTGCGCCGCAAGTTGGCTGGCTTTCCCGGCGGGGATCAATGGATCTCGAATGTGCGCGGCACGGGCTATGTGTTCCAGGGCCGGCGCTGAACAGGAACCTCACGCCCCGCCGATGACCTTTTGGGTCTGCGCTTTGCCCCGCCGCCGCATCACGTCGAGCAAGCGCGGCAGCGTGTGCGTATATAACCGGTAGAGCAGGGGGCTGACCGGCAGATCCCAGGCGCCCATCGTCCGCAGCGGGACTCCTCCCAACCCTTCTTTGAACCGAAACACCCCCCACATCGAATCGCTTTCAGCGAATACATCCGGCGCGCCCCACAGATCGTACAAGGTGCATCCGGCAGCCTTCGCCCGCCGCATCGCTTCCCATTGCAGCAGGTAATTGGGCATTTTCTCGCGGTGCGCCTCGCGTGACATCCCGTGCAGATAATAAGCCCGCCCGGCAAAACGAAAGATGACTACCGCCGCTACCGGCTCGCCATCCACCTCGGCGATGAGCGGCTCGCACGATGGCTGATCGCTGACCGCTGAAAGCTGACCGCTGACCGCTGACCGTTGACCGTCGAAAACTTGCCACACGGTGTGATAATAGCTTTCGTCCCGGATGACGAACCCGTCCCGAACGCTGGTCTCCGCGTACATCCGGTAGAGCAGTCCGAAGTCAGCCGGGGAACCCACTCGCACCGTCACACCTTTACGCTCTGCCAATCGGATGTTGTAACGCGTTTTCTGCTTCATTTGCGCCAGAAGCGCGTCTTCAGATTCAGAGAGATCAACCAGCATTGTGTTGCGAAACTGGATTTGATCGTTCGAGAACAGCCAGCCGCGCTGACGCAGATCGGAGAGAACCGCCTCGCCAAGCGGGTCTTCTTGCGCATCCTGGGAGCCGGGGAGGCCGGTTCCCAGGCGGATGTCGGGGTCAATCTTGACGAAGATCGCGCCCCGGCGGCTGGAGAACGTCCGCAGATCGTCGAGCACGCGCCGCCGGAGGGGGGCGTTGGCCCAGTCGAGCAGCGGCCCCTTGGGGAGATAGAGAATCCGCAGCCGCACCGCGAACCCGCCGAGCGGCAGTGTGCGCTGGAGAACGAGCGCCGCGGCGAGAACGGGTTGTTGGGTGAGCGCGGATCGTCCTGCTTCATGCGTATAGCCAGATAAAGAAGGCAGTCCATCTGCCCCGGCGCGCCAGACGAGTTGGATCGGCTGCCAGCCGTAGCGCGCCTTCACCTGACCCCATTCCCAGGTTTGGAGGAGATGGGGGGAGGGTAGCGCGGCGATGAGCGCGTTCCAGCTTTGAGGGGGAGGGGGATTGGACATAATGGGATGAGCTGTAGCCACAACTTCAGTCGCATCTCACAGGCGGAGGGCTGAAGCCGTCATTTCGAACACTGTTCGCTGGCGCTTTTTTCAACAGCGCCGTCTCCAGAATCTTTCCATTGCAAAATAGCCTTGTCGTGTCCTCCACCTGCCAATGCAAGCTGAATGTTCTTCCAGCCCGTGATGATCCGATCGTCTCCGCCTCCGGCCAATTCGGCGGGAATTTCGTCTGGCGAGAAATAGCGCCATGCCAGCGTTTCGGGGCTGCCGATTGGGCTTCCACCGACCACCTCCCCGGCGTAAACGAGCATGACACCATTGCCACGCGGGTCGTCATCAAAGAAGCAGGCATTCACCAGCCGGGTGGCTCGAACTGTCAAGCCGGTTTCTTCCAATGTTTCACGTTCGGCGGCGCGAGCGGGGTTTTCATCGGCTTCCACGTAACCGGCGGGCAGATTCCAACGGCCTGCCCACGGATCGTGAGAGCGCTGCAAAAGCAACAGCTTGCCGTCTTGTTCGACCAACATCCCCGCGCCTACTTTGAGTTGCGGATAGTACACCCACCCACAGGTTGGGCAAGTTTCACGTTGGCGTTGATCCAGCAATTGTAATTCGAGCGGTGATCCGCATAAGAGACAATGGTGAGTTATGCCCAGGTTGCTCATGCAGTCTCCCGTTGACGCATCAACCACGAGTAGAGCCTATACAACACCGGCCTGTATACCCGATCCCACGGCCCCGCAGTTCGGCGCAATTCCCCGCCGAAGCCGCGTTTGAAGCGGTACACGCCCCACAATCCATCCGAGCGGTTGGTGAACTCTGCTTCGAGGGTGGCTTCGTCTGCATCGGGCACGCCCCACAGATCATATTCTGTGCAGCCTTGTGCCCGCGCCCAGCGCATAGCTTCCCATTGGAGAATGTAGGTCGGCATCCGGTCGCGGTGATTGTTCGACGATGCGCCGTAAAAATACCACGCCCGTCTGCCGTGGGCGAAAACCATCAGCGCGGCCAGCGGCTCGCCTTCGAATTCGGCTGCGAGCAGCTCACATGCTCCGCGCGAGTGGAACAGCTCGTAAGCCCGCTGGTAATAATCCTGGCTGTGAACGCCAAAGGCATCCCGCTCGCTGGTGGTGATCATCAACTGGTGAAAGGCAGAAATATCGGTGGTAGGATGTACGATCACACCCTTCTTTTGCGCCAGTTTGATGTTGTAGCGAGTCTTCTGCTTCATCCGCCCGAGGATTGCTCCCTCATCGCCAGAGAGGTCAACCACCAGGGTGCGCGGAGGCTGGATGCTCTGCGGGCTGAGACGAAACCCGCTCGGCGCCTCCCCCGGTTGGTTCGCGGTTTCCCATCGGTCCGGCTCCACTTTCAGGAAGATGGCGCGCTCACGTCGGCAGAGCACGTCAATTTCGGGCCACAATCCATCCCAATCATCCCCCACTGGCCCTCTGCCAAGATAGGCCAGGCTGTATCCCATCGGCAGGGGTTTGAGTAGAATCTGTGCGCCCGTCTCGCCGGACGCTACCCGCGCCACGCGCCACCCGAAAGCAGACTTCAGTTCGCCCCACGCGCTGGTTTGCAGCATGTGAGCGTCGGGATGGCGGGAGAGGAAGTGTTCCCAGTCGGTAGGGGAGAGTTGGGGCATTCAGTAATCAGTAATCAGTAATCAGTCATCAGTCATGAGTTGCCAGTGACGAGTTATTACTGATAACTGATCACTGATAACTGATCACTATCTTTACACAATCGCGGTAATTTCCGGCGTGGGCGTGCTGCTGACCGACGCGCCGGGAACCAGCTCGTCCAGCCGTTGCAGGATGGCTTTGGCGTCGGCCTGCCGGGCCATCTCGCCCAGGCTTTCTACGGCCTGTTGGAGCGCCTCGCCCTGCAAAATGTCGTCTTCGGCCATGCGCAGCACATCGGGATGGGCGGTGGGATGGTATTCGGCGCCTTTGTCCCACAGCGCCTCGCTCAACTTTTCGCCGGGGCGGATGCCGGTATAGACAATTTCGATATCCTTCCCCGGCTCCAGCCCAGACAGGCGGATGAGGTCTTCGACCAGGTCGAGAATGCGGATTTGTTCGCCCATGTTGAGCACGAACACTTCACCGCCCTGGCCCATGGCGGAAGCCTGCAAGACAAGGTGAACCGCCTCAGGGATGGTCATAAAATAGCGTTCCATCTCCGGGTGGGTGACGGTCACCGGCCCGCCCTGGGCGATCTGCCGTTTGAAGCGGTGGATGACGCTGCCCCGGCTGCCAAGCACATTGCCGAAGCGCACCACCGAAAAGGCGCGCCCCGAGCGGCGGGCGGCGTCGAGCACCATCATCTCGGCTAACCGCTTGGTCGCCCCCATCACGCTGGAGGGACAGATGGCTTTGTCGGTGGAGATCATCACCAGCCGCTCGATGGCGTGTTCCAGTGAGGTCTCGACCACATTGTGCGTGCCCAATACGTTGTTGGTGATGGCCTCCTCGACATTGGCTTCCATCAGCGGAACGTGCTTGTGGGCCGCGGCGTGAAAGACGATCTGAGGCTTCCGCTGGCTGAACACAACCTGCAGCCGTTGGCGGTCGCGCACATCCGCGATGACGGGATGCAGCGACAGGTGGGGGTAGTTGTCTTCCATCTCCAGCAGGGTCTCGAAAATGCTGTTCTCGCCGTGGCCGAGCAGCGTCATTTCTGCCGGTTCCCAGCGCGCCACCTGGCGGCACAATTCCCGCCCGATGGAGCCACCCGCCCCGGTGACGAGCACGCGTTTACCCCGCAGGCTGAGGCCAACCAATTGGTCGTCAACCCTCGCCGGTTCGCGGCGCAGCAAGTCGGTGATATCCACCTCCCGCAGCCGGTTGACGCTGACTTTTCCGCCCAGCAGCTCGTGCAATCCCGGCATGGTGCGGAAAGGCACGCCTTTCAATCGGCATACATCGGAGACAGCGCGCACCACGCGTCCCGGCGCGCTGGGAATGGCGAAGATGACTTCGTCTGAATGGAAAATGTCAACCAACCGGGGGATGTCTTTCAACATCCCAACGACGCGCACCCCGTGGATTTCCTGTTTCTGCTTGACAGGATCATCATCGGCAAAACCGATGGGGGTGAGGCCGACCTGCGGGTTTTTCAGCATCTCACGGACGACCATCGCCCCGGCGTCGCCCGCGCCGACTACCAACACCCGCCGGTAGCGCTCGCGCATCACTTGCCGCCCCGTTCGGTTTTCGGCCAGCAAGCGCAGCGAGAAACGCAGCCCGCCGACGAATACCAGCGAGAGCAGGTAATCAATCGGTACGGCGGCGCGCGGAAATTCCGGGAAGATGCGCAAGATTTGGATAATGGAGATGACCGCGAACATGATCAGTGAGGCCGCACTGACTGCTGCCGCGATGAGTTTCAATTCTTGCGTACTGGCATAAACCCATACCCGCCGGTACAGCCCAAACCAGTGATAAACCAGCGGCTTGACCACCCAGGCAATGACGATCATTGTAATGATTTGCGGTATAAAATCGGCCAGCCGCGCCCCGAAATTGAGGCGCAGCACGAAAGCCGCCGCCACAGACACGGCGATCAAAAACAAATCGCCGAAGAAGAGCGTACGATTGCGGATCGAGATACGGGATTTCATGCTGGTGATGTCACGCTTTGCTCATCCATTCCACAACCTGCGCTAACCCATCGGAGAGGCTGATTCCCGCCTTGAAGCCAATGGTTTGTGCGGTGTGGGATGGATCGCCAAGTGAGCGGTAGATGTCGCCGGGGCGCGCTGGCCCGAACTGGGGCGGCGGCCCGGAGGGGACCAGCTCGGAGAGCGTTTCGAGCAGGTCGAGCAGGCTGATCTCGCCTCCTCCGCAAATGTTGAACACCCCGCCGGGCGCATCTGCATGCTCGGATGCCAATAAATTGGCCTTCACCACATCGCCGACGAAAACGAAATCCCGCTTTTGGGAGCCGTCGCCGTGAACGATGGGCGGCTGGCCTTGCAGCAGGCGGCGTACAAAAATGGGGATGACCGCTGCATAGGGCGAGTCGGGCTGCTGGCGCGGGCCGAAAACATTGAAATAGCGCAGAGAAACCACCGGCAGGTCGAAGGCGCGTGTGTACATCCCGGCGTAAACTTCGGTGACCAGCTTGGAGGCTGCGTAGGGAGAGAGGGGGGCCAGCGCGCCGTCTTCTCGCAGCGGCAGGGCTTTGGAATTGCCGTAAACCGCGCAGCTCGACGCGATGACCACGCGTGCCACGTTTGCCAGCCGGGCTGCCTCGAAAACGTTGAGCGTGCCTTGCACGTTAATGTCAAAGCAGGTTTGCGGATCGAGCATGGATTGGGGCACCGAGATCATGGCGGCCTGGTGGAAGACGAGATCAACGCCCCGGGTGGCTTCGGCCACCCGCTGAGTGTCGCGCAGATCGCCTTCCAGGATTGTCAGGGGGCCATCGAGACCCGCCAGGTTTTCCTCCCGCCCGGTCGAGAAGTTATCCAATACCCGCACGCGGTCGCCGCGCGCCAATAATGCATGCACAATGTGCGAGCCAATGAATCCACTGCCCCCTGTAACTAGACAGGTTGCCATATTATCGTCCTTTCAATCCGAGCATCATCGTCGGGGTGCGCATGAGAATGAGTAGATCCAGTATCAGATTGCGCCGCTTGATGTAATACAGGTCATATTCCAGTTTGACGATAGTTTCTTCGATAGTCGAGGCGTACCCATAATTGACCTGCGCCCAGCCGGTGATGCCGGGCTTCACCAGCAGCCGTGACCGATAGAAGGGCACGTGTTGTTGGAACCAGGCGACCAGCTCGGGACGCTCGGCGCGCGGTCCCACCAGGCTCATCTCACCGCGCAGCACGTTGATGAATTGAGGCAGTTCATCGAGATGGGTTTTACGCAAGAACATACCAACGCGGGTGGCGCGCTTGTCATTTTCTTCGGCCCACTGCGGCAGTCCGTTTGGCTCGGCGTTCTGGCGCATGGTGCGGAATTTGAAAATTTTATAAGGCTGCCCTCCTTTGCCGGAGCGAATTTGTGAATAAAAGATCGGGAAGCCTGTGTCCAGCAGGATTGCAATACTGATCGCCGGTAAAAATGCCAGCATAATACCGACACCCACGAATCCGCCTAAAATATCCAACAAGCGTTTCCCCAACTCATAGAACCCGCTGACGTGGGTTTGCTCGGCGAAAGAGCGCAGCGCCCAATCGGCTTCCAGGTAGCGAATGGGCACGCGGCCCAGCATTTCCTCGTAGGCCACAGGCATCCGGGTTATCTCCAATCCCATTTCCTGGGCATCCAGGAGTGTCTGGAACATATTGCCATTCATCTGACCAGTAATTGCCACAACGAGATCGCTGATATTGAGGGCCGCAGCAGTTTCAAGAAGCTTGTCGTTTCCCCCGAAAACCTTGTGACCGTCTATGGATTTTCCAATCTTATCTGGATCATCGTCAATGATACCGGCCAAATAGAAAGGCGGCGGCCAAAGCTCGTTGACCAATTTCAGAATGATCTTGCCGGTTTCGCCGGCTCCCACCAATAGCACGCGCCGCATGAATTGGGGAGCGGTGAACACCCGCAGGTAGATCAACCGCCAGATGAGGGTCAGCACAGACGCGGCGATTACGAACCCGGCCACGCCTCTTCGGGGGAGAGATTTGGGATCGGAGGTGAAATACACCAGCATGTAAAGCCCCAGGCCAATGATGGCCGCCACCGCCACGCCCCTGACCGTCTCGCGCCAGTTGGCGGCGCGGTGGATGTCGTAAAGCTCGATCAGCAGGAACGGCCAGACGAAGGGGAGAATGAAGAACCAGCCCGGCGTCTGGCGCAGGAATTCCCACGACAAATTCAGCCAGACGTCATAGTTAGCCCAATAATAGAGCGCCGCCACAAGAGCCACGGCGGCCATCAATAGATCGCCAATGATGAGCATGGCGCGGCGCTCACTCGTTCGCAAGCGGAGGTAGGTTTTTGGAGTGGAGATAGTCGTCATTGTGCCTTTCCCGGCAAGCCCCAAATCAGGGCCGCGCCCCAGGTGAAATGCATCACGGCAATCGCCAGCGGCGCTCCGATCACCAGGGATGGGTCGCGCCGCTTGATGGCCGAGTGAACACCCGCAGCAGTCAACACTAGCCCGTAAAGGGCGATTTCAGCGGCGAGCAGCCAACGCGCCAGGGGCAGCCCAATCGAAAGAACGAGCAACGCCGCCAGGCTGGCGACGAAAACCGGGGGCAGGGCTTGCCGCCAGCGCAGCGTCTCTGGGTAACGGCGCAGCATCTTTGCTTTCCAATAACCGTAGCGCCAATATTGCCGCGCCAAGCCGCCCAGGGTGCCGCGTGCGAAATAAACCGCACGGATCGCCGGGTCGAGCCATACCACCCCGCCAGATTGCCGCACCCGCACGTTGAATTCGTAATCCTCGTTGGTCAGCAGCGTTTCATCGTAGCCGCCAATGCGCTCAACCAGCTCACGACGGAAGGCAAAAAATGGCACAGTATCCACAGCCGCCGGCTGATCGGCATAACGGTAACGAGCGTCGCCTACGCCCAGAGGGTGCGCCGCAGCCATCGCAATCCCGCGTGCCAGCCAGCCAGCCCCGCCTGGCCGGATTTCCCACACGCCGCCTACGTTGTCGCCAGCGCCTTTTTCCAGGTTGGACAGGCACCGCTCGACGTATTCCGGGTAAGGCACTGAATGCCCATCCAGCCGGATCAGGTATTGCCCGCGAGATGCCTCGATGCCTCGATTCAACGCGGCAGGGATGGTTTGGCGGGCATTGTCAATCACGCGAATATCCAAATCGGGGTGAGATTGGTGAAACTCAGCGATGACCGAACGTGTACGGTCGGTTGACAATCCATCGGCGATGATGATCTCGATTTCCTGGCGTGAATAGGTCTGGTGATACAACGCATCGAGCAGCATTTGGATGGTCGCCTGCTCATTGTAACATGGGACGATGACGGAGACGTTGGGCATGGGGTTCTAAAACATAAAGCGTGAAACGTAAGGCGTTCCTTACGGATTACGTTTTACGGGTTACGTTGGTACGCTTTACGCTTCACTAAAGTTCCTTCTTTTCGCCAGCGTCGAATCATCCGGGCGGGCGACGGGCAAGGTTACCACAAAAGTGCTGCCTGCGTCAGGGTTATTGCGGGCGATGAGTGTGCCGTGATGGGCTGCGACGATTTCCCGGGCGATAGCCAGCCCCAGCCCGACGCCGTGACCGCCGCCCCCACGGCGGGACTTGTCAACCTGGTAAAAACGCTCGAAGAGACGGGGTATCTCGTCCGATGGGATGCCCGGCCCGCTGTCCGACACCGCAATTTCAACCTGGCTGTTGATCGCCTGCGCCCTGAGCGCCACCTGCCCGCCGGTTGGGGTGTGTTTAATGGCGTTGTCCAGCAGGTTGGTGAACACCTGGTTGAGGCGGTCCTCATCGCCAATGAAGGAGGGCAGCGGGGCGGTGGCCAGACGCAGTGAGACTTGCGCGGCGTGCGCCTGCACGGCGAATTTGTCGGTCACATCGGTCAGCAGCCCCGCTAAATCTACGGGGGCGCGTTTGAACTCGAATAACCCCGAATCCATGCGGGCCAGGTCGAGCAGATCGAGCACCAGGCGGGTCATGCGTCCCGCTTCGGAATGGATGATCCCGGCGGCTTGTTGCAGTGCATCCGGCGTCGAAGCGGTTCCATCCAGGATGGCCTGGGCAAATCCCTGGATCGAGGTCAGCGGCGTCTTCAGCTCATGCGATACGTTTGCCACAAAATCGCGCTGCGATTGGGCGCTGGCGCGCACGCGCTCGCTCATCTCGTTGAACACGCGTGCCAGGGTTTGCACCTCGCTGGGGCCTTTGAGCGGAATGGGCTGGTGCTGCCCGGCAGAAACAGCCTTGGCGGCAGTGGTAATGCGCTGGAGGGGCGACACCACCCAGCGCTCGAACCAGAACGCCAGGAACAAAGCCAGCAGCAGCGCTGCCACCCCGCCGATAACCAGGGAGGGGAGGTAATCCCGGCGGATGATCTGCCGCAGCGGAATCTGGCTGCCCTGCCCGGCGACAACCAGGATATTGCCGTTGAGCAGCGGGCGGGCGGTGTAAAGCCAGGTCTGGTTTTTGCTATCCCGAAATTCGAGCGTGACGGAGATTTGCCAGCCGGAGGGAAAATCAGGGAATTTTGGCGGGACTGCGGCGATGGCGGCGCGGGAATCGGCCAGGATGCGTCCGTCGGCAGCCAGGACGATAATGCGCATTCCGGTGAGCCGGTCGGCGCGGCGCACCGCAGCGGGCAGCTCGTCGGCAGTGATTTTCTCGAGCCCATTGCGCTTCAAGATGGTCGCCGCGACTTCATGAAGCCGCAGGCTGGTAGCCTGGGCCGGGTTGCTCAACAAAAACCAAACCAAAAAACTCCCGACGATGCACAAAACCCCCATGATGAGCAGGAAATACGTCAGCCACAGGCGAGAGCGCAGCGAGGCAAACATCATCCCACCAGCTTATAACCGTCGCTGGTGACGGTTTCGATTTTCACGCTGCTGCCAGCCAGTTTCTTGCGCAGGTGCCCGATATGAACATCCACCGTTCGGGATTGCCCGTAGTAATCGTAGCCCCAGGCCAGGTTGAGAAGCTGTTCACGGGAGAGCACCAACCCACGGTGTTCAGCCAACACAACCAGCAGGTTGAACTCCTGGTGGCGAAGATCAACCGGTTGGCCGTTGATGATGACCTCGTGGCGGGCAGGGTCAATAGTCAGGTCGCCTACGTGGGTGACAGGTTTCACTGCATCCGAGACATGCGCGCCGCGCCGCAAGATCGCTCTCACCCGGGCGACCAACTCCCGGGGGTTGAATGGCTTGGTGAGGTAATCGTCCGCCCCCAATTCGAGGCCGATGATCTTATCCACATCCTCGTCCCGCGCGGTGACCATCAGGATGGGCGTGTTGTCTTTCTCGGCGCGCAGACGGCGGCAGACTTCCAGGGCGTCCAGTTCAGGCAGCATGATGTCGAGCACGATCAACGCCGGGCGCAGGCGTTCTGCTGCAGAGAGGGCTGCGCGCCCGTCGCCCACCGCATTGACCCGGTAGCCCTCGCGCTCGAGGTACATGCGCGCCAACTGGACGATATTCGGCTCGTCGTCTACCAGCAGAATCAGCTCGCCGGCCATCGAGACTCAGTCACCCTGGACGGGGGCGAGGATGGCGATGGCCTCGATTTCTATCGCAGCGCCTTTTGGCAGCGCCGCGACCTGTACGGTGGAGCGGGCGGGCGGGTTTTTGGTGAAATATTCGCCGTAAATGGCGTTCATCCGGCTGAAATCGCCCATATCGCGCAGGAAAACCGTAGTCTTCACCACCATGTTGAGCGATGAACCGGCTGATTCGAGGATCTGTTGCAGGTTGCGAATGACCTGGTGCGTTTCGGCTTCGATCCCACCCGCGACGATCTCGCCAACGGATGGGTCAATCCCCACCTGCCCGGCGGTGAAGATCAGATTGCCGGCGCGAATGCCGACCGAGTATGGCCCAATCGCTTTGGGCGCTTTTTCGGAAATGATGACTTCTTTTTCGAGTGGAAACATGTGGGGGCCTCTTTCAATTAGTTTTTATCATTTTAACGCCAACCGGCGCAAAGGTCAAAAGAGTGAACGCTTAGGAAGGTAGGAAAACAGGAAAAAAGATGATAATTCCTACCTTACTGGCTTCCGCAGGAGTTTTCAGGGTTCAAATACGCAATTAATCAAATTGCAACAAGTGGAAGACATCTTCCAGCGCGGCAGCGAAGATTTCGTCCATAACAGATGGGTCGGCGGCATACGGCCCGCCAAAATTGCCGTCGCCGTAGACCTGGCGGGCCTGATCAGCGCCCATGATGCCTGGAACCGAGGGGGGTGTTTTTTCACCCGATGGCGAATCAGCCACCCGGGTGAATGGAAACGCCTCCAGCCAACTGGCATGAGTGGGTTTCAGCCCGTGTTTCTGCGCAGCCTCGTGGATACTATTCGATTGCCACCAGGCATACCATCGCAGTTGAATCCCAGGCAGTTGATTGGCTAGCTCATATAAACGGGTGTGCGCCGGGTCGTTGCCGCCGTGCCCGTTGAGGATCAATAAACGGCGGAAGCCGTAGCCATAGGCCGAACGAACCAGGTCTTCTACTAAATCCACCAGGGTGGAGAGGCGCAGGCTGAGCGTGCCGGGGTAGGCCAGGAAATAAGGTGAGCAGCCGAAATTCAGCGGCGGAGCGACCAACACGCCGGTGTGTTGGCTGGCGGCGTCTGCCAGCGCCAGCGGGATTTTGACATCGGTCAGCAGGCTCAAGTAAGCGTGCTGCTCGCAGGAACCGAGCACCAGCATGAGCCGGTTGTCGCTTTTCAGGTAGCTTTCGACATCGAGCCAGTTGAGATCATCGAAGCGCACGGGAATATCTCCATTTTTAGTTTCGATTATACATCGCAACCCACCGATGAAGATTACAACCTCGTAACCGGGTATCGCGCGAAATCGCCGGTAAACGCCAAAACTCCCGGAGTTTTGGCTGATAGGGTTGCATTCCACACCTCGTAACCAAGAGAAATGTGATAAATGTTCGTGGAATTGTGAGTTTCGTAAGTTGAAGTGTGCAATCTCTTATGGTAAAATTCGACCGCTATCCACAAGGATTGCACAGCATTTCATATCTCCGGGATGTTCCCGATGGGAAAACTCCCGGTAAACAAGGAGAGTCCATGCAGACCGATTGGCTGTATATTGGTCTTTTTTTGGTGGTTGCTGTCATTTTTGCCGGCGCACCGCTTATCATTGCTGGACTTCTGAGTCCCCGCAAGCCCAACCCAATCAAATCCTCGACTTATGAATGCGGTATCGAAACCGTCGGCGAGACCTGGGTGCAGTTCAAGGCGCAGTATTACATCTTCGCCCTGACTTTCCTGATCTTCGATGTCGAGATTGTTTTTCTCTTCCCGTGGGCGGTAGCGTTCGATCAATTGACTTTGTTCGGCGTATTATCGGGGGTGTTGTTCGTGTTCATCCTGTTTGCCGAGCTTTTGGCTGCCTGGCGAAAAGGGGTCTTGGAATGGGTGTAGTGACGCCCGCTACTCGAAAAGGCTGATGGAAGAATCCTTCAGCCTTTTGTTTGTGTTTGCGGAAATTGATTAGGAGATGACGGATGAGCTTTCTCAATGACCCGATCGGTATTATCGGCAACTGGCTCACCAACCTCATGACAGGCTGGGGGTTAGCGCCAGGCTTTGCGCAGGTCATCACGATGACGATCGGCGCGTTCGTGCTGGCAATGTCTGGCCTGATGCTGGTGGTCTTCACAATCGTTATGGAACGCAAGCTGTACGGCCGCATTCAGGACCGCTTTGGCCCGAACCGGATTGGCCCCTGGGGGCTGCTCCAAACCATCCCCGATATGATCAAAATCTTCACCAAAGAGTACATTACGCCTGCCGGCGCGGATAAAGTGCCCTACAACCTGGCGCCGATCCTCTCGGTGGGAGGCGCGTTGATGGTGTGGGCGGTGCTGCCATTTGCCAGTAACATCTTTGGAACAGATATTAATGTGGGCGTGCTGTACATTGTGGCAGTTGGTGCGATTGGCGCGTTGGGCATCATCCTGGCAGGGTGGGCGTCGAACAATAAGTACGCCCTCGTCGGTGCAATCCGCGCGGTATCGCAGGTGGTATCCTTCGAGGTGCCGATGGTGCTGGCGCTGCTGGTGCCGGTCATCTTGGCCCGGGCGATGGGCGTCAACAGTATCGTCGATGCGCAGAGTGAGAGTGTCTGGTACTTCTTGCTGTCACCGGTGGCGGCGTTGATCTTTTTCATCTCGTCGCAGGCCGAAGTTGGGCGGGCTCCCTTCGATTTGCTGGAGGCCGAGTCGGAAATCGTCTCCGGGTTCCAGGTCGAGTATTCCGGGCTGAAGTTCGGCTGGTTCTTCGTGGGTGAGTTTTTGCACGCGTTCACCATCTCGGCGCTCATGGCGACGCTCTTCTTCGGCGGCTGGAGCGGCCCCTGGGTGAAGGCTTTCCCGCTCCTGGGGGTTTTCTACCTGCTTATCAAGAGTTTTGCCGTTTATCTTATCGTGATTTTGATGCGTATCGCGCTGCCTCGTTTGCGTATTGACCAGATGTTGAATTTCAACTGGAAATTTCTCGTCCCGCTGGGGCTGGTGACCGTGATGATGACGGCGGTTATCGAGAAGGCGATGCCTTTGCTTAACGTGTCGGATACCTGGGCGCCGTTTCTGCGGGTGGGTGCGCATCTGCTGGTTAATTTGATCATTATTTGGGTGGTTGCCGTTATCCTGCGGAAGACGTTCGCACGGCGTGAGCCGCCCGTGGTGGGGCAGCCTCGCCCGGTAGCAGTTCCCCCTCCGGCCCCCGCGCCGGTTGAGTCTCCCGCGGCAGAGATGCCCTAGTCTAGGAGTGTGTTCATGGGTGCTATGCAGATCCTTTTCTTGCTTGCCGCCGCCGCCGTCCTCGGCGCGGCAATTTTAGTCGTTACCTCCCGGAACCTGGTTCATGCCGCGCTTTGGTTGATCGTGGCGCTGTTTGGCGTGGCAGTGGTTTACGTGCTGCTGAACGCAGGCTTCTTCGCCATTGTGCAGGTGGTCATTTACATCGGGGCGATTGCGATTTTGTTCATTTTTGCGGTCATGCTCACCCGCCAGATTGGCGGCAAAGATGGCGGATCGCAGAATCACTCCACCTGGTGGGTGGCTGCCCTGCTCTCGCTGCTGCTGATGGTCGGGATCGTTTGGATCCTCAGCACCTGGCAAGGGTTTGCCACAGAGCTTCCTGCCCTGGCTAACGAAAAGGAATTGATCAGCGAGCTGGGTAAATCACTGGTCTCGACTTATTTGCTGCCATTCGAGCTGGCTTCGGTGCTGCTCGTGGCGGCTTTGATCGGTGCAATTTATGTGTCGTGGGAAAAAAGCAGGTAAGTAAACAAGTAAACAGGTAAACAAGTACTGTTTACTTGTGTACCTGTTTACCTGGCTACCTGCTTACCACTTTTGGAGGCACGATGATCCCCTTATCCTGGTACCTGGTTTTTGCAGCGGCGTTGTTTTGCATTGGTCTTTTTGGCGTGTTATCGCGTAAAAACGCCATCGCCATTTTGATGGGTATCGAGTTGATGCTCAATGCGGTGAACGTCAATTTGATCGCCTTTTGGCGCTACCGCACCCCGGACACGATTGCCGGGCAAGCGTTTGCGATTATGGTGTTTGCAGTGGCCGCAGCCGAAGTGGCGGTGGGCCTGGCGCTGATCATTGCAGTTTACCGTCGCCGGAATACGGTGGTGGCGGATGAGATTGATTTGATGAAGTGGTGAACAGGTATCAAGTACACAAGTAAACAGGTAGCCAAATCGTTATACCCTGTTTACATGTGTACATGTTTACCTGATACTTGCAAAGCGTGAGGAATTATGACAACTGAAACCCTCATCTGGCTTCTTCCTCTCCCGCCGTTGTTGGCGTTCGGATTGATCGTGCTGTTTACCAATCGCTGGAAAGCGCTCAGCCACTCGATTGCAGTGGGCGCGGCTTTCCTGTCGTGGCTGGGCAGCATGGTCGTATTCTTCCGGGCTATCGGGATCGAGCACTTCGGTTCCGAAGGCCACGTGTTCGAGGCCTCGATCCCGTGGCTGTCATTGGGCGAGGGGGTCTTCAAAATCGGCGTGCTGATTGACCCGCTCTCGGCTGTGACGCTGTTCTTCGTGGCCTGGACTGTGCTGATGATCTTTATCTACAGCGTGGGCTACCACAATTTTGGCCAACCCAAGGGGGATCACGATCACGCGGGTCTCCCACCCCATGGGACTACGGTTTCCGACAAGCACGGCCACACCCATAAAATCCCTTCCATCGAGCCGATGTACGCCCGTTTCTTTGCTTTCATCGGGCTGTTCGCATTCGGGATGTACACGCTGGTGGTCTCCGATAACCTGCTGACGCTGTTCGTCGGCTGGGAAATCATGGGGCTGTGCTCGTATCTGCTGATCGGGTTCTGGTTTGCCAAGCCATCCGCGCGCGACGCGGCGGTCAAGGCGTTTATGACCACCCGCGTGGGCGACGTTTTCATGCTGCTCGGCGTGGCTTATCTCTACTCATTGACCGGAACGCTCAACTTCCGCGAGATTTTCTTCAATGAGCATACCCTGGAAGTGCTGGCGACGACGCCTGCCCTGGGCGGGTTCATGGGATTGTCAGCCGCGGGGCTGATCGGGCTGCTGTTGTTCATCGGCGCGATCGGCAAGTCGGCGCAGTGGCCGTTGCACACCTGGCTGCCGGACGCCATGGAGGGCCCAACCCCGGTCTCGGCGATGATCCATGCGGCCACGATGGTCTCAGCGGGCGTTTACATGGTCATCCGCATGTTCCCGCTGCTCTCGGCGGGATGGGTAGAAGGCGGCGCGCTGACCCCGGCAATGACAGCCATGGCCATCATCGGCTCGATCACGGCTTTGTTCGCTGCTACCATTGCCGTGGCGCAGAACGATGTCAAGCGGGTGCTGGCGTATTCCACGATCTCACAGCTTGGATTTATGATCGCCGCGCTTGGCATTGGGGCGTATGTGGCGGCGGCATTCCATCTCGTTATGCACGCCTTCTTCAAGGCGCTGCTCTTTCTCGGCTCCGGCTCGATCATCCATGGGATGGAGCATGGCGTTCTGCATACCGGCGATCACATTGACCCGCAGAATATGCTCAACATGGGCGGCCTGCGAAAGAAAATGCCGGTCACGTTTGTGACTTTCCTGCTCGGCGGGCTGGCCCTTTCCGGCTTCCCCTTTGTCACCGCAGGATTCTGGTCGAAAGATGAAATCCTGGCGGATGCATTTGCTAATAATCATCTAGTTGTTTTTGGCGTACTGGCGTTGGCGGCGCTGCTGACGGCGTTCTACACCGCCCGCCAGATCACACTGACTTTCCTCGGCGAGCCTCGCACCAAAGAGGCCGAACACGCCCATGAGTCGAAGTGGACGATGACTCTGCCGCTGGTTATTCTCGCGGTTTTCGCCGTGGCTGCCGGGTGGGTGGGGACTCCCGTAAAAAATCTATTCCACGATTTTGTGGGCGGGACGCTGCTCGAACACCCGAAGGCATTGCCTTTCAGCGAAGCGATAATCCCGATGGTTTTCTCGATTTTGATCGCCCTCTCCGGGTTATTCCTCGGTTGGCTGGTCTACCGCAATGTAAAAGCCGGGCAGCCCGACCCGCTGGAGAAACCCCTGGGTGGGGTTTACACTTTCCTGAAGAACAAATGGTATTTCGACCAGATTTACGATTTCTTGTTCGTTCGCCCGGCTGCGTGGATCGGTGAAGTATTCACAAGTAAATGGATGGACCTCGGCCTGATTGACGGCATCCTGCATACGGTTGCCCGCGTGGCTGTCAGCATCGGCCCGATCCTGCGCAATTATTTCGATAAGCCGGTGGTCAACGGCTTCGGCGATTTCGTCGGCGAGGGCACGAAGGCGCTGGGTAAGCGCTGGCGCGTTTTACAGCCGGGGCGCGTGCAACTATACATGCTGGCGGCGCTGGTCTTCGCGGTCGGCGCGTTGTTCTACTTTATCTTTCGGTAGGTTCTTTTCCAGGCGACTCTAAATGCAATCCTGTGCAAGTTAGTGTAGTTTAGCCCCTTGTGAGCGGGCACAAGGCCCTAGACTACAGCCATAACGAAACAGAATTGCTCATAGACAGCCTCCGGAACTCGGAGTCGAAGATGGACTTTGTTCTCGATCACCTGCTCACTTTCATCCTTTTCACCCCCGCGCTGGTGGGGGCAGTACTGCTCTTCCTGCCGAAGGAGGAGAAGGTCTTGCTGCGGTGGGTCGCACTTGTTGGCAGCCTGATCCCGTTTGCGCTGTCGCTCGTTTTGTGGTTCCAGTATAAAGGGGGGCGCGCTTTCGATGAGCACTATCTTTGGTACGAGGCAATCGGCTCATCGTACCATCTTCAAGTGGACGGGCTTTCCCTGACGATGGTGCTGCTGACGACGCTGCTCACCCCGCTGGCGCTGCTGGCCTCGTTCAGCATCACCGACCGCGTCAAAGCTTACATGATCCTGTTCCTGTTCCTCGAGACAGGCATGTTGGGCGTTTTCCTGGCGTGGGATTTGCTGCTGTTCTTCGTGTTCTGGGAAATTGGCCTGGTCCCGATGTATTTCCTCATCAACCAATGGGGCAGCGAAAAAGGTGAGCGTGAAATCTGGGGCGGGCGAAAAATCCCGGCGCGCACATACGCCTCGTTCAAATTTATGATCTACACCATGGCCGGGTCGCTTGGGTTGCTGCTGGCAATTCAGATGATCGGTGTGGCGGCGCATACTTTCGACTTTGGCGCGCTGTTCCAATATTGGCCGAAGATGACCACACTCGACAGCGTTGGCCCCCTGCGTCTCTCGATCCCCACGGTTAAGATCATCGCTTTTTGGGCGTTCGCCATCGCCTTCGCGCTGAAAGTCCCCGTGTGGCCGTTCCACACCTGGCTGCCCGACGCCCACACCGAAGCTCCCACGGCTGGCTCGATGATCCTGGCGGGCGTACTGCTCAAGCTCGGCGCGTACGGCTTCCTGCGCTTGGTGCTGCCGCTCTTTCCCGCCGAAGCGCAAAAATACGCCGGGGCGCTGGCTTTCCTGGCGGTGATGGCGATCATCTTCGGGGCGTTCGCCGCCTTCGGGCAGACTGATTTCAAGCGGCTGGTGGCCTACTCATCGGTCAATCACATGGGTTTTGTCGTGCTCGGCATCGCCGCGGCGGCCTACGTGGGCGGAACCGGCGAGAATGCCACGATCGCCCTCAACGGCGCGGTCTTGCAGATGTTCAATCACGGCCTGTCGGCGGCTGGCATGTTCTTCCTGGTCGGCGTGATTTACGAGCGGGCGCACACGCGTGATCTGAACGCGTTCGGCGGCCTGTTCCCGCTGGTGCCGATCTACGGCGGCATCCTGCTCTTCACTTCGATGGGGTCGCTTGGCCTGCCGGGGCTGTCGGGCTTTATTTCTGAATTTTTGGTGGTGCGAGGCGCCTGGCCGATTTTCACTGTTTACACGGCGCTGGCGATGATTGGCCTGCTCTTCACGGGCGCGTACGTGCTCAAAGGGGTCAAGAAAGTCCTGCACGGCCCGGCGAACGAACACTGGGAAGAGCACGGCCTGGCGGAGATCAATTTTCGCGAGATCGTCGTGATCGCCCCCTTGATGGCGCTCATGCTGTGGATCGGCGTCTGGCCGGCGTGGATATTGAACGTGATAAATACTACGATGAGAGCGTTGTTTCAGTAAAAGGGTAGACAGGTAAACAAGTAGATAAGTAACCTTAAGCTGCTCACTTGTTTACTTGATTACTTGTTTACCTGACTACTCGTTTACCTGATACCTGTCCATCTCTCCGAGGTGAATCATGCATTTTCCAATTCTGAGTATCATCGTCTTTACGCCAATCCTGGCCGGGATGTTGATTATGTTGTTCCCTGCCGGGCGGAAGACCGAAATTCGAATGACGGCGCTGGCCGCGGCGGCGATTGCCTTGTTGCTCTCGGCCTGGGTGTACTTCTCGTATGATATGACCCAAGGGGGCTATCAACTCATCGAGAAGTACAACTGGCTGCCGCAGTTGGGCATCTCATACCACGTGGGAGTGGACGGGATGAACGCTCCGCTGGTGCTGCTGACCGGGGTGGTCATGTTCACGGGTGTGCTCATCTCGTGGGGGATCGAGGATCGCCCGAGGGAGTTCTTCGCCTTCTTGTTCATCCTGGCCTCGGGCGTGTTTGGCGTCTTCGTCTCGCAAGATCTGTTCATGCTGTTCTTCTTCTACGAAATCGCCGTCTTCCCGATGTACTTGCTAATCTCGATCTGGGGATGGATCAAGACCCGCGAGTACGCGGCGATGAAGCTGACGCTGTACCTGTTCATCGGGTCGGTGGTGGCGCTGCTCGGCGCGTTGGCGATGTACTTCGCTTCGGGGAAAAACACGTTCGATATGATCGCCCTGTCGGCGGCGCAGCAATCGGGCGTCTTCGACTTTGCCTACACCATCTTTGGGCGGCAAGTTCCCTTCCAGGTTTTTTGGTTCCCCTTTGTCTTCCTCGGTTTTGCCGTCTTGGGCGGCATCTTCCCGTTCCACAACTGGTCGCCCGACGGCCACGTAGCCGCGCCGACCGCGGTTTCGATGTTCCACGCCGGGGTGCTGATGAAACTCGGCGCGTTCGCGGCCCTACGGGTGGGCATCATGCTCCTGCCGGATGGAGCGCTTTACTGGAAATGGGTGATCCTCGGTTTGGCGACGGTCAACGTCGTCTATGGCGCATTCATCGCCATGGTGCAGACCGATTTCAAATACGTCATCGGTTTCTCGTCGGTCTCGCACATGGGGCTGGTGATGCTTGGCTTTGCCACCCTCACACCCGAAGGCATGACCGGCGCAGGGCTGCAAATGTTCTCCCACGGCGTGATGACGGCGCTCTTCTTTGCAGTCGTTGGCATGGTGTACGACCGGGCGCATACACGTGAAATCAGTGAGTTGGGCGGCTTCTCGAAGAAGATGCCCTGGGTGGCAGTAGCGTTCATCATCGGCGGTCTGGTTTCGATGGGTATGCCAGGACTTTCGGGCTTTGTGGCTGAATTCCCCATTTTCATGGGCGTGTGGAAAGTGGCCCCGATTGTGGCGATTATCGCCGCTATTTCGATCGTTATTACGGCGGCGTATATTATCCGCATCATCGGGAAGGTATTCTTTGGGCCAATGCCAGCGCACTTCGAGAATGGCGACGATCATCACGAAGCGGTTGGCGATGTGACGCCGCTGGACAAGCTGGCGCTTGCGTTGATCTGCATTATTATGATTGCAATTGGTGTGTACCCCGCGGTGATGGCCCCGCTGGTTAAATCAGGCGCTGAAGCCGTGCTGCGGCTGGTGGGAGGTCTGTAGTGTTGACGAATTTCGAACCCACAACGTTAATGGCAATTTTGCCGGAAATCCTGATCCTGGTTTTAGCGGGATTGGTGCTGCTGTTCGATGCGCTCTGGGGGCCGGAAAAGCGCCGCTGGCTCGGCTGGCTGACGGCTGGCGGGCTGATGACGATCTTCGTGATAGCGCTGGCAGTGGCTCGCCC
>DYIZ01000035.1:25509-45997 GCA_020723385.1 Candidatus Aquidulcis sp.
TCGTGTTTGGCGGGATGGTGCGCGACGATTGGCTGCGATTCGTCTTCCGGATGTTGTTCCTGTTCGGGGCGGCGATCACCAGTCTGTTCGCGATGGATATCGAGCACCTTGGGCGGCGCGGCGAATTCTATTTGCTGCTGCTGGCTTCGACCCTGGGCATGAATCTCATGGCCTCGGCGGGCGATCTGGTGATGCTGTACCTCGCTATCGAGACGACATCCATCCCGCTGTACGTGCTGGCGGGTTTCTTCCGCGGGGATGACAAATCTACCGAGTCGGGCTTCAAATATTTGCTGTTCGGCGCGCTGACCTCGACGATCATGCTGTATGGTTTTTCACTGCTGTACGGCTTCGGCGGGACGACCAGCCTCTACACCCTGGCCGAGAAAATCGCTCAGGCTGACCTGCCCCTTCCGGCTGTGGTTGGCTCCTTGCTGTTAGTCATGGTCGGGTTTGGCTTCAAAGTCTCGGTCGTGCCGTTCCATTTTTGGGCGCCGGATGTCTACGAGGGCGCGCCGACTCCCGTGGCCGGGTTCCTCTCTACGGCGTCCAAAGCCGCCGGGTTCGCAGTGCTGGTGCGAGTGCTATTCGCCGTTTTCCCGCAGGCTGCCGATAGCTGGGTGACACTCATCGCGGCGATGTCGGTGATGACAATGACGCTCGGCAACCTGCTGGCGCTGGCGCAGAAGAACATCAAGCGCCTGCTGGCGTATTCGTCCATCGCCCATGCCGGGTACATGCTGATTGGCCTGGTAGCCATCTCGTCTACCGGCGCTAACCTGGGTGTGACGAGCGTGGTGTTCTATCTGATCGCTTATCTGCTCACCAACCTGGCGGCCTTCGGCGCGGTGGCGGCGGTGGGGCGGGTGACTGGCTCGGACGAGATTGCTTCGTATGCCGGGTTGAGCCGCCGCGCGCCGGGGCTGGCATTCATCATGCTGATAGCCTTCCTTTCGCTGTCGGGGATGCCGCCGTTTGGCGGGTTCGTCGCCAAAGTGTTCGTGTTTGCCGCAGCGGTGGATGCCAATTACATCTGGCTGGCGGCCATCGGTGTGCTGAACTCCATCATCGGTTTGTACTACTACCTCACGGTGCTAAAAGTGGTTTACCTTTACCGTGCGGCGGACCCTGCGGACGAAGCGAAGCCCCTGCCTTTGCCGCGCCCCTATGCCGTGGGGCTGGTTATGCTTGCGGTGGGCATTGTGCTCATCGGGACGATCTTCGCCCCGTGGTTCGAATGGGCGCGGGCCGCGGCGGCCTTCTAAAATCCATATTCATTGACGGTTGATAGAACCCCTGTTACAATTTTGCCCACTATGACCCAGCCGGAAGATCCAAAAGACAGCCAGCGCGCCCGTTACGTATTCAACATGACGTTGGCCGCGGTTGCCGGACAAGTGGGATTTCTAACGCTTTTCATCGTATTGGTGGCTTTGTTTGGCGGCCTGTGGCTGGATAAGCAGTTCGACACCAAGCCGCTCATCACCATAATCCTTGTGCTCGCCAGTGTACCGGTAACGTTGGTGATGATGTTCTGGATCGTACGCAATGCCACCGCTCGCATGACAACCAACCTACCCTCGAAAACATCCTCGAACCAGGAGACGAAAGACAGTGGAACAAAAACCTCGTAAATTCTGGCGTTGGGGCTTCAAACGCTGGATTTTGTTGGCAGTCATCGTTGGAAACTTCCTTCTCGCGCGGGCGTTTCCTCCGGTACTGCCGCACATCCAGATGGCGCCCGAGCCGCTCCCGGCGAGCGTGGCGATTTTGCCGCTTATCCTCGCGGGCCTGCTGCTGGTGTTGGGCTTGCTGAACCGGGCCTGGCTGATTTTATTGGTGAGCGGCTGGCTCGCCCTGTTGGGTGTGCTGCCAATGGTCACATCATTCCAATGGACGAACACCCTGTCAGCGCTGTCCATTTCGATTACGCTCTTGACCCTGATCGGGCTGGCGGTTCGCCGGGCATCGCTCAGCGGGAGCCTTGTGCCGAAAGGTTTTTCCGGCGCAATCGAGGCGCTTTTGGAAGTGATCTACAATCTGACGGTAACGACCGCCGGTAAGTGGGCCAAGACGATCTTTCCCTTCTTCGCCACGATCACCCTGCTGGTGCTGGTCTCCAACTGGACCGAGTTGATTCCGGGCGTGGACAGCGTGGGGGTGCTGGAGCACCCAAAGGCCGGCGCTCACGGGAATCCAGTCCAGGAATTGAGTTGGCTCCCAGGGGTTTCCACAATCGTCCGTGCGGAAGAAACAACAACTGAAACGGGCCACGAGACCGAAGAGACCTTCGTGCTGACACCCTTTGTGCGTGTTCTCTCGACCGACCTGAATTTTACGGTCGCTCTGGCGTTGATCGCGGTGACCATGACCCAGGTGATCGGCGTGCGCGCCCAGGGTTTCAGTTATTTCACCAAATACTGGAATACCAAAGGGGTTTTCAAAAAGCCATTCTTCGGTGTGCTGGATTTTGTCGTCGGACTGCTGGAAGTGGTCTCTGAGTTTTCAAAAATCCTGTCGTTTTCCTTCCGTCTATTCGGAAATATCTTCGCCGGTTCGGTGCTGCTATTCGTGATCGGCTTCATCGTGCCTTATTTCGCCCAATCTGGCTTTTTGCTGTTGGAGTTCTTCGTGGGCTTGATCCAGGCGATCGTCTTCGGAATGCTGACCATGGTTTTCATGTCGCAGGCTTTGCAAGGCCACGGCGGACACGAAGAAAAACACGCCTGATGCGGGTAAATTTGCGTTTTTGAAACAAAATTTCGGTCGTTTACAAAATAACAACTTTTGGAGGAATAAATGGATCTTGAAGCTGCACGCATTCTCGGTAAATTGATCGGCGCTGGTTTGTCCATGATCGGCGCTATCGGCGCAGGCGCAGGGATTGGCATTGTCGCCAGCGGGGCTGTCCAGGGTATGGCTCGCAATCCCGAAGCCAGCGGCCTGGTGCAGACCAATATGATTCTGGGCATTGCCTTTGCCGAAGCTGTCGCGATCTATTGTCTGGTCGTGGCGCTGCTGATTTTGTTCGTGATGTAACATTTGCGGTATTATTTCCGAAGGAGGTTCCCCTTGGAAGCACTGGGTCTCAATCTTGGTTACATCCTCGTACAAATAGGCAGTTTCGTTATTCTGTTTCTGGTTCTGGCTGCGTGGGCGTACAAACCCATCTTGGGGATGTTGGAAAAGCGCAGCGCGAAGATCGCTCAAGGCCTGGAAGATGCCCGCATTGCTGGCGAGGCGCGCGCCAACGCCGAGCAGGAAGCCGCTAAAATCGTGGCTGATGCGCAATCGAAAGCTGGACAGATCGTCCGCGAAGCCAGCGAGCGAGCCGAGCTTGCTGCACGTGATATCAAGGCCAGCGCGGAAGCCGATGCAGCCAAAGCCCGTGAAATTGCCCTGGCCGAAGTGGAAGGCGAACGCGAGCGCATCTTGAGCGACCTGCGCGGACAGGTGGGCGCGCTGGCGATTGCCGCGGCTCAAAAGCTGATCGGCGTTTCGCTGGATGAAGCCCGCCAACGCGCGCTGATCAATGAATTTTTCTCGGGCGTGAAAGCAGGCCGGATGACGGTGTTGGAAGGCATGGCGCTTTCCGGCGCATCGGCGGATGTCACCAGCGCCTTGCCGCTGACCTCGGAGGAGAAGGAAGTGGTCAAGCGGGATGTATTGTCGAAAATCGGCCCACAGGCCACGATCACCTTCCGGGTTGATCCTGGCATCCTGGGCGGGCTGGTTATCCGCGCTGGCGGTAAAGTTCTGGATGCCTCGGTTGCAGGACAACTGGGAAGCTTGAAACAGAGTTTGATGTAGGGATAGAAGGTAAGCAGTAGACAAGTAGACAGGTAAACAGGTAAGTAGGTAAACAGGTAGCCAAGCGCCTTTTTACCTCATATCTGTTTACCTGTTTACCTTTTTATCCGATACCTGATTACTCCTTGTCAGATGATTATGTTGCCTGCGGACTTATTGGGTGTTGTATTTGGATTGATTTCATCTGCCGTGTGGGGCAGCGCTGATTTCAGCGGCGGATTGGCCAGCCGCCGGAACAGCCAATTTCAGGTATTGGTCCTGTCCTCGTCGGCAGGCGTTGTTTTGCTCATCGGATGCGCAATTTTATGGGGTGAACACTTCCCCTCACCGGCCGGGTTGATCTGGTCTGCCTTGGCGGGCATCGCCGGGGCTTTGGGGTTGGCGGTATTCTATCGGGCGCTATCCCTGGGTTATACGACTTTGGTCGCGCCGACGGCTGCGGTGGTGGGGGCGATCTTGCCAGTATTGATCGGCATCCTGACTGAAGGATTCCCGGGTACAACACAAATCGCCGGATTCGCCGTGGCAATCCTCGGCATCTGGCTGGTCTCGAGGTCAACCGCGCCGGACGGGGTGTCGCGGCAGGCGCTTGGGCTGGCCTTGCTTTCCGGCGTCGGTTTTGGGGCTTTCTTTGCATTCATGGGACAGGTGCAGCAGGATGTGGTGTTCACCCCTCTGTTGGTCGCGAAGATCATCGCTTTGGCAACCGCCCTCGTGCTGCTGATCTCTAACCGGATGAAGCCGCTGCACCCGGCAGCCAACCCCATTGCTTTGCTGGCGGGCGTGCTCGATGTGGGCGGCAACATATTCTACCTTCTCGCCCGGCACGCCACGCGCCTGGATGTGGCTGTTGTGCTGTCGTCGCTCTACCCGGCAGCGACGGTGATCCTGGCGAGGATTGTGCTGAAAGAGAAGGCCACCCGCTCGCAGTGGCTCGGCGCAGCGCTGTGCCTGGCGGCGGTGGTGTTGATCGCGATGTAATCTCTAATCCGTTCCCATCCATTGGAGATTGGTACCCATCGGGGTTGTGCCTGGCGGCGGTAGTTGATTGTGATGTGAAGACCGGCAGGCTCGGAGTATAATCGGGGGCGATTGAATAGATTTTGGTCAGTTGATGATCTGTCATTGGTTATATTTGACTGAGGAGGGCTATGATGGTTACGCGTTGGCGGATCGGCGGGAAACGCAGTTTACAAATTCTGTTTGCGGCATTTATCGGCGTGGTCATTACATTTTCGCCGGTTCAACGAAGACAGCCAGCGGCGGGGCAGGCGGTTGTCTCCGTTCCGTTGAAATCCTTTGCCCTGGCTGGTTACGTCCCACCATCAATGACCAAAGTGGCGGTACAAGGGGAGTATGCTTATGTTGCTGCCGGCCCGGCCTTGATGATTTTCGGGATAACCGACCCCGATCATCCAAAACTGGCAGGTCGGTTAGTGCTGACTGCGCTGATTCAGGATATGGCTGTGTCTGGATCGTATGCCTATATACTCGCACAGGATAACGGTGTATTCGTGGTTGATGTGTCTCGACCAAATTCTTTGGCCATTTGTGGAATTTACGCTTCGTCAGGTTACAATTGGTATTCTCTGGCAGCTAAAGATGACTACATTTTTCTAGCCGGCGGGGGTGGCATGCGAATCTTGAGCATGGCAAATCCTATTTCACCTCGATTGATTACAGATTTCCCAGCGCGTTGGGTGGGTTCGATTCTTGTTTCTGGTGATTACGTTTATTTAACCCAAGTGAAAGAAGATTGGGTTCAAGAACTGTGGGTAGTAGATATCAAAAATATCCAGCAACCAATCAAAACAGGCACTTTAGAGCTTGATTGGATACTAAATTATGTTGTCGAGGATATGTCACTGGATGGGCAAATCTTGGCTCTGGCTGTCGAAAAGAGCAGCGATTATATGGGAACGTATTTTCTCCTGGTTGACATTTCGGACCCTTCAAACCCCAAGAAAGTTGTCACAATGAGTCCTGTTGAATCCGGCGATAATCCGTCTATAGCAATTTCTTCTAATTTGGTGGTTGCAACCAGCCGTAACAAACCGATCCATGTATTCGATGTAACAAGCCCAGAAAATCCATCAGAAATTGCTATCGCGGCTGTTCCCGCCCATGATATGGCTATCAAGGGAAATTTTATCTATGTTGCAGCAGGCGGATCAGGTTTTGCCATTGTTGATGTCTCGACGCCTTCGCAGCCGATTGTGAGAGGCGAGTATCCGGGTATCGGTTATGTTATGGATGTTGCAATAAACGATAAAACTCTTTTCGTGGCGAACGGCGGGGATGATGCCGCAATGGAACATAGCGTCAGAGGAGGATTAGCTGTAATTGATGTTCGACAGCCCTCGCTTGCCTCAGTAGTGGCAAAAGCCACATTGACAGGTGGGTATGAGTGGTTAGGAGGGAATCGTATTGCCATCAATGGGGACTATGCATATTTGACCGCGGACAGTGGTTTTTCTCGCCCCACTCGGTGTAACCTATTTTTACAGAGTTACGACATTTCTCAACCCGACATCCCTATCCCTTTAGATAATATCAGCGTATCCTATGATTTAGATGAGTGTACTGGTTATCCTTTAGATCCAATTGTTATTACAGGGACGAGTGTTCTAATGGGAGGCCACATGGACGAATTATATGTCATTGACATATCGCAGCCCATGACCCTGACGCAACTCACACAATTTCTTACCGTTTATCCTGTATTTGGAATAGCAACTGACAGTCATTATGCCTATCTTGCGGAAAATGCCAGTAATTACAATGAGAGTTCCGAAGGCCTCAGAGTTCTCGACATCACTGATCCAACTAATCCAACGCACGCAACTTTTTATTCCCTCGTTGATCCAATGGATGTCATCATTCGCCCTCCCTATGCCTATATCGCCAGCGGCTCTGCCGGCATCCGCATACTCGATATATCCAATATCCACCAAATCATCTCAGTCGGTCAGCTTGACACTCCCGGCACGGCCACAAAATTGGCCTTGAATGGAGATTACCTCTACGTGGCGGACGGCGAAGCCGGTTTGCGGATGATTGACATCTCTCAGCCTAATACACCTGTCGAAGTAGCGTCCTTCGACACACCCGGCAACGCCCGAGGCGTCGCTGTGGATGATGAATATGTTTACATCGCTGATGAAACCGGCGGCCTTTTCATCCTCACCCTCGCTGAGCCAGTGATTTATTTTCCGGTTGTTTTGCGATAAATGTTAGGTGGATCAGACTTGACCATAATTCGAAAACGTAGCTCACAAAATCTGTGATAATCCGCGTATCCGTGCCCTATCCGTTGACAATCGTTCTCCATCCGTTGCCAATCGTTCGTGGTAAACTTCGATAATTCGCCGTCATCTATCACCTGATTTTCGATCATGTCAGCCCAAAGGAGCCGCCCATGCAAAAAATTGCCAATCTGACCAGCTACGAGCTGAAATGGGAACAGCCCAGCGCCCTCAAAATGGAATATCAACTGCGCGCCGGCGACGATGTCGCCGCCACCCTGCGCTTCCGCAGCTCGTTTGGCACTTTCGCGGTCGCCGAGAGCGCCGACGGCTGCTGGACCTTCAAGCGGGTGGGATTTTTCCAAACCCGCGTCACCATCCGCCATTGCAATACAGATGTCGAAGTGGCTGTCTTCAAACCCAACACCTGGAGCGGGGGCGGCACGCTGATCCTCGCCAGCGGGCAAACCTACCGCGCCGCCACCAATTTCTGGCAGACGAAATTTACCTTCGAGACCGAAGCTGGCGACCCCCTGCTCAGCTTTCAAAGCGGCGGATTCATCCACCAGTCAGCCATTGTCTCATTCCAGCCGAACGCGGCCATGCTGCCAGACCTGCCGCTGATGGTGCTGCTGGGTTGGTATCTGATCATCATGATGCACAACGATTCGGCTGCCACAGTTGCCGCCGCTACATGACCGAATGGATAAGCTGCTTGCTATCACCCACGGCCTCAACCGTCGGTTCCCTGACGGCGACAACCCCTACCAGATCATGACGCGTCTGCTCGAAGAGAGCGGCGAACTGGCCCAGCAGGTCAATCACTTCGAGGGCAACGGCGTCAAACGCCAGAAATATGGCGAGCCAGACAAAGCTCACCTCGCCAAAGAGATCTTCGATGTGATGAATTGCGCCCTTCAAATCGCCATTCGCTACCACGTCGAAAGTGAGCTGCTGGCGCTCATCGAAGAACGATACGAGCGCATGAAGCGAGAAAGATTGATTCCGTAAAAGGAGTCCGCTAATCTTCGCAAATCGGCGCTAATCTTCTCACAAATTCGCGAAGATTGGCGAGGATTAGCGGATTCTTCATAGCCTCTGCTCAAAAGCGATCTTTTCAATGATGCATCTTGCCATCTTATTCCGCGATTTTTCCCTCCCTGTGTATGATCCCATCCCGGATATACCAATCTCCGGTATCGTCTGCGACTCGCGCAAAGTCCGCCCTGGCGATCTGTTCGTCGTGCTCTCCGGGCTGCCCTCCGACGGTCACCGTTACATCCCCGACGCCGTCGCCCGCGGGGCGGCAGCCATCGTCGGGACGCAGACCCTCGACGGTTTGAGCATCCCCTACGTGCGGGTGTCCGACTCCCGGCAGGCGCTCCCCCACCTGGCCGCGGCTTTCTACGACCATCCCGCTCGCCGCCTCACCGTCATCGGCGTCACCGGCACCGACGGAAAGACCACCACCACCAATCTCATCTTTTCCATCCTCAAAGCCGCCGGAATCCGCGCTGGGATGATCTCCACCGTCAACGCCGTCATCGGCGACGACACCCTCGACACCGGCTTCCACGTCACCACCCCCGACGCGCCCGACGTGCAGCGTTACCTCGCCCAGATGGTCGCCTCCGGCCTCACCCACGCCGTGCTCGAATGCACCTCCCACGGGCTGGCGCAGTACCGGGTGGATGCCTGCAACTTCGCCGTCGCCGCCGTTACCAACATCACCCACGAGCACCTCGATTTTCACGGCTCCTACGAAGCCTACCGGGCCGCCAAAGCCCGTCTCTTCGGGATGCTCCCCCCCGGCGGCCAGGCCATCCTCAATCGTGACGACTCGTCCTACGAATATCTTTCAGCAATCAGCGGTCAGCGGTCAGCGGTCAGCTACGGCTTTCATGCTACCGCAGACCTCCGCCCCGAAAATGTAAACTTTACACCAGCGGGTATGGAATTTACGATTGTTGGAAGAAAGATGCGCCTCCCGGCGACGACGCGGCTCATCGGGGACTTCAACATCTCGAACGTATTGGCTGCGACCGGAGTGGCGCACGCCCTCGAATTGGATGGGGCTGCAATACAGCGGGGAATCGCATCCCTCGAGGGCGTGCCCGGCCGCATGGAGCGTATTGACCTCGGCCAGGATTTCACCGCCATCGTAGATTTCGCCCACACCCCCAATGCTCTGCGAGTGGCTTTAGAGACCGTGCATAAAATGATCACCACGGAGAGCGCTGAGAACCCGGCGAACAAAAAAGAAATCTCAGTGAACTCTGTGCGCTCTGTGGCGAGAACTGCCAGGCGAGTTATTGCGGTGTTTGGCTCCGCCGGGCTGCGCGACCGTGAGAAACGCCGCATGATGGCCGAAGTTTCCGCCGATCTGGCCGATTTGAGTGTCTTCACCGCCGAGGATCCGCGCACCGAGTCGCTCGACGCCATCCTGGCCGAAATGGCTGCCGGGGCCGAGAGCCGCGGCGGGGTGGATGGGCGCACCTTCTGGCGCGTGCCCGACCGGGGGAACGCCATCCGTTTTGCGCTCACGCTAGCCTGCCCCGGCGACATCGTCATTGCCTGTGGCAAGGGTCACGAGCAATCCATGTGTTTCCTCGATGTGGAATACCCGTGGGACGACCGTATCGCCATGAGGGCGGCGCTCTCAGAACACCTGGGAATTGCTGGCCCACGGATGCCGTATTTGCCCACCCAAAACCCGTAGCCGTGCGTTGAAACTGAGATGCCGTGAAAAACGAGATGGTTGCGTGCAAAGCACGCAACCATCTCGTTTTCGGATTTTTACTCCAGGCTGCGGTGTTAATTCCCCCAATAACTCACCTTCGGATGATCGGTAAATAGAGCTTCAATCCCAAGACCTTTTCGACATAGTTGATGACAAACCGGGTAGGTGCGGCGTTGACATCGGCGATAGATTCCATTTCGGTTTCGTGCGTATAGCCAGTAAGGTAATCCGATTCGAGCGTTGCCTCGGCGGATTCGAGCGTCTCCATGAACATCATTTTCTGCTCGTAGAACGAGGGCAGGTCGAGCTGTGCGTGCAGCAGATAGAACGGGGGCAAAGAAACACCCGCCTCGATATAGTTCATCGGGGAAGCTTCACGCAGCTCGGCGTCGTTGTGAAGATGCCCGCCGGGGAAAGTCTGGTCAATGTCGCTGGCGAGGGTGGCGATGGTGAGCGGCACGGTCAGCGAATACGCCCCGCTCATGCTGATGACGGCCTGGATTTTCGGTCGAAGCGCGGCGTGATCCGGATGGCTGGCGAGCAGCGAGACGAGGTGACCTCCCGCCGAATGTCCGAAGATGACGATCTTGCCGGGGTTGCCGCCATTGGCGGCGATGTTGGCCGTCACCCACTGGAATGCATCGGCGGCATCGGTGAGGTTGTCGGGATACCAGGCGGCTTTTTGGGCCGGATCCTGGGTGCAGTGTTCCCGGTCGGGGCAGTCCGCGTCGGCGAGGAAAACCTGGTCGGAGGTCAGCCGGTAGTCAATAACCACCGTTGTCCAGCCCATCTCGCCGGTGAACGACTGCGCCACGAAACTGTACCAGTTGCGGTAGCCGTCGGTCCACGCCCCGCCATGAACGAAGAAGATCACCGGCTCGCCCTCGAAAAGCTGGCTGCCATTCGCCGCCCGGTAAACGTCGAGGGCGCGGATTTCGTAGCTTTCTTTATCGGAATATTTGCTTCCCTCGCGGACATCGGTAATCAAAAATGGGCTGTCGCCGTAGACGAAGGTTTGGCTGTAGACATCGTAGGTGGTGGTGACATCCTCCCATACGACCAGCTTGCCCCACTCGGATGCGGCTTTGTATTGAGGAAGCGAGGGAGTCCGCGCCGCCAAAACGATCTGGCGCGGCAGCGTCACGGCCAGAAAGGCAAGCAGCAGGCCTAATATCGAAAGAAGAATCACCCAGGTTAGCTTTTTCATGAATTTATTGGGAATTGCTCTGATCGTATGTTTCTTTGTACCATTTTATCCACCCAATGTAGAACGAGAAAAATCCCCATCCGATGAAAATAACGACTGACTCTGTAATCACAATTCTCCAGGTTATCCATCCGGGTAATAAGGTAGCAACACCGTTATAGACTGCCCAGGCTGTGCCCGATAAAATTGCAAGAATACAGAATAATCTCCAGATAATGCCGATTGGGCCAGTGGGTGGGTATCTGCCCATTTCCTCAAAATGAGGCAATGATTTTTTCCACTCGCCAGTGATGGCACCACCAATCGCCCAAGATAGCAGGAAACAGTATATAGTTAGAATGATCCTGACAACCCAATCGAAAGCTCCGCTTATGAGAAATGGGCGGTTTTGATGGGGGCTAATCCATAATAATACAACTGCCACTGTGAGCGGAATAATTATGCGAAAGGAGAAATTCGCAAAAAAGCGGAGCATATCTACAGCACATCGCTCAAATCCACTCCCCGCGCCTTCGCCCGCGCTTCACGCCAGGCGGTGTCGGTCTCGGGGGGCGGCAAAATCTCATCTTCCGGGCGGCGCACCAGTGTCAGCGCCCCCTCGGGGCAGGCGATCACGCACACCCCGCAGCCGACGCAGCGGATTTCGTTGATCTCCACTGCCATCATCCCCATCGCCAGCGCATCGAACTGGCACATCTCCACGCACGAACCGCAGGTATTGCAGCGCGTCTCGTCCACCCGGTTGACGAAGGCCGAGCGGGCGACGGCGTTGGCCAGACCCATCTCGGCGATGCCGCGCAGCACGCCGCACGAGCAGGTGCAGCAGTTGCAGATGTACCACAGCCCGCGCTGGTTGTTGCTCACCGAATGCACCAGCCCTGCCTCAGCGGCGCGCCGCAAGGCAGCCAGCGACTCGTCATAGGTCAAGGCGCGGATGGTGGGATTGTGATCGAATGCCCCCGGCGTGTCACTGAAAGTCATGCACAAATCAGCCGGGTGCTTGCACGGCTGGCCGATGAGGGCTTTTTGTTTGCGGCAGATGCAGTCGAGCATCCCCCAGGCTTTGGCGTTATGGACGATCTCGGCGGCGCTCTCGAAAGGGCGGATTTCCATACCGATGCGAACGGTCTCGTTGACCGGGATGACGCGATGCACCGGGGGCTGGATAGCCATCGCCTGGCTGTAGGCTTCCTGGAAATAATCCTCGAACAGCCGGGCCAGCTCGGCGTCGAGCGTGTCCACCTGCATTTCGTAAATGCCGACGACGAACGGCAGCAGCCGGTAGCCCAGCTCGTTGCCCACTCTTTCGGCGGTGATCAGCCCGCGGCGGGCCATCCCCTTGAGCTGTTGACGCAGCTCGCCGGGATCGCCGCCGATACGGGCTGCGAGTTGGGCAGGAGTCTCGGCCGTCAGGCGCAGGCAAGCTGTGAGGGCGGCCTCCTCGGGGGAGTATAACTTGGCGAGCAGGCGCAGCTCTGAGCCGCTGGGGGTGGCTGGAAAACCGTTGGGAAGCGTGTCCAGCCGTTGGGCGAGTTGTTTATAGGGATTTTCGGTCATAGGTTGCTATTCATCCTTCCTTGCAGGTTGCGGTATTCGAGCGATGCGGCGTACTTCCGAATTTGCTCGATGCGCCGCACGATCAGCGGGTGGGTAGCCAGCAGCTCGCCCACCACATTACCGATGTCATCATCCTCGGCCTCGATGCGCGCCAGGGCTTGCTCCAGCCCGGCCTGGCTGTGCGATCCCTTCACGCCGGCTTCCAGTTTCACCAGGGCGGAGATGGCTTTTCCGGGTTTGCCGACCGCCAACAGCCCGGCGCGGTCCGCCGAATACTCGCAGGCCCGGTTCCACCAGCGGAAGGCGATTTCCAGCAGCATCGCCGCGCCAAATGAACTGGGGATGCCGGCCATCCCGCCCACCAGGCTGTTCAGCCGGGTGTGACCGAGCTTGACATGCCCCATCTCGTGGCCGATGATGAATTGCAGCTCGTCGCGATCCATAGCCTGCAAGAGCGGGGCGTGCAGTACGATAACCTTGGGCGATTCCAGCCCGAAGGTGTACGCGTTCAGGCTTCGCTGGTTGATGACGTAAACTTCCACCCGTTCGACTTGCAGGCGGGCGGCGCTCTCTCGCAGCACCGGGATCAATCCCGGCAGGCTCTCGGACGTTACCTGTTGAGCTTGCGCCATCAACTCCCGGTGGTGCGATTTGCTGAAAAAATAAGCCAGGATCAGCATCCCAATGATGAATACCACGCTCAAGCAAACGGTCGCGGTCGCAGTCAACCCAATAACGAGCAGAACCAGCAGAATTGTGATGGCCAGGATAACGATCTCGTTAGAATAGCGGTAGGCGGTTGTGTCAAAGCGGCTCGGCATACTGATTGCTCCTCTGGTTGAGTGTATTACAAATCGGGCCGCCCGTCAAACCATCTACCTTGTAAAACTGTGAATTGCACCAGTACAAACATAAGGTATGATAGATTTTGTGAGTATCCTTGATCCAACCGAAATTGGGTGAGATGACTATGTCGGTTTTCGTGACTCGCACCAAAGTCAGTTTGCCGCATCGCAGGGGAGATTTGTTGTCGCGGCAACGGTTGGTTGATTCACTGTCCGATTTACTGGACTATAAACTATTCCTCGTTGTTGCTCCTGCCGGTTATGGGAAAACCTCTCTCCTGGTGGATTATGCGCATCAATCGCTGATGCCTGTTTGCTGGTATGCGCTGGACGAACTGGACCGTGCCCCCTTGAGGTTTCTGGCGCATTTCATCGCCTCGATCAACCGGTGCTTCCCCACTTTCGGCAGCCAGTCCATGTCCGCGATTGATTTGTCTTACCAGCCGAATCTGGATTTTGAGCGACTCATCGCCGTCATCGTCAATGACATCTATGAGCATATCCACGAGCATTTCGTCATCGTGCTGGATGATTATCACCTGCTCAATGGTTATCCGGAGATAGATGGGTTCATCAACCGGTTCCTCCAACGGATGACGGATAATTGCCATTTGATTCTCGCCTCTCGCACGCTGCTTACCTTGCCGGATATGACCCTTCTGGCGGCTCGATCCCAGGTGGGCGGTCTCAGTTTCGAAGAGATGGCTTTCACTCCCGAGGAAGTCCAGGCGCTGGTTTTACAAAATTACCATACGGTGATTTCGGCTGCGATTGCCGAAGATCTGGCCTGGCAAACGGAGGGTTGGGTCACCGGCTTGCTGCTGACCGCCCAAACGCTGTGGCGCAGCGCGCCCGACCGGCTGAAGGCGGTGCGCGTTTCGGGCGTCGAGCTTTACGATTACCTGGCGCAGCAGGTGCTCGAACAGCAGCCGCCCGAAATCCAGGACTTCCTGCTGCGCTCGTCCTTCCTCGGAGATTTCGATACCGCGTTGTGTAACGCTGTTTTGGGCGAAAGCGAGCGCTGGCCTGATTTGATTGCTGCGGTCGTCCAGTCGAATTTATTCGTTCTGACCGTAGGCGACCAGGGGCAGTGGATTCGATATCACCACCTCTTCCGAGATTTCTTGCAGACTCGCTTCGAGCATCGCCAGCCGGGTGCGGTTGGCGCGCTCCTGCGCCGTGTTGTGGATGCATATTCGGAGAGAGATGAGTGGGAAAAAGCCCACGCGATCTGCCTCCGGTTGAATGAGCCAACCGTGACAGCGAATCTCATCGAGCGGGCTGCATCCTGGTTGATGAAGGCCGGGCGGCGAGCGATGATCGTCGAATGGGTGGACGCACTGCCGCCCGATGTGCTTGCCTCGCGCCCCAATTTGATGTCGCTGCGCGGGATTACGGCTGTGCTGTACGGACAGGTCGAACAAGGCTGCACGCTGCTGGATCGCGCCGCCGAGGCTCAACGGGCTGCCAACGATCATGCGGGCCTTGCACTGACCTTGGTGCGCCGGACCTATGCGTACCGAACGCAGGGGAAATACAAAGAGTCGATGAATGACGCCGAGGAATCTCTGAGTTTATCGGAGGATGCCCCCGGTTTGATCCACCTGCAGGCAGAGGCGCTGAAAGCCATCGGGTTGAATTGTTACCTGGCCGGGGATAATGCCAGCGCATTCGAAAACCTTTCGCGCTCGTTGGCAGCTTATGATGAGATTGGCGATAAATCCAACGTGGCCGCCGTTCAGGCAGAGCTGGCTACAGTCTATATGAGTGCGGGGCAATTTCAGAAGGCGTTGTCCTTTTACAAACAATCGTCGAATCATTGGCGCAAGGTCAACCATCTCTATAACCTGGCAGGCTCGCTGAACGACCAGGGCTTCCTGTACCACTTGATGGGCGATTTCGAACAGGCTGGCGCGGCTTACGAAGAAGCCTTATCGCTCGCCCAGGGGAACGGAATTACCCGATTGGCCGGGTATGTCATTTGTGGCATCGGCGACCTTTTTGCCGACCTGGATGCCTCCGATGAGGCAATGGATGCTTATAACCGGGCCTGGGTGAACGCCGTCCAGATCAATGACCGTTTCTTGATGATGTACATTGCTATTGCCCAATCAACTCGAGCGCGGCAGGCCGGGAATTTATCGTCGGCCTGGCGGTATCTCGAGACTGCCAGGCAGTCGGCCGATAAAGGGCAATCCAGATACGTTCGGGGATTTCTGCATTTCGAGACTGGTTTGTTGGAGCTGGCAGAAGGTTCTGCCTCGCGGGCGACAGAAAGCCTTCGGAAAGCCGCGTCCCTTTTCTCCGAGAGCGGCCAGCGGGTGAGAGCCTTGCGGGCCTGTTTCTTCCTGGCCGCCGCACAATATGCTGGAGGAGATGTATCCACCGCGTCTGCCAGTCTTGGCGAGGCCTTCCGCCTGGCGAGCGAGCTCGAAGACCAGCAGGTTCTTGTCAATGCCGGATTCCAGGCGAAACCCTTTCTCAAAGCCGCGCAAGAAATCCCGGCGGTTGCCGCTCAGTCAGTTGCCCTTTTCGAGCGGGTGGACCGTTTCGAGAAAGAAATCCCAGCCATTCGCAAACGTCTGCGGCGTTTTGTCACCTCGCTGCAATTGCCTTCCCCAAAATTAACCATTCGCCTGCTTGGAAGGGCCTATGTCCGGCTGAATGGGAAGCCCATCAGCGCAGGCGAATGGCAAAAACAAAAACGCGTCCGTGAATTGTTCTATTTCCTGCTATCTCACCCAGATGGGGAAACCCGGGAGAGGCTGGCTGACATCTTTTGGCCCGACAGCCCCCCGGGGCAGATCAAAGTGCAATTCAAGAATGCCGTCTACCGGCTGCGCGTTGCCTTGGGACAGGAAGCGGTTCTGTTCGAAGACGAGCGATACTGGTTCAATACGGCCCTGGATTACGAATACGATGTCGAGATGTTCCAGCAATGGCTGGCGGAGGCCGACGCGGCGCCTGCCGGGGACGCAAAAATCACCGCGTACCGTGAGGCCGTCAAGCTCTACCGGGGAGGGTTCTTTCCCGAAGGTGATGGCGCGTGGGTCCTGGTGGAGCGCGAGCGGTTATGGCAGAAGTTCGTTGCAGCCACGTTAGCGTTATCAAATTTATTATTGGAGGCTGGCGAGGCGCGCCAAGTTTTAGAACATTGTCAGCGTTTACTGGGGGAAGATAGCTGCCTTGAGGATGCTCATCGCCTGGCGATGCGGGCATACGCTGCTCTCGGCGACCAGGGGGCAGTCTCGCGGCAGTACGAGCGCTGCCGCCAGGCTTTGCAGACCGAATTAGGGGTACAGCCTTCCGGTCAAACTGAATATCTTTTTCATGCATTGATCCATAAATAGAAGTCACGTAACTTCTCAGCCAGCCTATTCCCGGCAGTTTTAACTACATCAACATTTGCAAAGTCCCTCCTGCGGCAGACTATACCCCACATAGGTGGAGGTGGGGTTTTACAATCCGTTGCAGCGAGTTCAATCGCCGGAGTATTCTGGCCTGAGAGGTACGCAGACACTGCAACGATAATTGCCAGATCCGGCTGCAAGTGCAAACAAGCCGCCGGTTTCATTAATTTATGGGGGATGAAAAGGAGACTCTGGGGGAGACCGCCGATTGCCAAAATAGAGCATAAGAACTTAATAGTTTTGGCCACTCGAGAAAGGAGATGCTCCTATGAAACACCTCGTTCGTGATATCAGCTTTGGCCTATCGAAGATTGATAGGCGGTACATTCAGCTCATTTTGGTCATTCTCTCGACTATCCTCTTTGTTATTGGGGCAGGCGCGCCAGAGGGCGGCGGGACCGGCCCTGGACAAGGCCCTGGTTAAGAATTCGGCATTATCCTGGAGGTGATGAGTGATCCTGCTGGTATCTGTGATCGCTGGTCTGATGGGTGGCCTGGCACGCGCCTGGATTGGAAAACGCAGGCTGCAAGTTCCCGAATTGCGTCATCTTTGGCTCGTGCCGGCCGCCTTTCTGCCGCAATGGCTGGCATTCTACTTCCCGGCTACCCGGACGCTGATCCCGAATGAACTGGCCTCTGCCGCTCTGGTTGGTTCTCAGTTAATTTTGTTAGTGGTTGCCTGGTCGAATCGCAGGCTGCCTGGTTTTTGGATATTAGGCGCAGGGCTGGCTTTGAATCTGACAGTCATTACCTTGAACGGTGGGTTGATGCCGATCACCCCGGAAACCGCCAACTGGATCTACTTCGGCGCGCCGAACATGCCGCTGGTGATCGGCGAGCGCGTCGGTACTGGGAAAGATATCTTGTTGGCGGCCTCATCCACCCGGTTGGCGTGGCTCTCGGATTGCCTGTTACTGCCGGCCTGGTTCCCCTGTCGGATGGCATTCAGCCCCGGAGACGTTTTGATTGCAATTGGCGCATTCTGGTTTCTCTGGAGACAGGGAGATGTACAAATCAAACGACATGCTACAGAACAAGCTGCGCTGCCCGGATATCAGAACATCACAGACACTCATGACAACACAAACGCCGCCGCCACTTTTCGACCCGACGCCCGGCTCTGATGAATTGGGTAGGCTGATAACTGCTGCAATTGTCAACTCACGCTTTCGGGCGTTATTGTTGGCAAATCCTGCCCAGGCCATGCTATCTGGCTTTCAAGGCCAGACATTCGACCTGTCGCAGAAGGATAAGGAATTGGTTTTATCCATTCAGGCGGGCAGCCTGGAAGATTTCGCTCAACAGTTGGTGCGATATAAGACAGGCTTTTACGACACTTTCCCGGTTCGCCGGCTCAGTAGAAGATTGTTGACGTTTATCTTTGACCAACACTCGTAGGTTGAAATCAGGCCATGAGGCAACCATTGTCTCAACCAGGATCACTGACTTTAGACCTTTTGAAATAATAACCCCGCAGTTTATGCCAATCGCGGATGTGTGTCATTCCGAGTGAAACGAGGAATTCCTATGGCCTTAGCCCATTCGAGCCTGCGTAGGTACGAATTCAATGATGATTTCAGGGATTCCTCGCCGTCGCCGTAAAGGCCTCAGTCAAGTGCATCGTTTCGAAGGCGACGGCTCGGAATGACATTCCCCCGGAATGCCATTCTCTTTGAAAACGCGGAGTTATTCTTTAATACGTCCGTAGATTATCTCGATTGCCCGCCATGTATCATTGGCATCCATAACTGATTATGACAATGCCCGCTCACTATTTGCCCGATTTTTTTGAATTGTCTCACCGGCTGACTTCATTGCTGCCCGATAAAGACCAGTCTTTTCATATGGCTGGCTCAAGTGATGAAGGGAAGGGAGCGCTAACGAACAGCGGGGGCCAGGAGCAGGATATTCTCAATGACAGCCAGCGTTTCCTGTCCACCCTGCTCAGCAACTTGCCAGGTATGGTTTACCGCTGTCATAATGACGCCCACTGGACGATGGAGTTTGTCAGCGAAGGCTGCCTGGATTTGACCGGGTACACCGCTCATGAACTGATCGAAAGCAAAAGCATTTCGTTTGGCAAGTTGGTGGAACACGAAGACCACGAGCGCGTGGTAGATACTGTGCAGGCTGCAATAAAAGAGAGAACATCATTCTTGGTAGATTACCGCATCACGACTCGCTCAGGAAAGCAGAAATGGGTGCGTGAGGTGGGCCGCGGGATTTTCAACAACGCCGGGCGGTTGCTTGCCCTGGAAGGCTATATCACCGACATCACCAAAGAAAAAATTGCCGGCCAGCGCATCGAGCGCCAGCTTCGCCGGTTCGAATCGCTGCGTAAAATTGACCAGGCAATTTCCGCCAGTTTCGATCTGCCCATCACCCTCCAGATTTTGCTCGATCAAGTGCTTCTCCACCTGGAAGTGGATGCGGCCGATATCCTCTTGCTCAATCCAACTACAAAACTGCTCGAATTTGCCCAAGGCTGCGGTTTTTTTACAACCGTACTGCAACACACCCGCCTGCGATTGGGCGAGGGTTATGCCGGCCGGGCTGCCCTCGAACGGCGCATCGTTCACATTTCCCGCCTGCCGGAAAGTCTTGGCGAGCTGCAACGCTCCCCACAAATCGCCAGCGAAGCGTTTGTCATTTACTTTGGCGTACCGCTCATTGCCAAAGGGCAGGTTGTGGGAGTGTTGGAGACCTTTCGCCGCACACCGCACGATCCAGATGCTGAATGGCTCGAATTCCTCGAGGCAGCGGCCGGGCAGGCTGCAATTGCCATTGACAACGCCACATTGTTCAACGACTTGCAGAATTCCAATGCCGAGTTAGTCGTCGCCTACGACGCCACCCTCGAGGGTTGGTCGAAGGCCCTGGAATTGCGCGACCAGGAGACGAAAGGCCACACACAGCGGGTAGCTGATATGACCACCCGCCTGGCGCATGAAATGGGCGTCCAGGAAAAAGAAATGCATCACATCCGACGCGGCGCGTTGCTGCACGACATCGGCAAGATGGGTATCCCCGACAGTATATTGCTCAAGCCTGGCCCGCTCTCCGCTGACGAATGGGGCATCATGCGCAAACACCCGGGGTATGCCTACCAGTTGCTCTCGCCGATTACGAAATTACGACCGGCCTTAGATATTCCATACTGTCATCATGAAAAATGGGATGGCACTGGCTACCCACGTGGCCTGAAAGGAAAAGAAATCCCACTCTCCGCCCGAATATTCGCGATTGTAGACGTATGGGATGCGTTACTTTCGGATCGCCCGTATCGTCCTGCATGGCCGGTCGAGAAAACCTTGAGTCATGTTCGGGCGCAAAGTGGCATTCATTTCGATCCAGTAGTCGTTGGAACATTCCTGAAATTATTTGATGAGAATCAAACGCATCCGAATCGCTCTCAGCGATGAAGGTGCTTTCTGGCGACGGATAGGGGACCGCGCGGTTTTGGGGGAGTGCTCTGCAGAGAGGGGGAGATGGTACGCGGGGGATCGAAACCGGGGGAACCGGCCAAAGGGGGACAGTGCGATGCGGGGATATAGCGCACCGGCGGGGGAAATCAGCCATGGGGGCAAGCCCAGTGGGGGATAGCGCAAGCGGGGGATGCAGTGCGCCGAACGGGGGATGCATTTCGGGGGATCGAGCCGGAGGGGGCAAGGCCA
>DYIZ01000227.1:0-5872 GCA_020723385.1 Candidatus Aquidulcis sp.
TTTCTGACAACCCTATTTTCTCACTTTCCGCGCCCCAAAACTGACATGCACTCTCTTCTCATTTTGTTGATGAGAAAGCCTTCAAAGAAAAGACCCTGAGGGTCATTGGCCCTCAGGGTCTCTGATTTTCTAGTAGTCCATTCCGCCGCCGGGGGGCATGGGAGCGGGTTTTTCTTTCTCGGGGAGGTCGGTGATGAGGGCCTCGGTGGTGAGGATCATCGCTGCGATGGAGGCGGCATTCTCGAGGGCGCCACGGGTTACCTTGGCGGGATCAATCACGCCGTTCTTGACCATATCACCGTACTCTTCTTTGAGCACGTCGAACCCGATGTTCAGGTTCTTCTTGGCCTTCTGTTCGCGGCGGACATTCTCGAGGATGACCGAGCCGTCTTTACCAGCGTTCTCGGCAATTTTGCGGATGGGGACTTCCAACGCCTTGCGGACGATGTTGACGCCAATCTGGGCATCATCGCTGTCCATCTTCAGGTTGTCGAGAGCGGGCATGGCATTGATAAGGGCCACACCACCGCCGGGGACGATACCTTCTTCGACAGCGGCACGGGTAGCGGAGAGAGCGTCTTCGACGCGGTGCTTCTTCTCTTTCAGCTCGGTCTCAGTGGCTGCGCCTACACGGATGATGGCGACGCCGCCGGACAACTTGGCCAGGCGTTCTTGCAGCTTTTCCTTGTCGTAATCGCTGGTGCTCTTGTCAATCTCGACACGGATCTGGTCAATGCGGCCCTTGATGCCTTTCGAGTCGCCCTTGCCGCCCACAATCGTGGTGTCGTCTTTGGTGCAGACAACTTTCTCGGCCTTGCCCAGATCGGCGAGGGTGACGGTTTCCAGCTTGCGGCCGGTCTCTTCCGAGATAACCTGCCCGCCGGTGAGGATGGCAATATCTTGCAGCATCGCCTTACGGCGGTCGCCAAAGCCGGGGGCTTTGATGGCGACAACGTTGAGCATCCCGCGCAGTTTGTTCAGCACGAGGGTCGCCAGGGCTTCGCCGTCTACGTCTTCGGCCAAAATGATCAGCTCACGCTTGCCAATCTGGACGAGTTTCTCGAGGATGGGGACGATATCCTGAGCGGCGGAGATTTTCTTCTCGTTGATCAGGATGTAAGCGTCGTTGATGACAGCTTCCATGTGCTCGGTGTCGGTGACGAAGTAGGCCGAAATGTAGCCGCGGTCGAACTGCATACCTTCGACGTACTCGGTCTCGAACTCGAGGCCTTTGGACTCTTCGACGGTGATGACGCCGTCTTTGCCGACTTTGTCCATCACGTCAGCAATCAACTGGCCGATGACGCGGTCCTGCGCCGAAATGGAGGCCACGTTGCCAATTTCGTCTTTGGTGGTGATTTCGATGGCCTGGGCCTTGATTTTATCGGCCACGGCCTTGGCGGCGGCTTCGATGCCACGCTTGACCAGCATGGGGTTGGCGCCGGCGGCGAGGTTCTTCATACCCTCGACGACGATGGCGTGCGCCAGGGCAGTGGAGGTGGTGGTGCCGTCGCCGGCGATGTCATTCGTCTTGGTGGCGGCTTCTTCGAGCAGTTGAGCGCCCATATTTTCAAATGGGTCTTCCAGCTCGATCTCTTTAGCGACGGAGACGCCGTCGTGCGTGATGGTGGGGGAACCGAATTTGCGGTCAATGGCGACGTTGCGCCCCTTGGGGCCGAGGGTGGTGGTCACCGCAGTCGCCAGGATATCCATGCCGCGGCTTAACTTGCGGCGTGCTTCTTCCGAAAAAACGAGTTGCTTGGCTGCCATAGATTCTTACTCCTTAGGAAAATGATTACTTGTTTTCGACAATGGCGAGAATATCGGTCTCGCGCAGAATGAGCAGTTTTTTGCCTTCCACCTTGATCTCGGTGCCGGCATACTTGGCAAATAACACGGTGTCGCCCACTTTGACATCCAGCTCGATGCGCTTGCCTTTGTCATCGCGGTCGCCAGGTCCGATGGAAAGCACGGTGCCCTTCTGGGGCTTTTCCTTGGCTGTTTCGGGAAGCACGATGCCGCCCGCAGTAATTTCTTCCTGTTCCTGCGGTTCGATTACGACGCGGTTGCCGAGGGGCTTAAGATTGAGTGACATATTCACCTCCGAATTGGGATTGAAATGTGTTGATTCAAGACATATGGTTTAGCACTCTATATCCCTGAGTGCTAAACCGTGCCGTATCATACCGAAGTTTTCGAGGAAAGTCAAGAGGGGAATGGACAGTTTGGCGATTTCTAACGGGAATCTGACACGCCGGGTTACAGCACACTCACATCATGCGCGCCTGACTCGTGCATCCCCGCCCCGGTGATGCGGATGAATTCCGCGTTCTGGCGCAGCGCTTCCAGCGTGGACGCGCCGGCATAGCTCATCCCTGAGTGCAGACCGCCCAAGAGCTGGTGCAAGATGTCGCGGACCGCGCCGCGATGCGGCACGAGCGCTTCCACGCCTTCGGGCACGACTTTCTCGATCTCGTCGGGATCAACTTCCCCCTGCTGCTCGATCTCCTTGCGGGCCACGTTGGCGGTGAGCGAGGCCATGCCGCGCACGACTTTGTAACGGCGTCCCTCGCGGATGACTGCCGCGCCGGGGCTTTCTTCCGTTCCCGCCAGCATACTGCCGATCATCACGGTGCTGGCCCCTGCCGCCAGGGCTTTGGTCACATCCCCGGAGGTCTGGATGCCGCCATCGGCGATGATGGGCACACCGAGTTTGGCGCCAGCCGCGGCGCAATCGGCGATGGCGGTGAGCTGCGGCACTCCGAAACCGGTGACGATGCGGGTCGTGCAAATTGACCCCGAGCCGACGCCCACCTTGATGGCATCGGCCCCTGCCTGTGCGAGATCTTCCACGCCATCAGCGGTCGCCACGTTGCCGGCGATCACCGGCGAGCGGGGAAATTCCCGCTTGAGCATCTTCACCATCTCGATGACGTGATCGGCATGCCCGTGAGCGATGTCAATCACCAGCACATCGGCTCCCGCCTCGATACAAGTTGCAGCCCGCTCCAGGTCAGATGACCGTACGCCAACCGCCACTCCGACGCGCAGGCGCCCCTTGCCGTCTTTGGTGGCCTGGGGATGCTCCTGTAATTTGATGATATCCTGTGCGGTGATGAGACCCACCACACGGTCGTCGGCGTCCACCAGGGGGAGTTTTTCAATGCGGTGGGTGTGCAGCGTCAGCCGGGCGGCGTCGAGGGTGGCGTCTTTGGCCGCCACGATCAGCCGCTGGCGCGGGGTCATCAGGCTCTCCACGGTGGCCGAGAGATCCTGGGTCAGCAGCACATCCCGCGTGGTGAGCATCCCCAGCAGGCGGCCATCCTCGCCGGTGACGACCAGCCCGCCGATCATGGTTTCCTCCATCCTGACGCGCGCTTCAGCCAGTGTGGCCTGCGGGCGGATGGTCACCGGGTGCTCGACGACGTGACTCTCGGTGCGCTTGACCCGGCGCACCATCTCGGCTTGCCGTTCGACCGGCATGAAACGATGGAGAATGCCGATTCCGCCGGCGTGCGCCATAGCGACCGCCATTTGGGTTTCGGTCACGGTGTCCATGTTGGCGCTGACGACGGGGATCGTCAGCCGGATATCAGAGGTCAGCCAGGTGGATGTGTCCACCGCCGAGCGGGAGCGGATGGCCGAGCGTTTGGGGACGAGCAGCACGTCGGCAAAGGTCAAACCAAGATCGGGACGGATGTTCATAGGAAAGCCTCCGGGGGGAGATTATAAAGCGGAATTCGTAAAATGTAACAGCGTACAACGTAATATCGTAAAAGCCCCAGGTTTTACAGTTCACGTTCTGCGTTTTATTGTACAATAGTCTTGACCACGATTTCAGGGAATAATTTTATGCTGGCAGACCAAAGTCTCAACCAAATCATCCCACGACGGCGCGATATGCTGTTGATTACGATCAGCCGGTCGGTTGCTTTTGTCATAGCTACCTTTGAGCTTTTTCGGTTATTGTTTATATTACTCAATGTCGAAGATCGGTTGAATATACCCGACTACGAGAAAGTTGTATTGGTTGTATTTGCCTTCATCCTGGTCCTGGCATTGTTCGACCGGTTGAACTGGTATCCAATTTGGAAATGGATCGGCAGTGCGATCGGGTTAGCCTATCGTCGGTATCCAAAGGGCTTTTTGGGATTACAAAGCGGGGTTGGGTTGGGAGGTAATTACCGCGGTCACAAGGTCACAATCGAATCTGTCGAGGATAAACGCCTTATCCGCACCTCGATCACCGTCCATCTTCAGTCGGTGGATGGCCTGGCTTTGAGCTTCGAGGACAAACACATCAAGCTCAACTGGAATTTCGTGAAGGAAAAAATATTGGAGAAATTCCAGGCCGGGCAAAAGTCAAAACAGCCTGTCCCGGCGCTTCAATCCGCCTATCAACAGCGCGTGATCCAGGAAATCCGGCAGATCAACCAATTGAGCGGCGTCGCGGAATTCGATTCCCAATTCAAGGTTCTCGAAAACAACATGCCCGATGTTACCCGGCGCTTGCTGGGATCGAGCCTGGTGCGGCAGGGGCTGCTCAAAATCAAACGGCAGGGCAGCTTCAACCTTAATTTGAGAGCCACCCATCTGCATCTGAGCCAGGACGGCCTGATCCGCGACCCGCGTTACCTGGCTGCCATTTTGGATTTTCTCATAGATTTTGCGGTGTCCGCAGAGCGGATGAGGTTGTATCGGTAATGTCGAAAATTAATCTCAACATTTTCAACATGGAAGTTGATCCTCTATCACGAATGTCACGAATTTGCGAATACCACGAATGATTTTATTGGTTTGAATTCGTGCTATTCGTCCATTCGTGTTATTCGTGATCGAATCATCCAGTAGTGGAATCTCAGTATTTCGATAGGAGGTCTTATGTCCGTCACAGCCGTCATCGGCGCCCAATGGGGCGATGAAGCCAAAGGCAAGATCGTGGACATGCTGTCCGAATCCGCCGACGTGGTCGCCCGCTACAATGGCGGCGACAACGCCGGGCATACCGTAGTCAACCCGTATGGCACGTTCAAATTGCGCCTGACCCCCAACGGGTTTTCCAACCCCCGCGCGGCCTGCGTCATTGGGCCGGGGGTGGTGCTCAACCTCGCCACGCTGCTCGGCGAGATCGAAAATATCCAAAGCAAGGGCATTGACCTCGCCAGCCGGCTGTGGGCCTCGCCGCGCTGCCACGTCATCATGCCCTACCACCCGCGCCTCGAAGCATTGTACGAAACCGCCAAGGGCAAAGGACTCACCGGCAGCACCGGGCGCGGCATCGGCCCGGTCTACGCCGACAAAGTCAGCTACAACGGAATCCGCCTGTCCGATTTGGCGAACCCGCCCATCTTCGCCGAGAAGCTGCGTATCCAACTCGGCATCAAGAACGGGCTGTTCGAGACGTTCGGCGTCGAGCCGCTGGATTTCGAGGCGGTCTACACCGAAAAGCTGGCGCAGTTCGACCTCCTGCGCAGCGTGGTGCGCGAGCCGTTTGGATTGATCCAGGAGGCGCTGGCAAAGAATGACTCGATCCTGCTGGAGGGCGCGCAGGGCAGTTTGTTGGACAACGATTGGGGGACGTACCCCTTCTGCACGGCTTCGACCACGATTGCGGGGGGCGCGGCGGCGGGATTGGGAATCGCCCCCCGCTGGCTGACCCGCATCGTCGGCGTTGCCAAAGCCTACACCACCCGCGTCGGCGGCGGCCCCATGCCCACCGAATTGCTCGACCAGACCGGCGAAGCCATCCGCGAAGCTGGGGCCGAGTTCGGTACCGTCACCGGGCGGCCGCGGCGCTGCGGCTGGTTCGACGCCACCCTGGTGCGCTTCACCGCCCAGCTCAACGGCTTCACCGAGATCGCCCTCACCAAGC
>DYIZ01000227.1:5882-6744 GCA_020723385.1 Candidatus Aquidulcis sp.
GGGGCCACGACGAGGGCGTGGCAGCGCGTCGCCAGCTGGACGTGCTCGACGGCCTGCCCAAGATCAAGCTGTGCGTCGGTTACCATCACAGCGGCGACCGGGCGCTGCATCAGTATTGGGAAGGCGACGCCTACTGGCTGGAAACGGTCAAACCGGAATACATCGAACTGCCCGGCTGGCAAAGCTCGACGAAAGACCTGCGCGAGTTCGACCAGCTTCCAAAAGCTGCCCAGGCTTACGTACGCAAAGTGGAGGAATTGATCGGCGTGCCGGTGAGCCAGGTCGCCACCGGGCCGGGACGGGAAGAGATCATTCGGGTGCCGGGGGAATGAAAGGACAGAAGACAGTGGACGGTGGATCGTAAAGTTTCTCGATCCACCGTCCATCGTCTACCGTCTACCGTCTTCCGTCTTCCGTCACCGGTCTTCTATTCCCTGTCGAATTTCCTGCGCCATCTCCCGCGCCCGCCGGGGGGCATCGCCAAGATAGTGGGAGGCGTCCATCAGGGTGCGAACCTCGCTCTCGGGGAGATAACGCAGCAGATCGGGGTCGGCGGCGAGCAGGTTAATCAGCGGGTTGGGAGTCCCGGCTTGCATCGCGTCCCATGCGGCCAGGGCGTGCTGGCGCAGCCGTTCGTGCATCGCCTGCCGGTCAGCGCCAGCTTTGCCGAGCGCCATCAATACCCGCTCGATAGCCGCAAACGGCCCATAGACGGCGAAATTACGGGCCACGGCCTCCTCCCGGATCACCAGCCCCTCGACGATCTTGGTCGCGGTGCGCAGCAGCTCATCGGCGGCGAGGAACGCTTCGGGCAGCAGTGTGCGCCGGTTGGCCGAGTCGTCCAGCGTGCGCTCGAGCAGCG
>DYIZ01000036.1 GCA_020723385.1 Candidatus Aquidulcis sp.
ACGCCGCCTTCGGAACGGGCGAAAGCGACACCACAATCAGCATGGTGGACGCCGACGGTGTGGCGCTGGCGGCAATCCAGGGGCTGAATGAGATCGTCGAGGAGAAGGATGCCCAGATCGCATCTTTGGAGGCGCGCGTCGCCACGTTAGAACATCAGTCAGGGGCGACCTCGCCTCTATCAACCCCCTGGCCGTGGCTTGCATTGAGCCTCACAATCGTTGGCCTGGCGTTCGTTCTGCGGCGGCCTGCAGGCCGCCAGAAAGGATAACCATGAATATCAAACGTAACCTGACTATCCTGATCGTCCTCGCCGCACTGCTGGTGAGCGTGGCAGCCGCCTCCGCTCACCCGGCGGGACTCTCCGGCCTCACCGAGCCCGCCGGCCCCGTCGGCCCCGGATTTACTTATCAGGGCCAGCTCAAAGACGACGCTGGCAGCCCGGTGAATGATACCTGCGACTTTCGCTTCACCCTGTGGGACTCTACATCAGCCCTGACTCCCATCGGCTCTGAAAGCCTGGCCACAGGGATCGTTGTGACCGATGGCTACTTCACCGCCCGGGTGAATGCTTCCAACGAGTTTGGGAGCACCGCTTTCGTCGGCGAGCCGCGCTACCTGGGAATTGGCGTGCGCTGCCCCTCCGGGAGCGGCGATTACACGGTTCTTTCCCCCCGCCAACGGCTGGACATTGCCCCCATGGCCGGCTACGCGGTCAGCGCCTCGTGGAAAGGTCTGACCGATGTTCCCGCCGGTTTCGCCGATAACGTGGATGACAACACCACGTACAGCGCCGGGGACGGGCTGTCGTTGTCAGGCGGCCAGTTCAGCGTGAGCTTCAGCGGTTCGGGCAGCGCCGATACCGCCTCCCGCAGTGACCATAATCACTGGGGCGCAAGCTGGAGCGGAACAGGCCCTGGTCTGACGCTGAGCGGTGACGGTAACGGCGTCTATGCCACCGTTTCTTCAGCGATGGGGGTCGGGTTCTATGGGGTCGCCAGTTCATCTACTGGTGGAGGCATTGGCGTTCTGGGCCGGACGGCTTCTACGGGCGGCTACGGCGTGTGGGGAGATGCGACCGCGACCAGCGGCACGAACTATGGCGTGCGGGGCACCACCAGCTCGTGGGAAGGTTCTGGTGTGTATGGCCTCAACACCGCCAGTGGCGGTTTTAGCGCCCATGGCGTTTACGGCGAAACGAATTCAAATGTCGGGTCTGGAGTCTACGGCCATAACACCGCCGCTGACGCACAGGCCTACGGCGTGTACGGCAAATCCGAGTCTCAATATGGTTATGGGGTTATGGGAGAGGGCGATATTGGCGTAGGAGGGAAATCCGGCACCGGAGTTGGAGTCTATGGCTTTAGCTATAACGAAGGTGATATCGGGGTGTTGGGTAGTAACTTTGAAGATAATGGCATTGGCGTATTCGGGTCGGCATGGAGCGGGATCGGCATCGAAGCGAACAGTGTTGATGGGATTGCCCTCGCTGCCACTGGCAGCGGCGTCATCAGCTCCACCGCAGACACCGAGGTGTATCTAAGCCCCTTCACCGCCATGCGCCGCGACAGCTTCACCGACCTGACCTTCACCCCGCTTGATAACGGCGGTGTGCGCATCGAAAAAGTTGGCGCTGGCACTGGAGAGCGGCTGGTTGTAGTTCCGATCTCCACCGCCGGGATTGCCTTTGGCACGCCGGTTTACATCAAATCGCTGGAAATCTGCTACAAAACCAGCGCGACCGTCGGTTATATCACATCCACAGGAGCCTATAAAGGAAACAATGAAACCTATTCAACCTATCTGAGCAGCGGCACCGACCATAGCAGTACAGCCCGAGAATGCTATACGATTGAGGCCACCACCCGCAGGATGATTGATAATTCAAGCTACGTGCAGATCCACCTGTATTTCACCAACACGACCGAGCCTGATATCACCATCTTCACTGTCAAAGTCATCCTGAGCGAGATGACGGAATAAATCCTCCACAATCTTCTACAAGAACCAACCACTCTTCACATCAGACACAGAAAGGGAAAAATCATGAACCACAAAAAATTGCTCGTAACCATCATCGTTCTGGCGACGCTCGTTCTGGGGGTTGCCGGAGCCGCCGCTCAATCTGGCGGTTTACCAGCCGCGCCGCAGGCTGCACTGGACAACAGCTTTACCTACCAGGGCTACCTCACCGACGATACCGGCACACCCATCCACGATAGCTGCGATCTGCGATTCCTCTTGCTCGACGCAGCCTCCGGCGGCAATGTGATTGGCGCATCAGACGATCACAACAACGTTCAGGTGGAGCATGGCTACTTTACCGTCAGGCTCAACGACGGCAACGAGTATGGCGCCAATGCATTCAACGGAGAAGAGCGCTACATACAAATCGAAGTGTGGTGCGGAACAGCCACCGGGGTCACGCTCACCCCGCAGCGCCTCAGCGCTGTGCCGTATGCCGTGTACGCGCTCAACATCCCCGACCACAATCACTACGGTGAAACCTGGACAGGCTCAACCCTTCCTTATGCACTGTACTTGGACAGTTCAGCAGCAGTGGGCGGCGTTGGCCTGCTCGTTGTAGCTCCCGGCGGCGCAACTGGCCGCGCAGTTTCCGCAAACGGCGGCATCTACAGCACCGCCGATACCGAGCTGTTCCTCAGCCCAGTCAGCATGGTGGCGCGCGAAGGCGCGGACGGTGTGACCTTGGGGGTGCAAGGCAACGGCAGTATGAAGGTCTCTCTAGCTGCATCGGCTGCGAACCAGTACGTTTCAGTCCCCGTTTCGGCTTATGGAACGCTGTTTGGCGAAACGATGTACGTCAAGTCGCTGGAGGTGTGCTATAAGGCTGCCGCCAACACCAGAATTGACAACACATACGCGGCGAAACACGATGGCGCAGGCGGAGCATCAGCGGTTCAGTATGTCGGTAGCACCGACGATCAAACAGCCACTGCCTTCACTTGCTACACCATGACTGCCGCCACACCGCGCGTAGCATTCGACGATTCGAGCTGGGTCCATTTCACTTTTGACAATGATAATGCAGCCACTGCTAATCTCTATATCTACACAATCAAACTGATCCTGACCGAAGTGCAGAATTAACCCCGCGGAGGTTTGTGATGAAGATAAAAATAATGCTCATCTGCTTACTGGCTATTGCCGTGCTGCTGTGGAGCGGCGTGGCTTATGCCCAGCCCACGGGATATTCGCTCACCTGGTGGACCGTTGACGGCGGGGGCGGCGACATCAGCGGGACGGGATATACCCTGAGCAGCACGATCGGCCAGCCCGATGCCGGGACGCTCACTGGCAGCGGCTACATCCTGACCGGCGGCTACTGGGGCGGCGGTCAGATCCAGGCCGGGCAGAATACCGTCTACCTGCCCATCGTTCGGCGCTGATCGTCCAGAAAAAAAACGTAAAGCGTAAAACGTAATGCGTAAAGGCTTACGTTTTACGCTTTACGTTTTACGCAGCTCATTTCAAGGGAAACGAATCACCGGGGGAAGTCTGCGCCCCCTTGGGGGTAATTAAAAGAGCATCGGGATTAGATAATACACCGTGAATCCCAGCCCCGAAGCTCCCAGAATGATGAAGACGGGGTTGATCTTGGTAAACGTCAGCAGCGCAAAAGCTGCCAGGACGAACAGGATTTTATCCCATCCCTGCAATAAGGCTGGCCCCCAGCCCAGTTTCTTGGCGCTGAACACGGTATTGGCCATATCATAAGCCGTCCACAGCAGCAGCCCGACCACGACCGGGCGCACGGCCTTCAACATACTCTGGATCGCCACGTTATCTTTGACGCCGAAGAAATATACGATGCCGATGAGCATCAACAACGTGGTCGGCACAACGGTACCGGCAGCGGCTGAGACCGCGCCCCAAAAACCGGCCAGTTTGTAGCCCACATAAGCCGAAACCTGCGGAGCGACCGGGCCAGGTAGGGCATTGCCCAATGCCACCGCATCGGCAAATTCTTCGGGACCGATCCAGGGAACCGGCGTTGTCTGGCCGGGAGGCGTCCACAATGCGGAGGTGGACTCGCGCTGCATCAGCGCCAGCGAGGCCGGGCCGCCGCCCCACGAGAACAGCGCGACACGCGTGAAAAGTACAAAGATACGCCAAAGGATTACCATAAAATCTCCTTCGATACGGGTAAGGTTGGTTGTGCGGCAGGGGAAGTGTAAGCCGTAAGAAAGAAAACGTAAAGCGTAAAACGTAATGCGTAAAGCCTTACGTTTTACGCTTTACGTTTTACTCAACTCATTTCGAGGGATGCGATTGTTTGCTCGATAACCTCGACCGCAGTCTGCATCGTCTCCTCATCGAAGGCAAACTTGGCCCCGGCGGCGGCGTAGAGCTGCGGCAGCGGCACGGTTCCCCCGAGCGAGAGCGCCCTGCGGTAGGCTGCCACTGCACCGGCCTGGTCTCGCAAGGCGTTGCGCCATACCTGCACCGCGCCAAGCTGCGCCAGCCCGTACTCGATGTAATAGAACGGCGTCTGGGGGATGTGCTGCTTGCGCTGCCAGCCGGTCATCATCGAATCTTCCAGCCCGCTCCAATCCACACCGGGGATGAAGCGATGCCACAGGTCGGCCCAGCAGTCGTCGCAATTGAATGGGTCGCTGGCGGCGTCGTGATTCTCGTAGGCCCAATGTTGGAACGCATCCACGACGGCCATGTACGGCCAGAAGAGCAGCATCCCTTCGAGATGCTCGATGCGGGCGCGGGCGGCATCAGCCTCGGTGTAAAAACCACCCCGGCTGGCGGGCAGGTACGGCGAGGCCAGCAATTCCATCGCCATCGAGGCCACTTCATTGAACTCCATCCCGATTTGAAGGTGCTGAATGTACGGCAGATGCGCCGTCTCGAAAACATGAAAAGCGTGCCCGCCCTCGTGCAGCAGGGTCTGCACATCGTCGTGAACGCCCACCGAGTTCATGAAAATAAACGGGCGCTGGGCGACCATAAATTCGGTGCAGTAGCCGCCGGGGGCCTTGCCTTTGCGGTTGTCCAGGTCGAGCAGGGATTCACGGCGCATTACAGCGAAGTGCGCGCCCAACTCCGGGTCGAGACGATCGAACATGGCGGCGACGCCCGCCTCCAATTCGCGGACATCCTTGAACGGGTGCAGCGGCTCCCGACCGAGGGCATCCACATCTACGTCCCAGGGTCGCAGTGTTTGCAACCCCAATTGCCTGCGGCGCTTCTCGTAAATCCGGCTGGCGACCGGCACGACCACAGCCTCGATAGCCCGGTGGAAATGCTTGCAATCCTCGGGGGTGTAGTCGAAGCGCAGCAGTTGCTGCCAGCGGTAGGCGCGGTAGTCGGGACGCCCGGCGTTAGCGGCCAGTTGGCGCCGCAGGGTCATATTCTTTACCCACAGATCGTTGATGCGCTCCCGGTCGGCCAGTTGGCGCTCTGCCGCCAGCCGCCAGGCGCGTTCGCGCCGTTCCCGGTCGGGCTGCATGAAGACCGGGCGAAGCTGGGTGGGGGTCAGTTCTGCGCCCTCCCATACCACCGTCTGCGCGCCGATGATCTGATCGTATTCGATCCAATATTTCAGTTCTTCGGAGAGCAGCGGCAGATTGGCCTCCCGGTACAAATCGGCCTCGGCGCGCAGATTCTTCAACGGGATGTCGAATCCTGCCGGTTCCAGCCCGCTCGCCAACAACTTCTGTTTGAGCGTCTGTTCGGCCGCCTGCGCCTGGGGGTAGATATCATCCACGAAGGCATTGAATCGCTGTTGGGCGAGAGTATCTGTCGTATTGACCGTCGTCGCCACGTAGAGGCGCTGATAGGTCTCACTCAACAGTTTGCCGAGGCGCGTCCAATCGGCCAGCCAGCCGGCAACATTGCCCTCATCGAGCGGGCAGGCGGCAAGATCATTGAAATATGGCTCGATTTGTGGCCAGGGCCAGGTTTTGAAATCGTCGGTGGTGAGGGGGAGGGAGGGAAGCATAAGTATCCTTGTTGCAAAGATCAATCGGCAGACGCTTTATTGACGAGTCTTCGCTGTTTATCTGGTTTAGCCCCGCTTTCCAGCCATCGAACAGGGGATTCTTCGGGAGCAGCAGGATTAACCCAAACGATATTTCTGAGTTCGCCGACCCGATGGACGCACTTATGAAAAAGGTCCCTGGCCTCATTATCCAATGAGACCACAGTGAGATCGGTTTCGATAGCCGCTTCGATCAGGCGCATATCTTTGAGCATGGCATTTTGGGCATATTCTGATGGGGAAGCGCTTTCCACCCGATTTCTCAATGTCTCGTTCTCGATGTCAGGTAGATTCACAATTTTCTTGCGAGCTACCATCGAAACTCGCCACGTGCGGGCGAAATAGGATTGGTGACGGTTCCATTCATCGGAGATGGAAGGGGTCACAACCATGCGGTGGCAAATCGAAAGCACAGCCAGGAGGAACTCGCGGCAATACTTGGAAGTGGGGAATATTGCCTCCTTCCCGCCGGCTGCGTGAGCGACCGAGGCATCAATGACGAGGCGTTTAGAACGGAGAGATCGTTTGGCGGTCATTATTTCGTCTGTTGACGCGACTCGGCGGCATTCAGATAGCGACTTTGAATAGCCAGGTCAACTTCTGCAAAATCTTCAGGCCAATCTCCAAACGATCCTGCTCGATCCAAGTCGGTGCTGGAAACTTCCGTTACGCCATCATCACGGCGTTTGAACCAGTGCAATTTAACTTTATCCGGTGAAATGTAACCTTCAGCCACTAAAGACTGAACGCCTAATAATAATAAACTGCTATGCGTTTCGGCCACCACACGCACGCCGCGATTGGCGGCGTCAGCGAGGATTTGAGCCAGGGCCACTTGTGCGCGCGGGTGCAGATGCAACTCTGGCTGTTCCAGATATACGAGTTGGCCTGGCTCGGCGACCAGCAATCCAACGAGTACGGGTAAAACCTGAGAAACTCCAAAACCAACGTCGGCAACGCTGACCATATCTTGTTTGCCTTTTTTTGTTCCATAAGGCAAACGACCTACTTGAAGCTCTACTTGAGTATCGTCAATTTGGTGAGCCGTTACTCGCCAGGTCAGGCAAAGAGTTGCCAATGCTTGACCTAGAATATCAATTCGGTAATCTTGTTTAGTCCGCCAATTTTTGACAACGCTGGCGACATAGTTCTCAAAAGTGCCTGGAAATTCAGCGCTGACAGCGGTGGTTTTATAAGTGCGTTGTGGGTTGCCCCGTAATCCAGGGACATGAATTATGTGGCGAATGCAGTATTTGAATGGACTTGCTATATCTAATGTCTGTAGCGTTTCCTCACCTAGGGTCAGATCGAGGTTGAAAAAACACCTCTCTCGGCGTAATTTCCAATGCATATTTTTGCCTTCCCACCTCATCCCTTTAGCAATTTCGTTGACGACAGGAACTATTTCATCGTGAGCCATGGGAAAAGTGAGCATCGCTTTTGTATCTTTAGAGCCAAAGGACATAGTGGACAGTTCGATACCATGCTGACGCTGTTTCTCGAATGTATTGGAAAGAAACATATCGCCATCTATTTCAACTCCGATTTCAAAAGAAATATCAGGCGGTAATTCAGCAAGGAGGGAAAGAAATTGTTCAGCGGAAGTGAATCTCACATTTGGCCCATCGAGCAGCAATGAGCCTGGATCATAAACGGCTTCTAAAGTTTGCTTCATGAGCAGCAATGGCTGCATAATGCTAGATTTGCCGGAGCTATTTGCTCCTGCGAGAATCGTCAAAGGGCGGATTTCAATGGTTGTTTCTTCCGAAATGGATTTAAAACCGTGTACGATGATATTCGTGATGCCTCTTTGATTTACATCACGTTCAATTGTTGCTGAATCCTGTCTCATCGCTCTACCTCCAAACGCGGTCTACTCGATTCATCATCTGGCTCAATGAGAATCAGATAAATTGACGAAGCGAAAACCACATCTTCCAAATCCTGCCTGGACCATTCATCGTCAAATTCAATATGCGCATCCATTTTACACCATTGGGCTTGATTTATGCCACTCCGTCGCCTGCTGGAATACGTGCGCGGCTTGCAGCAACATATCCTCACGGAAATGCGGTCCCATCAACTGCATCCCCACCGGCAGCCCCCGGCTGTCGAACCCGACCGGGAAGGCCAGCGCGGGCACGCCGGCCAGGTTGGCGGGCAGGGTAAAAATGTCCTCGAGGTACATCGCCAGCGGGTCGTCGCCGTGCGCGCCGATGGAAAAGGCCGTCGTTGGCGTGACCGGCGCGGCGATCACGTCCACCCGAGCCAGGGCTTGCTCGAAATCCTGCCGGATGAGCGCCCGCACCCGCTGCGCCTGCCCATACCAGGCATCGTAATATCCCGTCGAGAGGGCATACGTCCCCAGCATGATGCGGCGCTTGACCTCCGCGCCGAAGCGCTCGCCGCGCGTATTGCGGAACACGTCCCACAGCCCGTCGGCGGGCTGGCGCGGGCCGTAGCGCAGCCCATCGAAACGCGCCAGGTTGGCGGAGGCTTCCGCCGGGGCAATAATGTAATATACCGGCAGGGCATCTTGCGTGTGCGGCAGGCTAATTGGCTCGACGACCGCACCGAGCGCTTCGAGAGTTTGGATGGCTGCCCGCACGGCGGATTCGACCTCCGGCTGCATCCCGGCGACGAAGTATTCCTGCGGGATACCGACACGCAAATCGGCAAGAGGCGTTGAATCCCGGATGGTGATCGTCTCGACCGGGACATCCAGTGTGGTTGCATCTTGCGGGTCGCGGCCAGCCATCGAAGTGAATACGATTGCCGCATCCTCCGCCGAACGGGCCAGCGCCCCCACGCAGTCCAGCGACGAGCCGTAGGCGATCAAACCATAACGAGAGACGCGCCCGTAGGTGGGTTTCAGCCCGGTGAGGCCGCAGAACGCCGCCGGCTGGCGCACGCTGCCGCCCGTGTCGGTGCCGAGCGCCGCCGGAGCCAGCCGCGCCGCCACTGCCGCTGCGCTCCCACCCGAAGACCCGCCCGGCACACGCGACATATCCCACGGATTGTGCGTCACCCCATAGGCTGAATTCTCGGTGGAGGAACCCATGGCAAATTCGTCAGTGTTGGTTTTGCCGAGAATGACCACGCCTGCCGCCAGCAGCCGTTCGACAGCCGTGGCGGTGTACGGCGCGATAAAATTTTCCAGAATGCGCGATCCCGCCGTGCATCGTACATCTTTCAGGCACAGCACATCTTTCACGGCGATGGGGATTCCAAGCAACCCCCACCCCGGCCCTCCCCCATTTGCAAAAGATGAAAATGGGGGAGAGAGTCGCCGCCATTCGGCCAGCCGGTGATCGGCGGCATCGGCCTGGGCCAGCGCCAGCTCGGGGGTGACGGTGATGAAGGCGTGCAGGGCTGGCTCCAACCGGGCGATGCGCGCCAGGCAAGCCTGGGTCAGCTCGCGGCTGGAAAAGTCGCCGCGGCGCAGAGCGGCGGCGGTTTGGGCGAGGGAGAGGGTGGTGAGGGCAGTCATCAGTGACCAGTTATCAGTGATCAGTGATCAGTGATCAGTGCCAGGCACCAGTTATCCACCATATTACTGCTTACTGATGACTGATTACTGGTCACTGCTCTTCTAACACCGGCGGCACGCGGAACTGATCGTGGACCACATCCGGCGCGGTACGAAGAAGGATGTCCCGTTCCAGCCCGGGGCGCGGCTCGTCGGAACGCAGATTGCTCCCGGCGGGCGATCCGCTCGCGGCGGGCGGCAGGCTGGATGTGTCCACCGCCTGCAAGCGGGTAAAATGCTCCAAAATCGCCGACAGTTGGGCGCAGTATTGCTGTGTTTCATCTTCCGTCAGCGCCAGCCGGGCGAGATGGGCGATGTGCTCGACTTGAGATAGGGTGAGAGACATGAGGAGATTATACTCTACGGTTGAAAGTTCCAAAGTTCGAAGGTTGAAGGTTCAAAACCAGAAGGTTTTCGCTCGAACTTTCAACCTTCAACCTGCCACCCGCCACCTGCAATCTACCATTCCGCTGCGTACCAGCGTAGATAATCTTCCACGTGGGCTTGCCAATAAGCCTCCTCGTGGTAACCGTGGAACATGTGCCATTCATGGGGAATATCCTTCTGCGCCAGCAATTTTTCGAGCCAGACGGCCGATTCGGCGATGTCGGGGTGGTCGTTGTCGCCGATGTCGAGGTAGATGCGCGGCATTTGCCCGGCGGGAATATCGGCCAGCCAGGTCTTGACATTGGGCACATCGGTATTGAAAACGAACCCGCTGTGAGCGCCGAATGCGCCGAACAGTTCCCAATATGCCAGGCCAAAATGCACTGCCCATCCCCCGCCGCGCGACAACCCTCCAACGGCGCGGTATTGGCGGTCGGGGATGGTGCGATATTGGCTGTCTACCCACGGCAGCAGCATCCCCACTACCGCCTCGCCGAAACGGTCTTTGGTCGGCTCTGTCCACACCCGGTCGCGTGGCATGACGATGAGAAACGGCGCGACCTCGCCGGAAGCGATCAGTGTATCGGCGGTGGTATCTGCGCCCAGGCGGTCCCACTGGTCATCGGTGAAGCTTTGCCCGTGAATGAGATACAACACCGGGTAATACGCGCCCGGCTGCTCATCGTAACACGGGGGCAGGTAAACGCGGTAATCGAGTGGGGCATTCAGCAGCGAGGTGGTCAGTTGGCCGGTCTCGATGCGCCCGCCGGTCGCCCAGCAGGCGAGCGGCGATGCGGTGGCGGATGGCGAGGGTGCGGCGGTCAGAATGGAAGTTGGCGTATGGGCAGCCGGTTGGGTGGGAGGCTGGGGAGTATCGGAGGCTGGAATCGTCGGGGTGGGGGTCAGCGGGAGTGGAGTCGCTGCCGGGGTAGACGAATCCTGCACGGCCGCGATTGGCGTTGTCCCCGGGGTGCAGGCGCTCACTCCCAGGATCAGTGCAATCGCCGCGAGCAGGGCGATCCAAAACTGTCCCCGCGCGATATCGGTCGCTGTCGCGACGTAGCTGTTTCGCCCGCATCCGCCCCTTCGACTTCGCCCAGGCCGCTCACTGATTACTGATAACTGATAACCATTCACTGTTCACCGCCAACCGCCAACTGATAACCAGTGTACTATAAACTGGTACAATTGGGCAAATCCTGGTTTTGGAGTGTGCTATGTCGCAACGTAATCCGAAGAAAACACGGGCCGCACCGCCAAAGGCAACCGAGCCAAAGGCAGAGGCCTCGACGGCAGAGCAAATCGAGTCGCCGCAATCGCCTGGCGAAACACCCCCCGCCGGCGGCGACTGGCTGGGGACGCTCGTTCGCAACCCGGTGGCCTGGATCGTGGCGGTAGTGCTCCTATTGCTGGCCGGAATCGGCATCCCGACCATACTGGATGGAGCCAAACCCACCCCCACCGCCACTGCAACGCGTTTGCCCGATCCGACTGCGACGCCAGCCCCGGTAGCGGGATGCACCGTGGTCAGCCTGCTGCCCACCCCCGGCCCAACCGAGCAATCGCTCTTCCCGGATGTCACCGAGAAAGATTGGTCGCGCGGCCCACTCACCGCCTCGGTGACCATCATCGAGTACAGCGATTTTCAATGACCCTACTGCGCGCGCATTGCGCCCGTGTTGGCGCAGCTCGAAGAAAAATATCCGAATGATTTGCGTGTCGTTTTCCGCCATTTCCCGTTGATGAGCATCCATGACAAAGCCGCGCTCTCGGTGCAAGCTGCCGAAGCCGCCGGGTCACAGGGCAAATTCTGGGAGATGCACGATTTACTGTTCGCCCGCCAGGCGCAATGGTCTGGCCTGACACCGGATGAGTTCAAAACCTGGGCGATTGCGGCCGCGGCTGAGATCGGTTTGAACCAATCCCGCTTCACATCTGACTTCAACAGCCCAGCGGCCGCGGCGTTTGCTCAAAAAGCCTGGGAGGATGGGCAGAAAAGTCTCCTGCCGGGCACGCCTTTTCTGCTGGTCAACCGCAATATCTGGCCCGAAGCTCTCCCGATGGATGTAACCAACATCTCGATGATCATCGAGTTGACACTGTTCGAGGGTAAGCAGTTCACCTACTGCCCGCCGATGACGATTGATCCGTTGAAGCAGTATGTGGCGACGATCCGCACCGCCAAGGGCGACATCGTGTTAGAGTTGTTTGCCGATAAAGCTCCCATGGCGGTAAATAATTTCATCTTCCTTGCCCAACAAGGCTGGTACGACGGCGTGACTTTTCATCGGGTCATCCCAGGTTTTATGGCGCAGGGAGGCGATCCCACGGGCACCGGTTTTGGCATGCCGGGCTACGCCTTCGCCAACGAAACATCGCCTGACCTGGTCTTCGACCGCGAGGGCTTGCTGGCGATGGCGAATGCCGGCCCCGACTCGAACGGCAGCCAGTTTTTCATCACTTATGCCCCCGCGACGAACTTGAACGGCGGCTACACCATCTTCGGGCAGGTTATTTCCGGGATGGATGTGGTGAAGGCTTTGACCCCGCGTGATCCCTCTCAGAACGCCGATTTGCCGCCGGGGGATGTGATCGAGACGATCACGATCGAGGAGAAATAGTTGCAAACCACCAGCTCGAAATCGAGTTTTCACTGGCCTTCACTTTTGCAGGCTTCGTTGACCGGCGTGGCAGCGCTGCTGGCCTTTGGGCTGACAGGGCTGCTGCTGATCGGTGTAGCGCCCCAACTGTTTGGAAGCGGTTTCTCACCGGTTGTGGCCGCTTCCAGCACGTTGATGGCCGCCGGTGTGGCTTTCGCAGGCGTACTTACACTGCCCTCCATCGGGTTTGCCGTGATGCGGCTGATGGGGAAACCCATCCCCGATTTTGGCCGCCCGCTTGGGCTGCCGGTGAGAACCTGGGTGATCGGCCTGTCCATTGTGGCGCTGCCCTCTCTTTGGGCAGTTGGCGCAGCCATTGCGTCAATTGATGCTCTGTCCCGGGCGGCGTGGCTGCTGTTACCGGTATTGCACGTATTCGTCATCGGAATCCCCGTCCTGCTGATGATCCAACTCGGGCGGGGCGGCCTTCCGGGTGGGTCGCCTCAAAGAGCGTGGGGGGCGTTCACCAGCGGGTTGATCATTGCCCCGGCAGCGATCATCATCCTGGAAATCCTGGTCGCGGCGGTGATGATTGTTGCGGCCATTATCTATCTCGCCACGCAGCCTGAGTTATTGGAGCAGTTACAGCGTTTCTCGTTCGATTATCGCTACGGGGCCATTTCGCCGGAAGAGGCGTTGGATAGGGTGATGCCTTACCTGGTCAAACCGGCGGTGGCGTTCTCTGGCTTGTTGTACATCGCGGTGTTCGTGCCGCTCATCGAAGAGGTGCTCAAACCGATTGGGGTCTGGCTGCTCATCGGGCGAAAACTGACTCCCATCGAAGGCTTTGCCGCCGGGGCTTTGAGCGGCGCGGGCTACGCGCTGGTCGAGAACCTGGGCGCGTCGGCCAACCTCGAAGGCTGGGCGGCGCTGGTCGTTGTGCGGGCGGGCACAGCCGCCCTGCACATTTACACCGCCGGGCTGATGGGCTGGGCGCTGGCTTCGGCCTGGGGCCAGCGGCGCTACATCCGATTGGGAGTGGCTTACCTGTTGGCAGTGACCATCCACGGGTTGTGGAATGCGCTTTCGATCTTCGGCGGGGTGGTGACACTGCCGCTTGCAGACCAATATCTGCCGCCAGCCGTCACCAGTCGAGGGCTGCCCGCCCTCGGAGGTGTGGTGGTGTTGGCGATAGCGATCTTCGTGCTGCTGATCTGGTCGAATTTCGCCTTACGGCGGTCTTTGCGCCTGGAAGGAATCGACGATCTATCGTCCGGCGGACTATCAACCACCGCCAGCATAACCGATATTGCCTCCTTCGGATCGCCGGAGGAGCCGTTAGCTGGCGCAACCCTGCCCGTCGAAACAGAATCAACCGCGCCGGAAACATCGGCGGATGCCGAACCGCCTGTTTCGACCGGCGACGATGCCGCTGCTCAGGGGGGTGCGTGAGGCGAACCGGCTGGCTTTTCCTGGCCGGGCTGGGCGCGTTGATCGTTGCGGCCGGGTGGCTGTGGCTTCCGGCGGGGCGGGCCGCGCAGGCCTCATCCTGGCTTCACAACGCCCACTCGAACGGTATCCCCTTCGCAGCCCCGGATCGTCTGCTCATCGGGTTGAAAGATGACCCGCTCGAAGCGATCACCCCCCGGTCTATCGGCGCCCCTTCGCTCGATCAATTAATGGCGCGTTTCGACGTGCAATCGGCTGTCCCGTTGTTCCATCTCGACCGGGGAGATATTGTCCTGAAGCAGCAGTTGGGGATGGGGCGGATGTTCGTGCTCACGCTGCCCGCGGGGAGCGATCTGCCCGCGGCGCAAGCCGCCTTCGCCGCCGATCCGGCGGTGGCTTTTGCCGAGCCAGATTTTGTGGGCTACGGTGGGTTAATCCCCTCCGACGACAGTTTCAACCAGCAGTGGGCGCTGAACAACACCGGGCAGGCGGGCGGTACGCCTGGCGCCGATATTGACGCCCCCGGCGCGTGGGATGTGACGACCGGCATCAGCGCCGTCGTACTGGCGGTGATTGACACCGGTGTGGATTTAGATCATCCCGATCTGGCGGGCAAGCTGGTTCCCGGTTACGATTTCGTCAACAACGATGGCGATGCGCAGGATGATTATGGGCACGGCACGCACGTGGCTGGGATCATTGCCGCCGCATCCGATAACCCCATCGGCGTGGCGGGCGTGTGCTGGGCGTGCCGCATCATGCCGCTCAAAGCGCTCAACAACGGCAACTGGGGGTACTACTCGTGGTGGATTTCGGCTATCGAATATGCCGTAGACAACGGGGCGTACGCCATTAACATGAGCATGGGCGGGACGAGCGAGTCGAGCGCACTGCACAATGCGGTGCGCTACGCCTATTACGCCGGGAGGCCGATTGCCGCGGCGATGATGAACGACGGAACTTCGGTCCTGTATTACCCGGCGGCTTACGATGAAGTGATCGCGGTCGGTTCGACCGACGCGTGGGATTTCCGGTCGAGCTTCTCCAATGTTGGAGGGCACGTTGACCTGGTCGCGCCCGGCTCGGACATCCTGAGCACAATGTGGGACGATACCTACGCTGCATGGTTCGGCACTTCGATGGCGACCCCCCAGGTGGTCGGCGTGATGGGGCTGCTGTACTCGCTTCATCCGAGTTACTCTGTCGCTGAGATTCGCACGATCCTGCTGACCACTGCCGAAGACCAGGTTGGTCCTTCGTATGAAGACATGCCCGGCTTCGATATCTACTTTGGGAACGGGCGATTGAACGCCGCCCGGGCGGTTTCCCTGGCGGCCGGGAGGTTCCTGGAAACAGTGACCCTCACGGGGCCGGAGAGGGGCATCACGCAAACGGTGTACACCTTCACCGCGGGGATTGCCCCGCTGACCGCCAGTCAACCCGTCACTTACACCTGGCAAGCCGACCACCAGCTACCAGTGACTCACACCGGCGGGCTGACGGATGCCGTTTCCTTCGTGTGGGATGTGGCCGGCCCACAGACGGTCACACTCTCTGCGGCCAATATATTTGGCGCGGTGAATGGCAGACCGCAAGTTATCGTCATCCGGCCGGCCAATTTGAAGATGATATACTTGCCGGTTGTCGAACATGGCTCGTAGTATGCGCTTCAGCGCACTGAAGTGCGCACTACGAACGGCTCGGCTCGTAGTATGCGCTTCGGCGTAATCTTATAAACGAGGTATACCCAATGGATTTCATCATGTCCCTGATCAACCTGTTCCTCCACCTGGACGAAGTGCTGGGAGAGGTTATCAAGCAATATCACAGTTGGACCTACCTGCTCCTGTTTTTGGTCATTTTCATGGAGACTGGCTTCGTGGTAACGCCTGTCCTGCCCGGCGACTCGCTGCTCTTCGCGGCGGGGACGTTTGCCTCGCCGGCGCTTGGCTCGCCGCTCAACATCTGGGTGCTGTATATCTTGCTGTGCGCGGCGGCTATCGGCGGCGACACGGTCAACTATTGGATTGGGCATTACATTGGCCCGCGCGCCTTCAGCGGCAATGTGCGTTTCCTCAAAAAGGAATACCTCGACCGCACCCACGCCTTCTACGAAAAACATGGCGGTATCACGATCATCATCGCGCGCTTCATACCCATCATTCGCACCTTCGCGCCATTCGTGGCGGGGGTCGGGGCGATGACGTACCCAAAATTCATCGCCTACAATGTGATCGGCGGAATAGCCTGGGTGACGCTGTTCCTGTTCGGCGGGTACTTGTTTGGCAACCTGCCTTTCGTGCGCGATAATTTCTCGTTCGTCGTCATCGCCATCGTTCTCATTTCTGTTTTGCCGATGGTTTACGAATTCATCAAGGGACGACTGCAATCGAAATCCGGCGGGAATAATGCCGGCGCGGAGGGCTAATTGCCCAGCCTGACTCTGCCACCCTCACCGCCCCAACTGAGGTAAAATGTAGCTATGGATCAGACCACCCTACAAACCCGACTCGCAGATCTACATCTGGGGGCTGTGCGCTATCTCCCCCAGGCCGGTTCCACCAACGATGAAGCCTCACGCTGGATTGTGCAGGGCGCGCCCGACCTGGCGCTGGTCGTCGCCGACGAACAGACTTCCGGGCGGGGCCGCAGAGGCCGCCAATGGTTCACGCCCCCCGGCGCGGCGCTGGCGTTCAGTCTGGTGGTGCAGCCCACGCTCGAAGACGCCTTCGCCCTCACTCGTATGACCGCTCTGGGTGCGATGGCAGTCGCCGATGCGCTGCGCAACCGCTTCAAACTGCCCGCAAAAATCAAATGGCCCAACGATGTGCTCATCGAGCGGCGCAAAGTGTGCGGCGTGCTGACCGAGGCGCAGTGGACCGGCGACCGGTTGTCGTCGCTGGTGATGGGAGTTGGCATCAACGTTGCATCCCCCTCCGTACCGCCGGATAGCGTAGCCAGCTTCCCTTCGACTTGCATCGAGACGGCGCTGGGCAAACCCGTTGACCGGGAAGAGCTGCTGCACGCGGTGCTGGTCGAGTTTTTGCGCTGGCGGCCGCGCTTGTCGTCCGCTGATTTTCTGCGAGCCTGGGAGTCGAACCTGGCTTTCCGCAATGAATGGGTGCAAATTTCCGCCTCTGACGGGCAGGATGATAAAGCTCCTTCAGTGGAAGAAGGCCAGGTAATCGGGTTGGCGGTGGATGGCGCGCTGAAACTGCGCAATCGGTTTGGAGATGTATTTACGGTCGCGTTTGGGGAAGTACGGCTGCGCCCGGCGAGTTAACTGAAAAGCTGTAGCTTAGCCCCTTGTGGGCGGCGGCGCTAGAGTGTAGCGCACCACGGGCACAAGGCCCTAAACTACAGGTAATTCGAATAGGCCAGCCGGCAGTTTCCCCATCGCGAGCGATCGGAGGAGATGCTATGTTCGACGATTTACGCCAGGCCAGTGAGTCTTCTTTCGAGGATGAAACCCCCGCGGAAGAAGAGGATTCTTACCCGACCGATGAAGTCAGGCCGCGCCGCAGGCGGGGCAACTTCCTGGGGATGACACCCTTCCAGCGGTTCTTCATCACCGTCATGCTGCTGATGATGGCTTGCCTTTTTGCCCCGGTTGTTCTGTTGATCACCGAAAAAATCTACCCGTCGTTCTTGTTTTGAAACGGGCCTTTTTAAACGGTTTTGATCTCTTGCATTCGCGCCAGCGAAGCCACTTTATCCCCTGATTGCATATCCATCAACCGCACCCCACGCGCCGCCCGTCCCATCGAGCGCACATCCGCCACACGGGCGCGCAGCACCACGCCATTTGAGGAAATGATGGTCAGTTCGTCCGATGTTTGGACGACACGCGCCGCGGCGATGGCGCCAGTCTTCGAGATCGAATCCTTATCCATAGCGACGACTCCCCCGGTGGCGCGCCCTTTGATGGGGAAATCTTTGAGCGGCGTGCGTTTCCCGAAGCCGCCGGTCGTCACCAATATCAGCTCTCCCCCCTCTTCGACCACTTCCATACTGGCAACCTGATCCTTCCCGCTCAGGCGGATTCCGGTCACGCCTCCTGCCGAGCGTCCCATCGGGCGGACTTCGTCTTCGTAAATACACAGCGCCTGGCCTAACTCGGTGACAAGGATGATTTCGTCGTCCCCGTGGGTGAGCCGCGCCCAGCCGAGGGCGTCGCCTGCGTCGAGTGTGATGGCGATAATGCCGGAGGGCCGCACCGTGGCAAACTCGGTCAGTTGCAGGCGTTTGATGCGGCCCTTGACGGTGGCCAAAGTGATGTATTCTACCGAGCCAAAATTGGGTACGGAAACTGCGGCGGTGATCGCCTCGCCGGAGTCGAGCGCCAGCACGTTGGCGATGGCGATGCCTTTGGCGGTGCGGTCGGCGTCGGGCACTTGATAGACCTTTTCGGAATAGACTTTGCCCTTGTTGGAGAAGAACAACATCGTGTCGAGGGTGCGCGCCGGGATGATGGTGATCACCTCATCTTCTTCTTTGGTGGCATGACCCGCCACCCCGCGCCCGCCGCGGCTCTGCGCCCGGAAGGCTTTGGCGGCAACGCGCTTGATGTAACCGCGCAGCGTAATGCTGATGAGCACCGCTTCATCGGAGATCAGCTCGTGCTCTTCGAAATCTTCTTTGGCCTCTACGGCGATGTGGGTGCGCCGCTCGTCGCCGTATTTTTCGGCCAGCGCGGACAGGTCGGTTTGAATCACGCCCAGGATTTTCTGCGGGTTGGCGAGCAGTTCTTCCAGGAAGGCGATGCGCTCCAGCACCTGGCGATGCTCATCTTCGATCTTTTGCCGTTCCAACGCGGCCAGGCGGCGAAGCTGCATGTCGAGAATCGCCTGGGCTTGCAGCTCACTCAACTTGAAACGTGTCATCAGCCGGTCTTTGGCGGTATCGGCGTCGGGCGAGCGGCGGATGGTCTCGATCACATCGTCCAGGTTGGCGAGGGCGATGAGCAGCCCTTCGAGGATATGGGCACGGGCGCGGGCTTTTTCCAGCTCGAACTGCGTGCGGCGGGTGATGACCTCGCGGCGGTGCTCGATGTAAGCTTGCAGGGCACGCTTGAGCGAGAGCAGGCGCGGGACGCCATCTACCAGCGCCAGCAATTGCACGCCGAAGGTAGATTGCAGCGGGGTGTATTTGTAGAGCTGGTTGAGCACTTTCTTCGGTTGTGCGCTGCGTTTTAGCTCGATGATGATGGACATGCCGCGCCGGTCGGATTCGTCGCGCAGGTCGGAAATGTCGGGGATTTTCTCTTCGCGGGCCAGCTCGGCGATGCGCTCGATGAGGCTGGTTTTGTTGAGCTGGTAGGGAATCTCGGTGATGACGATGCGGTAGCGCCCGCTGGTCATCTCTTCGATATGGGCCAGCCCCCGCACGACGACGCGCCCCCGCCCGGTGGAGTATGCCTGGCGGATGCCCTCTGTGCCGACAATCAGCCCGCCGGTGGGGAAATCCGGCCCAGGGATGAAGCGCAGCAGATCCTCGGAGGGGATATCTTCGATCCGGTCGTACTCGTCAATCAGGAAGCTCACCGCGGCGGCGACCTCCCGCAAGTTGTGGGGCGGGATATTGGTCGCCATGCCAACGGCGATGCCGGACGCGCCGTTGAGCAGCAGGCTGGGCAGGGCAGAAGGCAGCACAAGCGGTTCTTGCAGCGAACCGTCGAAGTTGTCGGTGAAATCCACCGTGTTCATCTCGATGTCGGCCAGGATTTCGCCAGCCATGCGCGAGAGGCGCGCCTCGGTATAGCGCATAGCTGCCGGTGCGTCGCCGTCAATCGAGCCAAAGTTGCCCTGCCCGTCTACCAGCAGGTAGCGCATAGAGAAATCCTGCGCCATGCGGGCCATAGCATCGTAGACGGCGGCATCGCCGTGCGGGTGGTACTTGCCAAGCACCTCGCCGACGATACGGGCAGATTTCTTGTAGGCGGTGTTGGCGCGGATGCCCATGTCGTGCATAGCGAAGAGGATGCGCCGGTGGACGGGCTTGAGGCCGTCGCGGGCATCGGGCAGGGCGCGGGCGACGATCACGCTCATGGCATAATCGAGATACGCCGAGCGCATTTGTTGGTCAATGTCTACTGATTGGACGGTGCCGATTTCCATGAGAACGTGCTCCAGTGATTCGGTGTTACGGTGTTACAGTGATTCGGTATTACGGTGATTCGGTGGTATGAGGCAGGTATCAAGCGCCACGTGATACTGAAACACAGAAACACTGTACCAGCGAACGAAAGCCCGTGCGCATCCTCGATGCACACGGGCAGGAATTATACCCCAGACTGGGGAGCATCAGGTTTCCGGCGGGATCTCGCGTTCTTTTTGCCCGATGAAGATGAGCGATTCGATGTCGCCGATATCTTCTGGGCTATAACGCGCTACAATCTCCCTCACTTTGTTCAAAGTTTCTTCTTCTGCCCACCCAAGCATGGTTGTCATGTCACCGAGATCACGACCGCGATTGGCTTCCATTTTCATGATAATCAAGTATGGCAACCCTAAAACCGGATAGCCCGCCGGGTCTTTTTCAGGATGAGCCAGGGCTTCCTTGATCCAATGGTATTTCCCAAAGATCACATCCAGATCAACCCCTTCGGGGGAGCGCGTCAAGAACCCTGGTACCGCCAGTTTCGAAACCACCGTGTAGCCAGCTCGTTTCAATCTCTCGATGGCATCCGATCCATCTTCTTGATGGACTAGAATATCCATATCTTTGGTAACCCGCTCCGGCATGTAAGCTCGCGTGGCGACGCCGCCGACTATTGCCCACGGGACACCCAGCAAAATCTCCCGTAAATCGGGCCAGTGGATGTCAGCGGTGCGGCGGCGCATGAAATCGTGGCCGCTGCCAGTCCCCGGTTTCTGGCGACGCAGACTCATCTCGATGAGAAACCGGCGCTTTTGGCGCGGGGTCAGGTTGCCATCGGGGGCGATCCGGGCGATAGCAGGGGGAATTTGCGAGTGCAGGCTGCTCATAATTGAATTATACAACGGAATGATCTTCAGAGCGGGCACGGGCTAACGCCGATAGACTTCCCACAGCCTACCCAAAACCTCTTCCAGCCGCGCCGCCAGCAGGTCGGGTTTGCCAGTAGTCACATCGTCTTCGTTTTCGAAAACGACATAAGGCACGCGACTCGAACGGATGGTGACAAATTCCGGGTCGCTGGCGGTAAATGAAAACCAATCATCGTGACGATACAGTCGTTCCAGCTTGTCATCGGGCAGCGAGTGCTCCAGGATGCTATCCGGGCGGTCGGGATTGAACCGGCGGCGGTTCTTGCGCAGCGATTCCTCGAACGAAACGCTCACGTAGACAATGGCCGCCCGGCGCAGGATGTCATCTGACAGGTGCTGGAAGGCCTCAGCATAGCCGCCATGCTCGATGCCGCGCGAGAATTCGACGATCAGCGTCGCCCGCTCGTGAAAGGCCGCATCATCGCGCAGGCGTTTCTCATATTCGATGTTGAAACGCTCGATGAGCAGGTGCCAGAGATGGGCGTACTTGAAATAGCCATCCTCATCGGAGTGCAGACGCGGCTTGCCCAGGATTTTACCCAGAATATAATCTTCTTCGAACCAGGTCCACAGCATCGGAAAATCGTCGAGGATATCCAGGTCGTTGATGTGATACTGCCGCCGCCGGTCGTCAGGCGGCGTGCGCTTGAGCGCATCAATAATTTCGCTCTTGCCCGAGGCGGGGCGGCCCAACAGAATGATAGTGGAAAAAGTGTCGGTGGTCATAGGCGCAATTATACGCTGATTGTGAATCAATGGACGGTCCCGATTACGAGGTTTACAACATCAAAGACTCCCGGAGTTTTGGAAACTCTGGGAGTCTTTCCCAATTGCATGATTGCCCATCCATATAACTGATTTGGCGAGATCGAAAATTGCCCCGGTTACTTTTTCTCCTTGAGATAATTATCAATCCCCGCCGCGGCTTTACGCCCGGCGACCATCGCCGTCACGACCATGTCGGGGCCGGTGACATCGTCGCCGCCGGCGAAGACACCCGGGCGGGTGGTGGCTCCGGTGGTTTTATCCTTCACCGTGATCAGACCCCAATCGTGGGTTTCCAAGCCGGGGGTGGTTTTACCAATGATGGGATCGGGCCAGTACCCCAGGGCCTTGACCACCGTATCCACCTCGACGATGAAATTCGAGCCTTCGACCGGCACCGGCTTGCGCCGGCCTTTGGCGTCTGGCTCGCCGAGCACCATACGGATGCATTCGGCCTGAGCCACGCGGCCATCCTCGCCAGGGTGGAATTTCACTGGCTGGGTGAGGAACTGGTATTGCGCCCCCTCTTCCTTGGCCAACTCACGGTCGTGCCGCCCGCCGGGCATTTCTCGCTCCGTGCGGCGATAGAGACAAATCACCTGTTCAGCGCCCATGCGCGGCGCCGTGCGCAGGCAGTCGGAAGCCGTGTCGCCGCCGCCGATAACGGCGATCTTTTTACCAACCTGGGGGCGAGAACGCAGCTCAGGAGGAAGCTGCTCCAGCGGGGTGTTGGCCCGCATCAGGAATTCGGTCGCCTTGTAGACGCCGGGCAGCTCTTCGCCGGGTACATCCATGGGGGAGTCAATCAGCGTGCCCACGCCGACGAAAACCGCTTCGAAACCATCGTTGAAAAGGTCGTCAATCGTCCTGGTTTGGCCGATATAAGCATTGTAGACGAACTCGACGCCCACTCGCTCCAGATCGGAAATTTTAGCAGAGACGATCTCCTTGGGCAGCTTGAAATTGGGGATGCCATACACGAGCAGGCCGCCCCCCGTGGGCTTGGATTCAAACACGACGACCTGGTGACCCATCTGAACGAGCTGATCGGCGCACGACAGCCCGGCGGGGCCAGCGCCGACGATGGCGACTCGCTTCCCGGTGGGTTCGCCCACAGGGATGGTTGTCCCGGCGAGTTCGCGGGCGTAGCTGGTCACGAACGCTTCCAGCGCGCCAGTCTGGATCGTAGCGAGCGATTTCTGGAGCGTACAAGATCCCTGGCACAACTGCTCATGCGGGCAAACGCGCGAGCAGATCTCGGGCAGGGAGGAGGTCTCGCGATAGAGCTGGGCGGCTTCCACGTAGCGGCCTTGCTCGATCAGCCACATGGCAGAGGGAATATCGTTGTGCGCCGGGCATGCGACCACACACGGCGCCGGGTCGGGACAGTGGACGCAGCGCGCGGCTTCCAGCATGGCATCTTCCGGCTCCATGGGGATGACCACATCGTTAAAATCGAGAATACGCACAGAAACTGGACGGGTATTCTGTATGCTCGCTGGCACATTCGCCCGAGCTTTCCGGTCAATTGCTAAGGACGCGCCGGGGATCGTTTGGACAGTAGAGGTAGGCATCGCAAAGTTCCTCCTTGTAAAAATCATAGCGAGGAAAGAGAATTTGACTCAGTCGCGGATGTCACTTATTTGTGCGACGGTTGTCACGGAGCGGTTGAGGGGCAAAAAGAAGAAATCAGCATGGCGATTCGTTGTCATAAATCGGGATGATGTTCTACATGATTTAAATCACATGACAGATGCCCTTAATTGTGACATAATCAACCTATCTATTCACACTTTCTCACCATGGAGGGAGAAATGCCACGCAACAAAATCGTTACCACACTGTTCACCGTTATCGCCATCGTCGCCATCACCGCATGCAGCTTTGCTGCTCCCGAGCCAACCGCTACGCCCACCGCGACGATTGATACCGCCGCGACGCAGGCGGCTCAATCTGCCACGCAAGAGGCCATTGCCAAGTCAACCGCCGATGCCCAGGCGACTGCCGACGCACAGGCTACTCTTGATGCGCAGGCCACCGCCGACGCGCAGGCAACACTTGACGCTCAGGCCACCGCCGACGCCCAAGCCACCGCTGATGCGATCCTCGTTGCCCAGAAGACTGCCAACGCGCAAGCTACCGCTGACGCCAAAGCCACCCAGGCGGCGCTCAAAACTGCTACTGCAATTGCTGAAAAAACCGCCATTGTCGCCCAGGCGACCACTCAAGCCAACTCGATGTTCGAGCAAATCCAGGCGCTGAATGAGCAAGGGATTATTAGCACTACCGATGGCTCGTACTTTAGCATACCTGATTTCGATGAAAGTTGGGCGCAGTTGGGTTGGTACAATCGGTGGCCGACCTTTTATTCACCAACCAATTTCGTGTTACGTGCAGATGCAGTCTGGGAATCGGCCTATGAGAAACCTGATCTTTGGTTCACTGGATGCGGTTTTGTATTCCACGGTGGCGAAAAAGGCCACTATTTTGCCTGGCTAGGCATGGATGGATATGTATACATCATCCGAATGCTCAATGGTAATGCAACCTTGCTCGCTAATAAATTCTATGCCACGATGGGTATACCTTCTGCCGAAGCAGAAATCATGCTCGTTGTCGAGAACGATGTATTTACCTTTTTCGTAAACGGCGATAAGGCTTTACGCGCATCTGACTCCGGTTTTAAAAATGGCGACCTCTTCCTTTCACTCGTCTCTGGAACCAATAAAGATTGGGGAACTCACTGCCAGATGACCAACATCGAATTGTGGGAATTGCCGTAATCGCCCGCTGCCTGTATAAAAAAATAGACCGCCTCACGGCGGCCTATTTTTTTGTCAGTCCCCGGTATTACACCGGAATGACGTTGACGGCTTGCAAGCCCTTGGGGCTTTCTTCGATGGAGAACTCCACCTGCTGGCCTTTTTCGAGGCGAGGAAAGCCTCTGCTAGGGATGGCAGAAAAATGCACGAAAACATCCTCGCCGCCATCATGGCCTATGAAGCCGTAGCCTTTCGATGCGTTGAACCATTTGACGGTTCCTGGTATACGTTCAGTCATAGTCTCTCCTTCTCTCCTATTGCGACGCAGGGCCCTATAACCAATCCCCTCTATGGCGGAGGGAAAGTCTGCGCCAGACAACGCAGGCAAGTGTATTACGCTCACCGCCAGCCGTCAAGGCCGAAATCCTCACAGTTTTGGCAGTATTTTTTCCGATTCCGACAAACCACTTATCCGAACCGCAAAGCCTCTTGCCTGTGCGCGGGCCTGTGAAGTACAATGCCTTGCACACTCTGACTGGAAAAGGCGGCTGACGAACCACCGTGACAAAATCAGAATCCCAAAAATCCGTCATCATCATCGGCGCGGGCATCGCCGGGCTGGCTGCCGGTTGTTACGCCCAAATGAACGGCTACCGCAGCCAAATCTTCGAGCTGCACAACCTGCCCGGCGGGCTGTGTACCGCCTGGGATCGCAAGGGCTTTACCATTGATGGCTGTATTCACTATGTTTTCGGTTCAGCCCCGGGCCAGCCGTTCAACCAAATCTGGCAGGAATTAGGCGCTGTGCAGGGGCGGACAATGATCAACCACTCGGAGATGATGCGCATTCGGGATACGGACGGCAAGACCCTCGTTGTTCATGCGGACCCCGACCAGCTCGAACAGCACATGCAATCGCTCTCGCCGGCCGATTCTCGGTTGATCAGTGCGTTCACGCGGGGGATTCGCAAGTTCACCCGTTTCGATATGTCGCTGATGCAGCAAAAACCAAAAGGGCTGATGACTCCCCTCGATTGGGCTTCCCTGGCAGGGAAGATGCTGCCCTACCTGGGATCGCTGGCCCGCTGGGGGCTGGTTTCAGCGAGAGAGTTTGGCAACCAGTTCAATGATCCCTTCCTGCGCCGCGCCGTCCCGCTGATGTTCGCCTGGGATGAGATTCCCGTCATGGTCGGTATGTCGCTGCTGGCCTACATGCACACCGGCAACGCCAGTTTCCCCGCCGGGGCGTCATTGGAGTTTGCGCGGGCCATCGAGAAGCGCTATCTCGACCTCGGCGGCGAGATCCATTACCGCTCCCAGGTCGAGAAAATCCTGGTCGAAGACGACCGCGCCGTCGGCGTCCGGCTGTATAACGACGAAATCTACAAAGCCGATTGGGTCGTCTCCGCCGCTGACGGCCACGCCACGATTTTCGATATGCTGGGCGGGCCATTCGCCACCCGCGCCCTCAAACGCCTGTACGATGGCCGCCTGCCAATCTATAACCAGTTCCAGGTCTCGCTGGGCGTCAACCGCGACCTGTCGCACGAACCGCATTGGATGACTTACCTGCTCGACGAGCCGGTGCTCATCGCTGGCGAGGAACGCCGCGATTTCAACGTCAAGAATTACTGCTTCGACCCCAGCCTGTCGCCGGCGGGCAAATCTATCGTCATCGTCATGCTGCGCACCAATTACCCCTACTGGCAGCATATTTACGGACACCGCCTGTACGACAGCGAGCAATTGCAAGTCTCTGACATCGTCATCGAGCAGCTCGAAAAGGTTTATCCTGGCATTCGCCAGGATATCGAGGTGGTGGATGAGGCTACCCCGCTCAGCTTCGAGCGTTACACCGGCAACTGGCAGGGATCATCCACCGGCTGGCTGCTGACCAAGCAAACCATGATGATGATGGTTTTGGGCATGAAGAAAACCATCCCCGGCCTCAAGAATTTCTACGTCTGCGGGCAGTGGGTGGAGCCGGGCGGCAGCGTGCCGGTGGTGGCGATGTCGGGCCGCAACGTGATCCAGATGATCTGCGCCAGCGATCACAAACCTTTCAAAACAATAACCCCTTGATCCCCATGTCTCTCCGATCTTACCTCCAAACCCTCGACCAACGCGGCGAACTGATTCACATCACCGCACCCATTTCCAAAACTTACGAGATCGCCGGTGTTCTCAAACAGCTCGAGCCGCGCCCGGTGCTGTTCGAGAATGTGAAAGAATCGCCTTTCCGGGTGGCGGGCAACCTGTTTTGCAGCAAAGCCGCCTTCGCCGATTATTTCGGCATATCGGTCGCGCAGATCATCCCCACGCTGTCGAACGCCATCCAGCACCCGATCTCCCCTACCCCCCATCCCCTTTCCCCTGATCCTGCCCCCTGCCAGGAAGTCGTCACCCACTCTCCCAACCTCGATCTCCTGCCCATCCTGCGCCACTGCGCCCTCGACGGCGGCAACTTCATCAGCTCGGGCGTCTTTGTCGCCCACCATCCGGTTCACGGGCAAAACGTGGATTTCCACCGCGCCATGCAGTTCTCGCCCACCGAGATGGCGGTGCGAGTGGTGAAAGGCCGCCATTTCGACGCTTTCCTGCAAGACTTGGGAGCGGTGGACGTGGCAGTGTGCATCGGCGTCCCGCCCAACGTGCTGGCTGCCGCGGCGACCTCGGTGGCGCTGGGCGTCAACGAGCTGGAGATCGCCAATGCCCTCGTAAAGACGTGCTGCGGCACATCTCTACAAGTGGTTCGCGCCCGCACGGTGGATGTGCTCATCCCGGCGGAAGCTGAATTCGTCATCGAGGGTACCGTCTACCGGGACCGCCGCCACGCCGAGGGGCCGTTCGTGGATCTCACCGAGACCTACGATGTGATCCGAGACGAACCAGTGTTCGTGGTCAAAGCCATCACCCACCGCCGCGACGCCGTCTGGCACGCCCTGCTGCCGGGGGCGCTCGAACACAAGCTGCTGATGGGCATGCCGCGTGAGCCGACCATCTTCCGCAAAGTCAACGAAGTCGTGCGCTGCCTGGATGTGAACGTCAATCCCGGCGGCTGCTCGTGGCTGCACGCCATCGTGCAAATTGACAAACAGGCTGAAGACGACGGCAAAAAAGCCATCGCTGCGGCCTTCGCCGGGCACACCTCCTGCAAGCATGTGTTCGTAGTGGACAAGGATATTGACATCTACAACCCGCTGGAAGTCGAGTGGGCTATGGCGACCCGCTTCCAGGGGGATACTGATCTGATCGTGAAAGATCGTGAACCCGGTTCGAGCCTCGACCCTTCGTCGGAACCTGGCACGCACCTCACCACCAAAGTCGGCTTCGATTTGACCAAACCGTTGGAAACGAAGGGCAAGACGTTCGAGAAAGCCGCTTTTCCAGAAGTGGATTTAAGTCAATTTCTAAACACAAAGGATACAAAGGATGACACAAAGTAACACAAAGTTATTTAAACTTTGTGTCCTTCGTGATTTGCCTTTGCGCCCTTTGTGTTTCAACTCCCTCGGAATACCATGAAATTATCCCTCGAAGAACGCTCTATGCTCGCCGGCGAGCAGGGCAAAGCAACCCAAAAAGCTATGCAAATCCTGGCTGCGCTGGGCACGATCTATGGCGCGGCGCGCATGATCCCGGTCGCATCGGTGCAGATCGCTGGCGTCAGCTACGACAACCTGGGCGAAGCCGGGCTGGATTGGCTCTCTGAGATGGCTGACGGTGGTGGAAAATCCCGCGTGCTCGCCACCCTCAACCCGGCCGGGATGGACATCGAGAACTGGCAGGCGCTGGGTATCCCCGCCGATTTCGCCGCCCAGCAAATCCGCGTGATCGAGGCTTTTGCCCGCATGGGTGTGACCACCACCTGTACCTGCACGCCGTATCTCTCGGGTAACCTGCCGCATTTTGGCGAGCATCTCGCCTGGGCCGAGAGCAGCGCGGTGTGCTTTGCCAATTCCGTCATCGGGGCGCGCACCAACCGGGAGGGCGGGCCGAGCGCGCTGGCTGCCGCGCTCACCGGGCGCACGCCGGCTTACGGCCTCCATCTCGACGAGAACCGGCGGCCGGGTGTGACGGTGGAAGTGCAGGGGAGAGGGGATAGGGGGGTAAGGGGAACGTGGTTTTTCGGGGCGCTGGGCAAGGCCATTGGCATCAAGCTGGAAGCGCTGGAAACAAAACCAGTGCCGTATATTCGAGGGATCGAGGCGGCCTCGCTGGAGGAACTCAAAGCCTTCTGCGCCAGCATCGCCACTTACGGCGGTGCGGCGCTGTTCCATATTCCGGGTATCACTCCCGAAGCGGCGCAATATGCTCCGCCCGCGGAGACGATTCTCGTCACGCAAGCCGATCTCGACGCGGCGCTCGCCTCGATGAATGATGCTTCGCCCGAAGAGGTGGATTTCGTCTCGCTGGGCTGCCCGCACCTCTCGATTGCCGAGATCGCCCGCATCGCCGAATTGCTGGCGGGTAAAACGATCGCCAAAGAATTCTGGATCACTACCTCCCGTCCGGTGAAGCACATCGCCGACCGGATGGGATACACGGCCATTATCGAGGCCAGCGGGGCCAAGTTCGCCGTGGACACCTGCTGCGTGGTTGCGCCGATCAGGGGCCGCTTCCACGCTCTCGCCACCGACAGCGGCAAGGCATGTTATTATGCCTACGCCAAGAACAAGCTCAAGACACGCCTGCTGCCGTTCGATGACGTGGTGAGGGAGGCGGTGAGCAGTGAGCAGTAATCAGTCATCAGTGAGCAGGGATCAGTTATCAGCCGAAGGTCAACGGTCAGCGGTCAGCGGTCAACCGTCAACCGCCAACCGTCAACATTTCACCGGTCGCACCATTTGTCCCGGATTGGCAAGCGGCGAGGCGCTGATCACTTCGATGGGTATTTCTTTTTTCGGCGGGGTGGATGCGGAGACGGGGATGATCGTCGAAAAAGGGCACGAATTGGAGGGGCAGTGCGTGGCCGGAAAGGTGTTGGTGTTCCCAACCGGAAAGGGATCCACCGTCGGGTCGTATACCCTTTACCGGCTGAGTCGGGCGGGAAAATCCCCGGCAGCCATCATCAACTCAGAGTGCGAGACTATCACCGCGGTGGGCTGCATCATCTCCGAAATCCCCTGCATAGACCAAATCCCCATCCAGCAGTTGTCCAGCGGGATGAAATTGATCGTAGATGGCGAGCAAGGGACGGTTGAAATCGTCAAAGCCGATGTATAATTAATCCAATGGTCGGACGCGAGTCCACAATCCAGTTAAATTCACGTAACCGGAGGGCACGATGGCAGACGAAAAGGATGAGAAATTCGACGAGAAAGAAATGGAAAAGCAGGAAGAGAAAAGCACCGAGGAGAAATCCTGGGACGAGAAGTGGCGGCGCGACCCGCTTGGCTCGCTGGTTTGGGCCGCGATTTTCATCTGGGCCGGGCTGGTGCTGCTTGCCAACAACCTGGGTTATCTCGACCGGCTGCTGACCCGCTTCGAGGATATGCCGGGCTGGCTGCAGCAGTTCAATCCAGGCGTATGGGGATTGATTGTTCTGGGAGCGGGTGTGCTTCTGATCCTGGAGGTGGTTGTGCGCCTGCTCATCCCAGCCTATCGCCGCCCCATAACCGGTACACTGATCCTGGCGGTCATCTTTATCGGGATCGGGCTGGGCAACCTGTGGAACTGGAACCTGCTCTGGCCGCTGATTCTCATCATCCTGGGCGTGTCGGTGCTGATGCGCGGCCTGCGGCGGCGATAGATGACTCGCCCCCTTCGGGGGCCGAAAGGACCGATTTTGAGTGGTTTCGCCGCGCGAACGTGCGGCGAAACCACTCAAAATCGGCTTTGGACTCTTGTGTTTCTGGGAGCTTACAACTGCCCTAAGTTGAACGTCGAGAACTCATCCCAGGCGTAGCGCAGCGGCGTCAGCCAGCCTTCCCGTCCGATGCAGCGAAAATAAGGCGGCTCGAAGGCCAGGATGAGATCGCCGATGCGGTAGCGCGGCAGGATCGGCGTGGAAACCACCAGCCCGCCCATCTCGCCGGGCTTCATTTCGTGTAACATCTTCACCCCCGAATTGGTTGCCACTTCAAAAAAGAATAGATCGTAGTTCGGCGTCCAGGCGCGTTTGTCGTCGCGCTGCTGGCCGAACATGCCCTCCGTCGCACCGTAGATCTCGCGGATCGCCGCCGGGCCGTACAGGGCGTTGAGCGAGGCCTGATATTTCGTATTGATGCCGGCCACGCTGCCCAGCGTCATCACCTGGGTTTTCCATAGGTTTTTGGGGTAGACTTTTCGGGTTTGGTGGAGATATTTTGCGAAGCGAATCGCCGTGGGGCAGACGCCACCCACCAGGGTAACGTTGGCCGATTGGCATTTCTCGTAAGCCAGGTCGAAACGACGCTCCCAATCTTTGACGGATTTCCCGCCCCCCAGGGCGTCAATCTCCTCCTGGGTGGGCATAGATTGAACGGGTGTGGATGTCGAGACGTGTTTGGTGTAAATCCCGGAGGAGTAGCCATACTCGATCTCCCGCTCACCGGCCTTGACCGTCCCGACCACCGAGGGAAAATTGAGATTCAGGTTGACCCCCTCGAAAATATCGTATTTCTGGGTCGCCGCCACGAAATTCATGACAGCCCGCCCAGCCGAGACGCGCAGCTTCAAATCCGTGGGGGTCATCGGGATGAACTTGGATTCGCCTTTGGTGGTGCCGCGCGTGATCGCCCATCCGATGGTTTCCTCGCACAGCAGCAAGCCGGTATCGCCTGCCATAACTTTGTCTATCGTGGGCTTGATGGTTTCATAGGTAATGACGGGAAAGGCGCGGCGGTAATCGGATAGCGTCTCGATTTGCTCAGCGCCGTGCTGGCGGCCGTATTCGGTTTTAGCGTAATCGGTCAGGTTGCGGTGCAGCACGTCTTCCTGTGCTTTGGCCGGGTTGGCGATGGCGTCGTACCAGGGTTGGAGCAGGAACGAGAGCAGTTGTGCGGCTGCCTGGGGATCAATGGTCATCACGGTGCCTCCGAAAAAGGATGTGATGATGATTCTACAGGTAATTACCCCGCCGGGCAAGCGTATGTTTTACTTTCGTCATCTCATTGTCGTGGAAGATTTGAAAAGCGGGCTTTGCCCGCCTGAAAAGAAAAATTTGGGGTGTTTTGGCGGCGCTTCGCGCCGCCAAAACACCCCAAATTCCTTTTTCTGGCCCCGAAGGGGGCGATTCACTATTTTATGGTTTTGTGAGCGCTACCCCGCTGCATGATCTGATGGTTCTGCAGGGGGCTATTAAAAAAGTTCGCCGGGCGTGGGGGGGGCACGCCCGGCTATCTAAGGAGGGCCACCGAATGCCACCAACATGGGGGGGACATGCTGAGAGCCTCTTTCGGCGGTAGAACCTGCTTACCAGTAAAGGAATTGCAGGTGTCTACGCCCTTTAATATACCCTATTTTTACCTAAATTGCATTAATTCTTGATTAGAATTATCCGAAATTCTTGTTCATCTTCCGCCCTTGCGTGAGCGAAAAACATCCAGCCAGGCGTCCACTTCTGCGGCGTCGAGCAGCTTGTCGGGCGGCTTTTCGGTTTCTGGCGCGCCCGCCGCCAAAACCGCCATCAGCTCTCTGGCGAACACCTCGGATGACAGCACCTGGGCATGGGACTCTCGGGCTGAGGCCAGCACACTGCGGTCAGAAGTGACCACGATCCAGTTCTTCCCGCTGCGACCCAGGCGCGCCAGCCGGGCGCGGATGGCGTCGTCGGCAGTGCTGCCGCGCGGGGTGAAGTGTGCGGTCACCGCGCCATACCGGCGGGTGCGCGGCTGGCCCGGCGGGGCATTGTCGAAGTACACATCCACCTGTCTGCGGCGCAGGCGGCAATATTCCTGCAACACCACCAGCAGGTGCTGTTCATCGTCCAGCGCGGCCAGGCTGAGGCCGGGCAGCTTGGGAATGAGGTTGTGACCGTCAATGAGGTAAGGCATGATCGGGTTCATTCTAAGGTTGCCGGGGGCTGCTGTCAATGAAAATATTGCTCCAATGCGACGACTGTGCTATGATTTCGAAGAGAGGACACTGACTATGAAGTGGAAACGGCTGTTTTACTACTTGATCATCAACATCATCATATCGGCCTGCACCGTCTTGGTTGTGCTCCAGCTTTGGGATCGTTACCGCCCTCCGAGCGTCGCGACGACCGAAGCGGCAGCAAACCTCACCAGCCCAACCCCTGTACTCTTCACCGTCACCCCCAGGGGAGATACCACCCTCCCGGCTCCGGCAATCATCACGGTCACGGTTCCGGTTGTTGTGCAGCCATCGCCCGAGCCGCCACGGGGTGTCATCACCTATACGGTGCAGTCTGGCGATACACTAGGCGCAATTGCCATTCGTTTCGAGATCAGCCTGGATGCGCTGATGGCGGCTAACGAGTTGGACAACCCCGACATCGTCTCCGAAGGCCAGGTGCTGCTCATTCCAACCCCGGAGGGCCGCGAACCCACCGCGACTTCTACCCCGCTGCCTCCCACGCCAACCGCCACCGGAACGCCGACTCCCCTCGTTTCGGAGACCCCCTCCGGTCCGACACCTATCCCACAGGTCAGCATCATCGCCGTCATCGGCGCGGGCGATCTGCCCACCGAGCACGTCCAAATCCAATTGTCCGGCGGCGCAGAGTTGTCGCTGCTGGGGTGGCAAATCAAGGATGGGGATGGCAACGTTTACACCTTCCCCGAACTGACGCTGTTCGCCAACGGGGCGATTGCGGTTTATACAAAGGCGGGCCAATCTACGGTCAATTTCCTGTACTGGGGGCTGGATCACCCCATCTGGGCTTCCGGCGAGACGGTGACGCTGGTAGACGCCCAGGGTGTGATTCAGGCGACGTTCGTCATCCCGTGAGGTCAAAATGCCGCGCAGCGCCGATGAAGCTATTCGCAAAGCCATAGAAGAGGGGAAGTTCGACAATTTGCCCGGCAAGGGCAAGCCGTTGAAGTTGGACGAAGACCCCTTCGAGGATCCCGAATGGCGGCTGGCGAACAAGATGCTGAAAGACAATGGTTTCACGCTGCCGTGGATCGAAGCGCGGCGGGAGATCGAGCTGGCATTGCAAGGGGCGCGTGAAACCCTGGGGCGGTCGTGGGCCGGGAGGCAGTCGGCGCTGGTGCAAAACCAACCCTTCGATTTCGTGGACGCCGAATGGCGGCGGTCGGTCGAGACGTTTCGCGAGTCTGTCGTAGGGCTGAACAAGCGCATTCGATCGTACAACCTGCAAACGCCCTCAGCGCATTTCCAACTGCCGCCGGTGAACGTCGAAAAGGAAATCGCCGATGTGAAAGAATTGAACACAAAGGACATGAGGGATTAAGAATTGGTTTTCCTTGTTCACCTTTGTGTTGCCCTTTGTAGCCTTTGTGTTTCAAATTCCTTGCCCAGAAGACAAGAACTCAAATCGTGGTTACTATGGAACTTCACCTTTTTTCCGTCCCCGGCGAGCCGATGCTGCGCGACATCGTCGCCGCGGCTCGGGAGATTTTAGCGGGGCTGGCGAACCCATTGATCGCCTACCTGCCCGCCGCGGCGACTGATCGCCACTACGTGCGGGAGACGAAAGCCGTTTTTCGTGAGCTGGCGCGGGTGGAGACGATGAAAGCGGAATCCCACCCGCTCACGCGCCTGCGCTCGACGCTGGCCCGCGCCGACCTGTTGTACATTCCCGGCGGCAACACCTATCTCATGGCGCAGCGGCTGCACGCCGCCGGGCTGATGGATGACCTGCGAGAGCGATTGCGCGGCGGGCTGCCGCTGGTGGCTTTCAGCGCGGGGGCGGTTCTGTGCGGGCCGGACATCCGCACCAGCAACGACGACAACGACTGCGGCTGCACGACTTTCGACGGGTTGGGGCTGGTTCCGTTCAGCATCAACGTCCATTTCCCTGCTGAACCCGGCGAGGAAAGGGAGACGCGGTTGGCCCGATTAAGAGCCTACACCGCACAACATCAGCGCCGCGTACTGGCGATGGAGGATAGTGCGTATGTTAAGGTGACGGAGGCTGGGGTGGAGGTGGTGAGGGGTGATGTGTGGTGGATGGATGAGGGCTTGATAGGATGATTGCGACGAAACCCATTCGAGGCACACCGCCCAATGTCCGGCGCATGGCGATCGAGCTACGCCATAACATGACTCACGCTGAAAAGATCCTTTGGGAACAGCTCCGAAACCGGAATCTGAGCGGCTTCAAATTCCGCCGTCAGGCCCGATCGGGCCATTTATCGCCGATTTTTACTGTCCTCAAGTCCGGTTGGTGGTCGAATTGGATGGCAGTATCCACGCTGAACAAGTAGAACAAGACATTGCCCGTACCCGGCAGTTCGAGGAATTTGGATACTCTGTTTTACGTTTCAAGAATGATGAGATTGAGCAATAATTCGAAGCGGTGTTGGAAAGAATTCCCCAGATGGGCAAACTACGTGTCGAAGACGCTTCCCTTTACCCCTCATCCATCCCCCGGCCCCTTCCTTCTCCCGATTCCGGGAGAAGGAAGGGGTGAGTGCTCCCCTTCTCCCAAAGTTGGGAGAAGGCCCGTGAAGAACACCGGGGTTGGGGATGAGGGCGCTGTATGCGAGAATGCTCTGATTGCCTCTCATCATCTCATCCCTCGGCACCGCCGTGGGGCTCCCCTTCTCCCGGAATCGGGAGAAAGCCGGTGAAGAACACCGGGGCCGGGGGATGAGGGCGCTCGCATGAAAGGACAAATCCTATGACCGATTCTCTCCCCATCCTCACCCGCCGCGAGATCGAGGCGCGCATTGTCGCCCCGCTGATCGAGGCCATGTCGGCCGAGTTTGGCCGCCAGCGGGTGATCGAGATCGCCCGGCAGACTATCCTGCGCATCGCACGCGAGCAAGGCGCGGCGCTGGCGCAGACGGCCGGCGGCTGCTCGCTGGCGCACTTCGCCGCCTCGCTCGATGCCTGGAAGAAGGGCGATGCCATGCAGATGGAAGTGCTCGAACAATCCGGCGAGCGGTTCAGTTTCAACGTCACGCGCTGCCGCTACGCGGAGATGTACCGCGAGCTGGGCATCCCGGAGCTGGGTGCGGTTCTCTCCTGCAACCGGGACGAGGCCCTCATCGAGGGTTTCAATCCTGCCATCCATCTCACCCGCACCCAGACGATCATGGAAGGAGCGCCATTCTGCGACTTTCGGTATGAGGTGAAATCCGAATGACAAAACCTCCCCGCGTTTGTATCCTCTACACCGGCGGCACCATCGGGATGAAGCGCACCCCCAATGGGTACGCGCCCGCCCCCGGTTTCCTCGGCGAACAGATGGCAACCCTCACGGAGTTCGTCAGCCCGGCTTTGCCGCCCTACGAGATCATCGAGTTCGACCCGCTGCTCGACTCGTCCAACATGACTCCCGCCGACTGGCTCAAAATCGCCCACGCGGTCGCCGCACATGATGACGAGTACACCGGTTTCGTTGTCATTCACGGCACCGACACGATGGCCTACACCGCCTCAGCGCTGGCTTTTCTGCTCGGAGGGCTGAGCAAGCCGGTCATCCTCACCGGCTCGCAGATCCCGCTGTGCGAGGTGCGCAACGACGCCGTCGAAAACCTGATCACCGCGCTGCTGATCGCCGGGAACGACCCCGTGCCGGAGGTATGCCTGTACTTTGGGGGCAAGCTGCTGCGCGGCTGCCGGGCGGTGAAGGTCAACGCCAGCGGGTTGAGCGCCTTCGACTCGCCCAATTACCCGCCCCTGGGCATCGCCGGGATTGATGTGGTGATGAATTGGAGCGCCATTTCGCCGCCTCCAGCCATAGAGGGGCGGGTGACCGTGGAGAATGCCGCATCCCCGTTGGTGGGCGTGCTCAAACTGTTCCCCGGTATCGCACCCTGGATGGCCGAGAATTTCCTGCGCCCCCCGCTGCGGGGCGCTGTGCTGGAAGCCTACGGCGTAGGCTCCGGCCCCGACCACGATGACCGGCTCATCCAGGCTTTCGCTGACGCCAGCCGGCAGGGTATCGTCATCGTCAGCATCACCCAGTGCCGCCAGGGGATGGTCAAGCTCGACAGTTATGCCACGGGATCGAATCTCGCCAAAGCGGGAGTGATCAGCGGGATGGATATGACCACCGAGGCGGCGTTGACCAAGTTGTTCTATCTGTTTGGGATGGGGTTCTCCACCGAGAAAGTCAAAGAACAGATAGCAGCCAACCTGCGGGGGGAGCTGACCCCGGCGCGCCCGGCATGGGTGAAATGAAACCAGCCTCGAACGTTCAGTATTTACAAAACATTCGTAACGATGTATACTCACGCCACTCACCGGTTCAGAAAGGAAAACAGCTATGAAAATTCTTGTTTTTGGCGCGGGTGTTTTGGGCAGCCTGTTTGCTGCCCGTCTCCAGGAGACTGGTCACGATGTGACGCTCCTGGCGCGCGGCCAGCGTCTGGCTGACTTGCGTGAGCATGGCATTATCCTCGAAGACGATGCCACTTCCGTGCGAACCACTACCCAAGTAAAAGTTATAGAACGGCTCGACCCCGAGGCAACTTTCGATTGGGTGATCGTTGTCGTTCGCAAGAACCAGATCCCGTCGGTTCTGCCATCGCTGGCGGCCAACCATCACACGCCCAACGTGTTGTTCATGCTCAACAACGCCGCCGGGCCGCAGATGCTGGCAAACGCTATCGGCGCGGAACGGGTGGTTTTGAGCTTCCCGCTGGCAGGCGGCGGGCGCGAAGGTGCGGTGATCCATTACACTTTTGCTCGCAGTAAGATGTCGTGCCTGCCGTTGGGCGATCTGAGCGGGCAGGTGACGCCGCGTTTGCAGAAGATCGGCGCAGCCTTCGACGCCGCCGGATTCCCGGTGACCTTTATCTCGAACATGGATGCCTGGCTGAAGACGCACGTGGCGGTGGTCAGCCCGATTGCCAACGCGCTCTACCTGGCGGGCGGCGACAATTACCGGCTGGCGCGCACGCGAGATGGGATCGTGCTGATGGTACGCGCCGTCCGCGAAGGATTTCGCGTCCTGCGGGCGCTCGGTATCCCGGTGACGCCGCCTTTCTACCGGGTGCTGGAATGGATCCCGGAGCCGCTGCTGGTGGTGCTGCTCCAGCGCAGGCTGCCGTCGCGAACCGCTGAGTTGGCGCTGGCGCGCCACGCCAATGCCGCCCGCGATGAGATGACGCAGCTTGCCGCTGAATTTCGCGAGCTGGCCCGCCGCGCGGCGATTCCCACCCCGGCGATGGTTGAATTGTACGATTATCTCGACCCGGCGGCTCCAACCGTGGCCGATGGGGCCAGCGGTATCCCGATGGATTGGCGCGGGGTCTGGGCGGGGGCGGGCATCCTCGCCGGGTTAGGATTAACCCTGGGTTGGCTGATCGCCCGCAATCGGCGCAAGTGTTCCCACGAGTGAGGAGAGACTTTCGATGGTTGTCAATCAATCTCTCGAAGCAATGCACTTCGTTGAGGATATCGGCTTGTTTTTCGAACAAATGGGGCTGCCGCGCATGGCAGGGCGCATCCTGGGGGTGCTGCTCATCTCCGATCCGCCGGCGCAGTCTATCACTGAGATCTGCGAAAAACTCCAGGCCAGCAAATCGTCCATCAGTATCATGGCCCGCCTGCTGGTCGAGCGCGGGCTGATTGAACAGGTGGCCTCGTCAGTGCCGCGTCGTGATTTCTACCGTTTCAAGCCCGGCGGCTGGATCGTTTATATGCGCCAGTGGCTGGGGCTGATCTCGGCGTTACACGAGATTACTGAACGCGGCATCTCATTGATGGACTCCAAACCTGTTGAGCTGCGCGGGCGTCTGCAAGAAGCGCACGATATGTTTTCATACGTCGAGCAGGAATTTCCAGCGCTGTTGGATCAACTGGAAAACCAGCGCCAAAACAAATAATAAAGACCGATAATAATGACACCCCATACTACCAACCCTATCGCACAAAAAGAAAAAAACAGCGCCGCGCTCACGTCAGTGATTGCAGCGGTCGGGCTGACAATCTTCAAACTCATCGTTGGTATCCTTACGAATAGTTTGGGAATTTTGGCTGAAGCAGCGCACTCCGCACTCGACCTGATAGCTGCGCTGGTGACGCTGATCGCTGTGCGCCTTTCAGGTAAGGCCCCTGACGCCGATCATCACTACGGGCACGGTAAAATCGAGAATTTGTCGGCTTTGTTCGAGACGTTTTTACTGCTGGTCACTTGCGTTTGGATTATTTACGAGTCGATTCAGCGACTATTTTTCAAGAGTGTGGAGGTTGACGCCTCGATTTGGGCATTCCTGGTGATGGCGACCTCGATTGGCATTGATTATTCGCGCTCGCGGGTGTTATACCGGGCGGCGCGCAAGTACAACAGCCAGGCGCTCGAAGCCGATGCGCTGCACTTCAGCACAGACATTTGGAGCTCGTCGGTGGTTATCGCCGGGCTGATCGGCGTCAAGCTGGCTGGCGCAAGTCCCCGGCTGGCTTTTCTGGGCAAGGCAGATGCCGTCGCGGCGTTGGGAGTGGCGGTGATCGTGATTTATGTCAGCGTCGAGTTGGGGATACGAACCATCAAGGGGCTGCTCGACACGGCTCCCAAAGGGCTGGATGAACAAATCCAGCAAGCGGTGGATGCCATCCCCGGAATATCGAACTGCCATCAAGTGCGCATTCGCCCCTCGGGGGCAGAGATGTTCATTGATGCCCATATCCTGGTTGATCCGTCGCTGTCCCTCGAGGAAGCTCATACTTTGACTGAGAAAGCTGAAGCGGCGATCCAAAAATTAGCGCCCAACGCAGATGTGACCATTCATCCTGAGCCAGTGGCCAAGCTGGAAGAGAAGCCTGAAGCCGCGGCCATTCCCAGCCAAAATGCTGGCAGTGACGAACAGCCAAAGGAGATGCAATGAAAAAGAAAACATTGTTGCTCTATGCTGGTATTGCAGCGACAGGCGCAGCGATTGCCGCGTTTGTCAAATATCTCAGAAAAGAACGGTCGGATGCCTGGTTTACCCAGATTGGACGGCACCACCCATTGACCGCTCTTATTACCGGCGCATCCAGCGGGATTGGCGAGGCGTACGCTCGCAAGCTGGCTTCCATCGGTCACAATGTGGTGCTCGTCGCCCGGCGGGAGACGCGCCTGCAGAGCCTGGCATCCGAATTTCGGCAACAGTACGGTGTCACCGCCGAAGCGCTGGCCGCAGATTTGTCCACCGAAGCGGGGATCGCCCGCGTCGAGAAACGTATCGTTGAAGGCGGGGATATTGATTTCCTGGTCAATAACGCCGGCTATGCAGTCTTTGGCAACTTTGCCGAAGTCCCGATCGAGCGGATGCTGGAGATGATCAACTGCCACACACTGGCAGCGGTGCGTTTCTGCCGCGCGGCGCTGCCGGGGATGATCACCCGTAATCGCGGGGCCATCGTCAATGTATCGTCTATCGGCGCATTTGCGCCCAGGCCAAAAGACTCGACTTACGTCGCCGTCAAAGCCTATCTTGCCATCTTTTCAGAATCGCTGGCTATCGAGCTGCGCGACACATCCATCCGCATCCAGGCATTGTGCCCGGGATTTACGCACACCGAGTTCCACGACAGCCCCCAATATACCCACTCCAACGTCAAAGAACGCATCCCGAGCTGGCTGTGGATGAACACCGGGGAAGTCATCGCCGCATCGCTGCGAGCGCTTGGCGAGAACGTGGTGGTTTGCATCCCCGGCATTCAAAACCAGATCATCGTTGCGGGCGGACGGGTTGGATTGAGCACGCTCCTCCTGGCAGCTTTGCGGCGTTTCTTCCCGAAAGCTGCCCAGGGGTTGTGATGTAAAGGAATAAACCGAAAAATTAAAAAAGATGATAGTTCGTGCGATACACGAACTATCATCTTTTTTTCGGCCCCCTATGATAATCTATTCGACGATAGAAGTACGGCGGCCAAAGAGCTGCGCCCGCACAGAGTCGAGGTCACTTGCCTCGAGCAAGTGGACTCCACTCTCGACGATGCGCTGTCTGGCGGCCGGTTGCAGCGACAGGGAACTTTCGTAGATTTCCAGCATCCGCTGGGCATCGTCATCCGCAGCGATGCGGTTGATCGAAAGCTTACCGCAATCCCGGCACTGGTGGATCAACATCATTTCACCAAACTGTGAGCCGTATTTCTTGTGGATTTTCTTGAACGTCAAACCGATCGGCTGCATGATCGCCATACAGGCTGCGAGCCGATCGCCAGGCTGGAACAAATCCAGGTGACGAGACCACAGGCAGTACGGACAGTGGTTACGATTCACGACGCCGGATATTATTTGATTGGTGTACACATAACTGTGACAGTGTGCACACCGAAAACCATCATCTGCGATGCGGTTTGAGCGATCGGTATGGTTACGAGTGAAATTGGTTTTTTGTTGGTACAAACGAGTATTCACGGCTGCGATTCCTTGCAGTTAAACAAAAACGGCCACGGGAATAATCCCGTGGCCGGCATGATGTTCTATTCGTTCAGGAGGCAATGCACGTAGCAGCCTCCCTGGTGGGGTGCAGTGCTTCGAAGAAGCCCGAGGCGATCCCTGGCGAGTTAAAACAAAAGCCACGGGGCATAGCCGCGCCCGTGGCAAAGACACTCGTCAGTTTGGAATTGACGTTATCCCGCGTTCAACCGGCGCGCCCATGCGGCTCGATTTTCGAACAACACCGATGCTAAATTCGACATGAAACGCGCTCCTTTCTTGGAATAGTTGATGCGGGGCGGAATATATCATGCACAGCGGGGGTTGTCAAGAAATCAATTTCTGTCTATGTCCTGTCTCAAAGATAATGAGACTGTAGGGGCTAAAAAGGGCATTTGTCTCAAAGATATTGAGACTGGGTCTCACAGATATTGAGACTACCCTACATTTGTCTCGAATATATTGAGACTGTCCTAACCCTATCTCAAAGTTGTTGAGACTGGCCTACTGGCGAAAAGCGTAGTGGGAGTGCATGTCCTTCATAGTCAACTGTGCTCTCAGCAAGATCATGAAGCCAGTCTCACTATATCTGAGATGCGAGTCTCATTATCTTTGAGATGAGTCTCACTATCTTTGAGATCCGACAGTCTAATTGCTTACCTTGACATGGCACTAGAATGGTGTACAATTATAACAATAAGACAATGAGACAATTACACAATGCGACAATCTCGAGGTGCTGATTGGGAGCGAAAGAAATACAAATCAAACTCGATTTCCGCTCAGGCTTGCCCATCTACGTCCAGATCATGGATCAAATTCGCCAAATGGTAGGCAGCGGTGAGTTGGAACAAGGGGATCAACTCCCCACAGTCCGTCAGCTCGCCACGGATCTCCGCATTAATTGGAATACGGTTGCGCGAGCCTACAAACTGCTGGACGAGGCCGGGCTGATTTCGACTCAACAGGGTCGTGGCACGTACATATGGGAATCTCCCCCCGAAGCAGCCACCTTGATCCTGCGCCACGAAGCCCTGGAAGGGCTGACCCGCCGTTACCTGGCTGAGGTCATCCGGCTCGGCTGCTCGCCTGAAGAAGTGACCGTTGCCCTGGAGCAGCAACTGGATTTGTGGAAAGCCGGCGACCCGCCGGATGAAACCGATCAAAATTGAAATCACAAAAGTGAGGTTATTATGTTGAACAAATCTGGAATCCCCACCATTCGCACGCAGAGTAAATCCGCCGAGATCAGCGATCCCTTTCACATCAACGGGCTGGCCTTAACCGTAGCTCTCGTCATATTCCTGGCCGGCGTCATTGCCGCAGCTTTCCTGGATACAGCCGGCGTTCCCGATGGCTGGATCGCTCTGGAGGTTATTGCCGTGACATTGGTAGCGATGTTCCCCTTGTTTTCCCTGAAGATCGCCCGCCAATGGGAAAAAGCCGTGGTGCTGCGTCTGGGAAAGTTCTACCGGCTATCCGGGCCTGGCATGTTTTGGATACTCCCCATTATAGACACATTGGCGAACTGGATTGACCACCGCGTCATGGTGACGCCATTCAGCGCCGAAAAGACTCTTACCAAAGATACTGTTCCAGTGGATGTTGATGCCGTGCTGTTTTGGGTCGTGTGGGATGCCGAAAAAGCGGCTTTAGAGGTCAACGATTACAAGGCAGCCATCTCCTGGGCCGCACAAACCGCGCTGCGGGAAATCATCGGGCAGATGAATCTAGCGGATATCCTGATCGGGCGCGCCAAGATGGATGCCGACTTGCAGAAAATCATTGACGAGCGCACAACTCCTTGGGGCGTCTCGGTGCAATCCGTCGAGATCCGTGACGTGGTCATCCCCCAAGATCTCGAAGATGCCATGTCCCGCCAGGCCCAGGCCGAACGGGAACGCCAGGCCCGTGTGATTCTCGGCGAGAGTGAGAAACAAATAGCTCAATCATTCGCTGATGCATCAAAGGCTTACATTAACAATCCGACCGCACTACATCTGCGGGCAATGAACATGCTTTTCGAAGGCCTGAAAGAAAAAGGCGCCCTGGTTATCGTGCCATCCAGCGCGGTGGATACGATGAATCTGGGCGGGTTGAGCGGTATCGTCGGCATGGCTCGAACTACCCTACCCAAAACCGAAGCGGAGTAACCTCATGGCCGAAGTTGAAACCTGGGACTATTGTGTGTTCACCGTGGGGGGCGTGATACGTGAAGTGAAAGACGATGAATTCGAAGCCTTGCTCAATTCACTCGGCGAGCAGGGATGGGAAATCATCAGCGTCACGCCGCTCCAGAATACAAACCGGCTCAAAATCGTCGGCAAACGCCCCCTCACCGCGGCTGTTCGTCGTCACCGCACACGACCAGAGAGTTTCACGTGAAACGGCGTTTCGTAAAATTCATTCCTTCTTGAGAAGAATATCCCAACTAAGAGAGGCATACTATGGATCTGCAAGACATTAAAACCCTGGCTTTACTTCTTTCCCCTATTGTTCTTATCCAACTCGGGCTGATAGTCTACTCGATTGTAGATTTGATCCGCAGGCCGAAGACGCGTGGCCCGCGCTGGGTTTGGGGTTTGATTTTGGTTCTATTTGGCTTTACCATTCCTTCCGGGCTAATTGTTGCCGGAATATATCTAGCATGGGGACGCCACGGCGAGGTGTGACGTGATCCGCATCGAAAATTTCGTAAAGGCCTATGGGCGTGTGCATGCCCTCGACGGCTTGAGCTTGAATGTCGAGCCGGGTGTCGTTTATGGTTTTCTGGGACCGAATGGGGCCGGAAAAACCACCACGATGCGCATCCTCTCCGGGTTAGCTCGCCCCGACAATGGGAGAGCGTGGGTTTTGAATCAAGAGATAACCCAATCGGGTTCCGATATCCGCTCGCTGATCGGCGTTCTTCCCGAAGAACCGGCTTTCTATCCCTGGATGACGGCTCGTGAGTACTTGCGCGATTTTATTGCCCCCTTGTATGGGATCACCGGACAAACCGCCAAGAAACGGTCTGCAGAAATGCTCGAAAAGGCGGGCTTGACGGAAGCGGCTGATCGCCGTCTCGCTGGATTTTCGCGAGGCATGCGCCAGCGAATGGGTTTGGCCCAGGCGTTGATCCACAATCCCCAGGTACTCCTGCTGGACGAGCCAGTCAGCGCACTCGATCCGGCCGGCCGTAAAGAAGTGCTCGACCTGATCGAAGCCCTGCGCGGCAGCACGACGATCTTGCTTTCCACCCACATCCTTGCAGATGTGGAACGGGTCTGCGATGTGGTCGGTATCATCAACAAAGGCCGCCTGATTTTACAAGACCATCGTGAAACCCTTATGGCTCGTTACGCCTCCCCGCTCTTCGAGGTCGAAGCCGATAATGGGTTAGACAATTGGCCAGACCGAGTCAAGTTATTGCCGGTTGTCGAAAATGTTTCCGTCTCGAACCACACTGCTCGCATTCTGGTGAAGAACATCAAAGAGGCGCAAAAAGCGCTCTTGGCTTTCTTTGTCGCAGAAGGAATTGCCGTTCGCCGGTTCGAGATCATCCACCCGTCGTTGGAAGATATCTTCCTGCGCCTCATCGAGAAAGAGAGCTGACATGTTTCGGACATTACTTGCCAAAGAATTTCGCGAGCAGTGGCGCACGTGGAAAGCCGTCATTCTACTATCAATTTTCCTGATTTCCGGGCTGATATCGCCTGTCCTGGCGAAATACACTCCCGTGCTCCTACGCAGCATCCCGGGCATCCCCGAGGCGCTAATGGCTGCCATCCCTGAGCCGACTATCAGCGACGCGATCGCCCAATACATCAAAAACACCAGCCAGTTCGGCATTCTGCTCATCATATTGCTGACAATGGGAGTCATCGCTCAGGAGAAAGAACGCGGGACAGCTGCTATGTTGTTCACCAAACCGGTACGCCGCAGCGCCGTTGTACTTGCCAAGTGGATCACTGGCGTCAGCGTTATTCTGGTTGGGCTGGCTATCGGTGGATTCGGCTGCCTGGCTTACACCGCCATGCTCTTTGAAGGGCTGCCGCTTGGCACTTTTATCGCGCTCAACCTGCTGATGGCGGTGTACTTCACGGTATATCTGTCTATCACCTTGCTCGCCAGTGCGGTCGCCCGTTCCCAATCAATGGCAGCGGTCGGAGCCTTCGGTGGGCTGGTGGTTCTGCTTGTTCTCGATTCGCTGCCCCGCATCGGCGACTACACGCCCGGAAAACTGCCAGGATGGGGAGCGACGCTGGTTTTGGGAGGGCATACCACTGCCTGGGCAGCCTTAGGGGTTTCAGCAGTCATCATCGTTGCCGCGGTTGCCCTGGCCTGCTGGCAACTCGAACGAGAAGAAATCTAGCGTTTCACGTGAAACGCCTGCCTGTTTTGTCTGTGTAAAGTCACAAAGCGACTCCTAAGAAGAATTCTGGCTCTCCCGATAGTAACGGGGGAGCCAGAATTCGAAAATGATGTTGGTGCTTGCATAGCAAGCACCAACATCATTTTTCGCCTATCCTTACAAAGAGGGTAGTCTCTGAAGACGAAATCTACACAAACATAGATAATGCTGCACAAATCTCGTCAAACGATCGGGCTGGTATTGATGATACAATTGTTCTATGATTGTGCTGCGCGCCTTCAAAACCGAGTTGGATTTGAATAACACCCAAAGAACAGCATGCGCCCGTCATGCCGGGGCGGCACGGTGCTCATACAACTGGGGGCTGGCGCACAAGATCGAAGCGTACCGGCTGGGGCAGAAACCGCCGACCGCGATAGATTTGCACCGGGAACTGAATACCCTCAAGAAAACAGAGTTGTCCTGGATGTACGAAGTCTCCAAATGTGCGCCGCAGGAAGCGCTGCGCAACCTGGATCAGGCGTTTGCTCACTTCTTCC
>DYIZ01000228.1 GCA_020723385.1 Candidatus Aquidulcis sp.
GCCCAACCTGCCGCTGGCGATTGCCATGCTCCTGCTGCGCTTCAGCATCTCGCAGATGGATGTGCCGACGCGGCAATCCTACACCCTGGCGGTGGTCTCACCCGAGGAGCGGTCGGCTGCGGCGGGGGTGACCGGGATTGCGCGTACCCTGGGGGCCTCGCTCGCCCCGGTTTTTTCCACCCCCCTGATCGCCATCCCGGCCCTCATCGGGGCGCCGTTCATCATCTCCGGGGGGTTGAAAATCTTGTACGATGTGAGTCTGTATCGCAGCTTCAAGGCGATCAAACCGCCCGAAGAATCGAAAGGAGACTGAGATGCTTTGGATCACGCGTTCCCACGTTCACGTTGACCGCGTCGCCTGCCCGTGGCTGATCACCCATTTTGTGGACAGCGACGCCGAGTTTTTGTTCGTCCCGGCCAGCCAGATCGAGCGGGTCGCCGAAGAGACCGGCGGGACGCCTTTCGATGCGCCCGGCGTCGAGCTGGGGCACCACGAAGGGCGCTGTTCGTTCGAGTCCATCATCCTGAAATACGGGTTGAAGGACCCTGCGCTGCTGCGGCTGGCAAAAATCGTCCACGCCGCGGATGTAGCCGAAGACATTGACCGCGACCCAATCGCCCGCGGGCTGGAGGCGATTGCGGTGGGCTACAGCCTGCGCTTCCCCGAGGACGCCGAAAACCTGGAAGCCCAGTTCGAGGTCTACGATGCCCTGTATGCGTGGTGCCGGCTGGAGATGGCGAAGTCGAAGTGAGTGCAGCCTGGGAGGTTTTTGCTGTCTTTCTCAGGCTGGGATTCACGGCTTTCGGCGGGCCGGCGGCGCACATCGGCATGTCCCGGCAGGAGGTGGTACAGCGCTGTTCGTCGCAGTGGGCTTGGCTTCCCCCTGCCGGCGATGCTCATCGTGCTGGCGATGTCGTGGCTGTACGTTGCCATCAGCAATCCCATCATCCCACGGCTGAGGGCTTCTCCCTGGGCGGACGCGCTGCTGGATGGGGTCATCGTCGCCTCGCTGGGGCTGATGGCGGCGGTCAGTTTCCAACTGGGGCTGGCGGCGCTGGTGGATGTGCTGACGGTCGGCATCTTCGCAGCCGCGCTGTTCCTGCTGCTGCGCTACAAACTCAATGCCACCTGGCTGATCGCGGGCGGCGCGCTGGCGGGGATTGTCAGAATGGGTCTGTTGGGATGAACAGAACTGGGTAAGACTCCCGGGATTTTAGAAACGCCGGGAGTCTTTGTCGTTCACGTCATTGCAGCACGACCAGTACCAGAATTATGCCGGTTTTTTGTTGCAACCCTTCCAACGCTTTGCCGATGATCGTCCCGGGACGATAAATCAGGATGCCGCCGCCGACGTCAACGGGCAATGCCTTCATGGCGATGCCGGGCAGGGAAGATGTCGTCAGCAGGTCGCCAGGTTTGATCTCGCCACTTTCGTTAGTGACTTTTACGGGAACTACGCCTACAATCGCCAGCGGCGCGTATTCTGGATTGGACGAATATTGGCTGTTACCCAGGTAAGAAGGACGCGTCGAATAGACGCCGGCTACGTTGGCCTGGTTGGGCTGTGAGCTGAGAGTGAGTTTGCCGTCCGGGCCGATGATCAACACATCGCCCGGCGTGAGGGTGCGCGCAGCGGGCAGCATCTCGGCAAAATCTGCCGGGGCATTGTCATACATGCAGCCGGTATTCTCGTCCACATAGGTTGCATTGCCGCCATCGTTGACGCCGCAATGGTAACTGCCGTCAGTATAAACATCGCCGTCATATTCAACCTTGAAGCGCAGAGAGGTCGAGCCGCCAACGGATAGTTCCTCCCACCCTTCGAGGATATTGCCGTTGTAGGTGGTGAAAACGCCGCCGGCGCCGCCTCTGCCATACGCCCAAAGGCCGACCCCATCCGTCGAGTCAGATTGCCCGATGACGCCGAAAGTATAACCATCGCTGGCTGTGGCATAGCCATAAACGCCTCTCGCCCAATCCGTGGCGCTTGCCGTTTCACCGTACACGCCAACGGTTTGACCGGTCGTGGCGCTGGCATACCCATAGACGCCATTGGCCCAATTCGTGCTGCTGGCTACCTGTCCAATAACGCCAAAGGTTCGCCCGCTTCCCGCGGTGGCGTAGCCGAATACACCCCTGGTCCAATCCGAGCCGCTGTCCGTTTTGCCCTCGACGCCCACGGTTTGACCAACAGTAGCTGTGGCGTATCCATAAACGCCTCTCGCCCAAGCTGCTGTGCTGTCGGATCTGCCAGACACACCAATAGTTTGCCCGCTGGTGTCGGCGGCCCAGCCATACACGCCAACGCCAGTATAGCCGAAGGATTTCCCTTGTACGCCGTAATCGTCAGCCTGGCCGTATACGCCGATACCAGAGCCGCTATCGGAAATCCCATACACTCCATAATTCACTCCCGAATTCGAGCTGGCATAGCCATAGATGCCGTAGCCGCCTGTGCTCTCACTCCTGCCCGACACACCGACGCCGCCGCCATCGGCCGCACTGGCTAAGCCGCTGATGCCTACCCCGGCCGTAGAGGAGGATATACCGACAACGCCGGTAGAACCATATCCAACCCCGGTGTGTTCAGCAGTAAAAGTTGCGCCGGTAGCGTTGCCGGTCATTTTAGCGCCGGGCCTCAAGCTGAGGGCATACGGCGCAGGCAGGATTTCCTGGCAGCCCAATATAGCGCCGCCGACCTCCACTTCGAGCCATAATGCCTGTCCGTTGAAATCGCCGGCGTCCACTTCCAGCTCGACGCTGAACAGGCCGTTGGCGACGGGAACGTCGTTTTCAACGATGTTGCTGCCGACCTGGAGGGTGCAGGCATCGTCTGAATACAGGCGGAAAGTCATATCCCGGCTGCCCGTAACCGGCGCACCGCTCTCTTGCAGCATCCCCTGGTAGCTGATCGCGCTATCGAGGGCGGCGGTCACAACATCACCGTTCTGAGATCCGCTCCCTTCCTGGGCAGCCGTGCCCGCCACGCCCAAGCCCAGAGCAAACACAGTAACGAAAGCGATGTAAAACAGTTTGCGTTTCATTGTGCTCTCCTTTGTTAACGCTTCACGAGTGGCAAGTAGATAATACATGTGACATTTTCCGCAGCCGGGCTGAACCAGAAACCGTGGCTCAACGTGATGTCAGCGTTCGAGCTGACACCCACAACCGGCTGGCCTATCGTCCCGCTCAACGCCGTATTCCCACTGGACAGGTAGCCGCCTCCACCGCCAATGACCCAGCGCGTGAGGTCGGGGGAGCTTGCGGCCAACGCAACGCTGACCAATGTCAGACTGGCGCAGAGTATTCCAGCAATCAGATATTTTTTTGTGTTTTGCATACGCAACTCTCCTCTTGGTTGACTCATCCTGTAAGATAGTCTCCCAGCCGGCGGGGAGTGGTTCGGCATGACAGCCGCCAGAGCGTTGGCCGCCACACCCACGGAAAGCAGCAAAATGATGGGATTATGTGGATGTCAGGTTTATTGGATGGGCGGCCTCCAATTGAATCAACACTTCATGGGCAGAATAAACGGGTTGGACCGAGAAAGGCCGCTTGCCGTCGAGAACCGCGGCCTATTCTCAGTATAGAGAAGGCGTTCTGATTTGTCAACAAAATTGCTTGGGAGGATACGGCAGCCTGGGGATGGGAAATGCCCCTCATTTCAATTCCACGGGGAGCAGAACAGCCGCACTCGCCCCACGATCCCCCCAGGGCGGCGCGTCACCGTAGGCGATGATCTCCATCGGAAGGGCGGGGCGCAGACGGGCTTTGGGCAGCCAGATGTGATAGAGAAAATCCAGGGTGAGTGGCAGGGTTTCCAACGCGCCGCAGTGTGCCATACGGATGTATTTCCCCTCTGGCAACGTCTGGCGCGCCAACGGCAAGGAATATTTATCGGGCGCGGGCATCTCGACGGCGGCCAGGTAGAAAGCCTCGCCGGGCTGGCCGTCGAGATAGGCAGTCACGCCGAAATAGCTCCCCCCTGCCTGCGGCGGCAGCGCCCGGCCCAGGCTGCGCCACAATTGCGCCGCCGTTTCTGGCTGATCCGTAACCGGCGACATCAGCCCCACGAGATGGCGCGGCCCCATCTCGATGATCTCAGGGCGCGGGAAACCCGGCTGGTGGATGTGCTCCAGGCAGGCCAGGGAGAGCGGGGGAGTCAACGCCCGGCGGGGAATCACGCCCCGGTCGCGCCACTGCACCGGCTGCATCCCGAAGAATCGCTTGAAGGCCCGTGAGAAAGTCTCGTGGCTGCCGAAGCGATAATCCAGGGCGATGTCCACCACCCGCTGGTCGCTGCGAAGCAGGTCGCGCGCCGCTTCCGAGAGACGGCGGCGCATGAGGTAATCGTAGGGAGTGTGATAAACCGCCTGGTCGAAGGCGCGGATGAAGTGAAAGAGCGAATACCCGGCCGCGGCGGCCATCTCGGTCACGCTGATCTCGCCGCGCAGGCGCGCTTCGATCAATTCGATTGCCCGGTAGATGGGGAGCAAATCGCGCATGGCTGCCAGCCTCAGGCCGCGGCCTTGCGCACCGGCATGTAAATATCCAGCGTCGACTCGGCAATCCGGTCGAGGCCTTTGAAACGGGGATCGTAATACTGCACCGAGTAGGGCTGGCTGCGCTCGAAACCCGCCTCGGCCAGCCAGCGGTCAATGTGCATCACCCAATCGGAAAAGATGGCTTCCCCGGCGAGGGTGAATACGGCATAATCGGCGGCGGGCAGAACTTTCACCAGCAAATCCACCGGCACGGCCTCCAGCCGCTCCACCTCCACCCCGACGAACACCTCGAACAGGCCCCTGGTGCTGGTCTCTTCCCCGTAAATATGCACCTCGTAGAAGACATCCGAAGCCGTGCGATGGCGGATGGCGCCGCCGTGCTGGCCGAGATAGCTGGTGAGGCGTTGCCAGGTGCGCCCGATGTGATTTTCCTCCGTCCAGGCGTCGCTGGAATCGAAGGGGTCGCCGTAGAACGACAGGCCGACGAGCAGGATTTCCGGTTTTTGGAGGAGGGTGGGTTGCATGAGGGCAATTATATCCCACAGGCTTCTTTCAAAAACAGGTTTACGCGGGGGAAAACGCGATCTACCTGGCTGAACTCTTGTAGATGATTCAGCCCCTCCACAATTTTTACCTGGACCTGGGTGTCTTCCAACGCCCTGCGGTTGGTCTCGATCCATTGAACGGTGCTCGTATTTTTACTGCCAGCCAGCAGTAGCGTAGGGTGCTGCACGTCTGCGGGAGCAATGGGCGGCCATTGGCGCATTGCCTGAAAACAGGCGATCCAAACGGGTATCCGCCCTTTGATGGCCGACTGGTGTTTTTCGGCGTCCAGAGCGCCAGCCCGGTAAGCATCAGCCAACGGCCCCCATTTGACAGTGAACTCATGGATGAATTGGTCAAATTCTGAATTTACCGCCGGGCCAAAAGGCACGCCAACGACCGCCGCTGCGACGACACGCTCCGACCAGGCAACCAGGTAGCGGGCAATATTTCCGCCAAAGCTGTACCCCCACACAGCAAACCGCGTCGCCTGGCAGGCATCGGCCACAGCATACAGGTCGGCGACGATTTTCTCGATGGCATAATCCTCGATGTTCGTCAGAAAATCGCTATCGCCGCTCCCGCGCACATCTACGGAGATCACCGTAAAATCTTGCTGCAAACGCTCGACATACCCCGGTTTGTGCCAGTCGCGGCGGTCTTTGCCCGCACCGTGCAGCAGCATCAACGCCGGGCCGCGACCGGCAACCTCGTAGGCGATACGCGTTCCATCTGGGGATTCAATGAATTGTGGTTTCATAATGTTCATTCACCTTACATCCTGTTCGCTTCCAAAGGATCAGTTCCGCTCACCCCCCCAGGTTGACCTCGTTCTTGGCAAAGAATTCTCCGGCATCTTCCATCCATTGCGGCCAATCGGCGAACCACTCGGCTACCCGGACATCCCGAATGCGGTCGGAGATCGGGATGTAGGGCTTCAGGTCAAGCAGCGGCGTGCCGTCGGCGGCGTCAATCCACGGCAGGTGAACAATCCCGTTCTTCACGTCTACATCGAGCATAAACATCGTGGTCAACGCAATCGGGTTGGGGCGATAGGGGGCGCGGCAGGCGAAGACGCCCGCCTCGACCCCCGGAGCATACGGCAACTGAGTGATAGCGATGGCCCGGTCTTTGGGATTATCGTGCTGATCCGCCCACCAGAAGATCAATGCGTGGCTGAACTGCGCCAGCTCTTTGAGCGCCGGGCGGTAAGGCTCGATGATTTCGAGGCGAAAACTGCCCCCGGCGGCGCGCACGTAACCGATGGGGTGAAGCTCATACGTCGGTTGGTTGCTGTTATTAGATGTTGACATGGGAAACTCCTTTGAGATTGGGATTTGCCCCAAGCATACCCTGACCCCGTCCCCATGTCCTGATCGCCATTGCGGATTCGCGGCGATCTTTCAGCCGATTTTGATGGGGCTTTGACGATTATTGCGTTATTTGCTGCCAGACAAACCAAATCATGAATAGTACGAATGACCGAATGACACGAATTTTTTCATAAAAAGCATTCGTGAAATTCGTCTATTCGTGGCATTCGTGATAAAAATGCAGCCGCCATCTCAGAATGTCCGGTAGCGCAATTGCATTAATCCGTTCTAAACGCGAATGGCGCGAATTTTTCAGAAAAACATTCGCGCC
>DYIZ01000229.1 GCA_020723385.1 Candidatus Aquidulcis sp.
TTTTGGGGGTGGGGGGGGGGGGGGGGGGAGATGTCTTGCGGCGGGAAAAGACGCTGATGGTTCAGGCCGGGTGATTTTTATCCTGACTCCAGCGGGATGGGTTAGCTTTGATGTAGGATGCAATTCTATCCGCCTCGGCCTCGCTGCGAATGATATGTTCGTAGTAATTGCGTTGCCAGACTTTCCCGTTGAACGGTTTCCAACCCAATTGTTTGACGCCGCGAATGTATTCGTTGGTGGTCATCGTTTTGAACCATTGGATCATTTGGGATAACGGTGCGTTTGGGCGCGGTTGTTGGGGCGAACCCGTTGGTTGGGGCGAACCCGTTGGTTGGGGCGAATCCGTTGGTTGGGGCGAATCCGTTGGTTGGGGCGAACCTACGTGTTCGCCCTCATTGCGCGAATCGGGGCAGACACGCAGGTCTGCCCCTACGGCTGCCCCTACGGCTGCCCCTACGGGCGGTTCCGCAATGAATATGATGCCGTGAAAATGATTGGGCATCACCACGAAATTATCCACGCTGATATTGGGGAATTTATTGGGTAATTCCAACCACCACCGGGCAATCATTTGTCCTGCGGCATTTAATATCATTTCACTGCCGCGGATTTCGCCAAATAATGCTTCCCGATTTTGCGTGACCATCGTCACAAAATATCCACCCGCCTGACGGTAATCATATCCTTTCAGGCGAATGGAATGGCGATGATGGATTTCGGGGTCGAATTTCATCCTTGGGGTATATCACCCGTCAGTTTGGTGATTTCCCGCTCGCCGACCAGCGCCCGGAAGAAGGCGATCTGCCGGTCGAGCTGCTCGGCGAACAGGCGCTGGCCGGCGGGCGTGTCGAGGGGATTGTTCTGACGGTAGCGCTCCAGCTTTTGCAGGCGCGCCGACAGCGCATCGGTCATGTGGAAAATGTCATCTATGGGCGGGCCGGCTTTGTACACACACTCCTGCAGGATACGCGTCGCTCCGAAGCGATCCACGTTGTCGGCGTCGCTGGTGGCTTTGGATTCGATGGTCATTTCGTGCTCGTAACCGGCATCGCCATCCACGTGAACGGCGACCGAAAAACAGATGTTATCCACCGCCTCGGGGGTATACCCTAGCTCTTCGAGCAAAGGCCGGGCGACTTGCGCCCCCAGGCGTCCATGTCCCCGGTAATCTTCCAGCGGGTCGAAGTGGGACACATCGTGCAGCAGGCAGGCCACAACCACCCACTCGACATTGGCGCCCTCGGCTTCGGCGATTTGCTTGCCATAGTGCGCGACGCGCAGCGTGTGCTGCCAGCGGTAGACAGGATCGTGGTCGGGATCGGGGTAGTCGCGGGCCATCGTTTCCAGCCGCTGCTGGACGAAGGCTGCGATCTTCGATAGTCGGTCGTTCATGTAGTTTTCTCCATTGCAGGCTATTACGATTGGCTTCTGCCTTTTGTGTAAAAAGACTTTGAAACACAAAGATGACGAAGGTTTTCACGAAGGACACGAAGTTTTAATTATTTCCCTTTGTCTGCCTTCATGATGCCCTTTGTAGCCTTTGTGTTTAACTCTTTTCCGGCCCGTCCAGGTCAGGGGTTTCGATTGCAGCGGGATGCCCCTCGCCCGGCGCGGGTTTGTCGCCCGGCTCGTAGCCGATATCGCCGACGAACGAGAATGAGCGCACGAGGTAGATGATCTCGGTCGGGAGTTGGGACAATTTCAGCGGCCGGAGCGGCTCGATCAGGTCGGCGTGTTTGGCGTCAGGATCGGTCAGGTGAACAAGGTCCCGTTTGGCGGACTCCCACTCCTCGCAAGCCAGCCCGGCCAATCTCTTGTCCAGATCGGACGAGAGGAAATCCAGCAGGGTCTCCGAGGCAGGGGCGCTGAAGCGCCCACTACGAACGGCTGGGGCGGTGCGCTGGATGAGCAAGTCGAAGGCGGAGCGCATGGCGTCGGGGTAGGCGCAGGCCAGCGACAGCAGCAGCACCATCGCCTGTTCGACCGGCCATTCGGGCTGCGGCCACTGGGGTTCGCGGTACCACAGGATTTTGAGCAGTTTGTATACGTTGACCAGGCGCTTGACGGCGCGCGGAGTCAGGTGAATATCCTGGCAGCACAGCACGCTAAAATCATACTCCGGCTGGCTGAAGGCGATGGCCTGGGGCGGCAAGGCCAATTTCCGGCGGCGGGCCTGTTCTGCGGCAATTTGCTGCGGATCGGGCGTTTGCCCTCCGCCCGCGGGAGTTTTGCCGTCCCCGGTTCCACTGATCCCGGTTGGCCCAGGTTGTTCTCCCGACTCGCCGCGCCCCGTTCCGGCGGGACGCCCATCCCCGGTTCCCAGTTGACCCCCGCGGGCGGAGGTCGTCTCTACCGTCATCAGCGACTGCATGTATCCGCTGACCGCGCTGCCGCTGACCGGGCGAATCTGGTAGGGAATCTGGATGATCTTCTCGATGTAATCCAGCCCGGAGGGGTCGCCCTGGCGAGTGAGGATGCGGTCATAGGCTTTTTCGAGGGCGCGGGTGACGTAGCGCACGTCCATCGCAATCACGACCACGAACAATTCGGTTTTGAGCAGCAGTTGGGTAGCTTCCAGCACTTCGACCACCCGGTCGGGCGGGCAGCGGTCGAGGTCGTCAATGAACAGGACGATGCGGGCTTTGCCGCGCGGGAACATGACCTGCAAATCTTTTCCCTGGGTGAGGGCGCTGGTCAGTTCTTTGAGGTCGTGCCCCACCTGGTGCATGAGGCCCAACTGGTTTTCGTAATCAGCGGCTTTGAGGCGCGCTGTCACCAGATCGAGCAATGAGGCGTAGCGCGCCGAGACGCCCGCCAGGCGGCGCTGTTTTTCGACATCAATTTCCAGGTCTTTGACCTGCTGTTCGAGGGCAGGCAGATTGTCCTGAACGGCCAGCCGGGCCACCGCGTTTTTCTTCTGCAGGGATTGATCCTGCAAATCTTTGGTGCGATTGTGTAGCTCGGCTTTCTGGTCAGAGATCGCCTGCTCGATCCGCGCGGCGCGCCCGTTCTTGAGTTTGTCGCGCTCCTGATCGAGCTGCTTGCGCCATTGATCGAGCAGGCGCAGCACCTCGAAGAGTCCCGCCAGCCCGGCCCCGGCGAAGCGCAGTTCACCCAGGGTTTTGACCGCCCACGGCAGGAACAGGGTCGCCAGCACAAACGCCGCAAACGCGCTCAGCTCGATCCAATTGCGCCATGCCAGCCCGCTGTGTTCGGGCAGGTTGGCGTCTAACCCGGCGGCCTGGAATAGCCAACGCCTCACGGTCTCACCAAAGGGTTTAGCCAGTGTGTCCAGCAGCGGACGCCAGGCGGCGAGCTGCGATTCGGCCTCGATCTGCTCGTCAATTTGCTTTTCCAAAGCCACACGCGCCGCTTCCAGCTCCGCCCGCCGGCGCGCCAGGTCTTCTTCTTTGGTTTTTAGCTCCTTGAGCTCATCCTCTTTACGAGCCTGCATCTCGGCCCACAGCGTATCGCCCTCCACGACAGGCGTCGCTTCCTCGAATATCGCCAGTACATTGGCCAGCTCGTTCGCATCCTTGCCGGGGGCAAACTCCTTCTCCCGCTCCAACTGGCGGTTGAGGCAGATGAAGATGGTCTGCATCAGGCTGGCCCACAGGCTGGATTTGGCGAAAGTCCAGGCGTCGAAATCAATCAGATAGACGTGACCGGCATAGGGATAATCGCCCACCGTGCTCATGGCGCGGATTTCGGCCATGCGGCGGCGCAGGAGGTGCATGGCGAACGACTTGCCGCTGCCCCACCCGCCGACGATACCCACCGCCAGCGGGGGCTGCGTCTCGCGCAGCAGCAGCGTCTCGGCCAGGGCGTCCATCTCGCCGCGGATGGCGAGCCGGTCCTCGCCGCGCGCCTCGTCGTTGAAGGATTTTTGCGGCTGGCGGTGGATCTGGCTGCGCAAACTCTCGAATGTGTCCCAATCTCCGGTCAGCAGGATAATTTGTTTCAGCGGCAGCGAGCCAGGGGCCTGGCGGGTAAAGTCCACCCGATCGAGGATGGCGGCTAACATCTCACGGGCCACATCCAGCGAGGGGAGCTTGCCCATGCCAGTGCCGAGCAGCGAGACGGCGATGCGCTCCAGCTTATTTTCGGATGCCAGACGGATGATCTCTTCGGCGGCGTCGCCGGCGTACCCGACGGAGGGCAGCCCCTCGGATGGCGCGTTGTCCTGGGCCGTTTGGGATGCCTGGGCTGCGGAGGCTTGCGAGGCGCCCCGGTAGGCCGTGGCGGCGATAACGGCGCGCGGGCGCGCCTCCGGGCTGAGTCCGGCGATGTCTACCAGCAGCGGCGTGCGCGGCTCGATGACCGGCGGCTGGCGGGATTTCAGCCCCTCGGTGAGGCGGCTGCGGAAGGTGTCGGCGCTGGCCGCACCGAGCATGTCGAGAAATGCCCGCGCAGACTGTCCATACAGCCCGGCCCGCGCGCCCACTGGCAGCACGCAGGCATCCACATCGAGCTGCCAGGGGTTGACCTCGATGGGATCACCATTGTAGAGCAGCTCGATGCGCGTCCCGCCCTGCACGGCGAGCAGAGTGCGCTGCGCGGGGCGCGGTTTAGCCTGCGCCGGGGTAGGGCGGCGCTTGCGGGTGGGCGTTTTTTTCTGCGCGGCAGATTTGACCGGGCCAATATTATTACTGAACGTTTGATTGGCCTCGAAATCGTCCGGCTCATCCGGCTCGGAGTCGTCATTTTGTTCGGAGATGTTCATTTGCGGGACGAAGTTTAACTCTGGGCAGATTTCGAGGATGCGCTCGGAGGTAATCACAACCGCCACTCCAGTTGTTTGCATCTCCTTCGAGTCGTTGTCTGGCGATACACCCATCACCATGCCGATAACCAGGCCAGTCTGCCTATCCCAAACCGGCGCGCCCTCGTGAGCATGGCCTGACCCTGAGTAAACCATCTGTAGATACTGGCTCATGCCCGCCTGTTGCTCGATCATGCCAGTGATTTGCGCCAAACGGTATGCCGAGCCAATACCGTGGAAACCAGTGGAAGCAAATTCACGACCTTGGCTATTACTCGAAGGCCCAAAAGACACTGGAGAAATCTCTTCGGGAAAATTCCTCTCAAGCTTCAGGACTGCAATCGCCTCACCTGGTTCTGCATGAATCTGTGAAATAGTTGATATGAAAAGTCGAGGATCGATGCCGAACCGTAAAAGTACCGGCTCTTCCTTGATATTACTGCCTGTGGTCACAACTAATCCATTACCCGCCACAAAGCCTGTGCCTATCAAAAAACCTTTCTTATCAACAATTGCCGCCAAGCTGCTTACGATAGTTTCTTCGATTGAGCTTGCCATACCAACCTCCTGGCGCAGAGACGCGGGAACGAACGGGACGGAGTGTAGCGAAAAGACTCCCGGAGTTTCCAAAACTCCGGGAGTCTATACCGGCAGTTTTGCGCGACACTCAACGGGACGAGGGTATTGTACTCGAAAATAATCGCGGGGCGGCAGACCTCACAGGTTTTCAAAACCCTTCGACAGGCTCAGGGCAGGCTCTGTGAGGTCTTTTCAGCCCATTGCCTTTGGGAGGGCAATCGCGTATACTCATGTAACCGTTGTGGAGGAACGACCCATGCTCACAGACAAAATTGACATCTATCTCGAAATCGGGAAGAAGCACGTCTTTGCTGGCGCAGTCAATTGGCCGGGCTGGTGCCGGGGCGGGCGCGATGAGTCGTCTGCGCTGCAAGCCCTATTCGACGCCGCGCCGCGCCGCGCTATGCCCAAGTCGTCCACCTCGCGGGGCTGGATTTTGCACCCCCGGCAAATGTGACCGCGTTCGGGGTGGTCGAGCGGCTCGATGGGAATACCACCACGGATTTCGGCGCGCCGGGCGTTCCCCCGGCCAGCGACAGCCAGCCGGTTGACGACGCGGAATTGCAGCGTCTCCAAACGTTGCTCTCCGCGTGCTGGCAGGCTTTCGATGCCACCGCCTCCTGCGCTGCCGGGAAGGAACTGCGCAAAGGGCCGCGCGGCGGCGGACGGGAATTGGACGAGATCATCCGGCATGTGCTGGAGGCCGAGAGAAGCTACCTGTTGGCGCTGGGTGGGAAATTCAAAAGCGAAGAGACCGCCCCAATCGCGACACGCAGCCAGATTCGGCAGGCGATCCTCGATGCGCTGGTTTCAGCGGCGCATGGGGAAATTCCGGCGGTCGGCCTGCGCGGCGGCAAGCGCTGGACGCCGCGCTATTTCGTCCGCCGCACGGCCTGGCACGTGCTCGATCACGCCTGGGAGATCGAGGATCGAGCGGAATAATGCATCTCCCGCCTCGGCGTGTCGCGAAAACATCGGAAGTATAATTGGCCTTGCGTCATCCTGGTTCCACTATCCCACTTCGATTTCCCATTGGAGATACTTATGCCCCTCGATCTGACCACCATCCGAAGCCAGTTCCCCGCCTTGCAGCAAAAACCGGGGGTGATTTTCTTCGATAACCCTGGCGGCACCCAAATTGCGTGCCAGTCGCCCGACCGC
>DYIZ01000037.1:0-27229 GCA_020723385.1 Candidatus Aquidulcis sp.
AATGGGGATTGTGGCTTCATGGATTTTGTCGAGATGTTTTATTTGGTCTTTCATTCAGTAGATTAGCCTCGATCCTGTCGTGAAGATTCTAGCACCGCAACCAAAAAACAAGAAGGGGCAGCTCCTCTTCTGAATTATTGAACGGGGAATCGAGCAAAGCTCGATTCCGGGATGATAGCGATATGGATGAACCCACAGGCCAACCTGCCAGTAATTCATGTGATGGTTGTCAGGTTGTTGTGCTGATGCGTTTTTATTTTGTGTTATGATTTGCGTGGGAAATTTATCGCACCTTCCCGCATCCTCGAAATAAGGGAGTGGCTCATGTCTGACGTGGAAACCGTGCAAACCTTTGCTGAACGATTGATCGTTAACATCGAGAAAGTCATCGTTGGCAAACGCAGCTCGATCGAGCTGGCTGTGATTGCTTTGATGTGTCACGGCCACATCTTGATCGAAGATGTCCCCGGTGTGGGCAAGACGATCATGGCGCGCAGCCTGGCCCGCTCTTTGGGATGTTCTTTCAGCCGTCTTCAATTCACACCCGATATGCTGCCGAGCGATGTGACCGGGGTCTCGATTTTCAACCAGGTCAGCCGGCAGTTCGAGTTCCGGCCGGGGCCGATCATGGCGCAGATCGTCTTGGCTGATGAGATCAACCGCGCAACGCCCAAGACCCAGGCGGCCCTGCTGGAAGCCATGGGGGAGCGCCAGGTCACCGTAGATGGCATCACCCACACGCTGGAGCGGCCTTTCATGGTCATGGCGACTCAGAATCCAATCGAGTACGAAGGCACCTTCCCCCTGCCCGAAGCCCAGCTCGACCGGTTTTTGATGAAGATTCGCCTGGGGTATCCCAACCTGGAAGAGGAAATGGATGTCCTCGACCGGCAGCGATACCGCCATCCGGTTGAATCTCTGGAGCAAGTGGCCTCAGTGATGGATATTTTGCAAGCTCAAGAGGCGATCAAAGAGATCTACGTCGCACCGGCGATGAAACGCTACCTGGTCGAGTTGGCGCGCATGACCCGCCAGCACGGCGAAGTCTACCTGGGGGCCAGCCCGCGAGGCAGCCTGGCTTTGTATCGCACCGCCCAGGCGCGCGCCGCCTTGAACGGCCGAGATTTCATCCTCCCCGACGATATCAAGGCTCTGGCGCATCCGGTGCTTTCACATCGTGTGATTCTTGGCCCGGCCGCCCGGCTGCGAGACCTTTCTGCAGACCAGATTTTGCAGGAAATCTTGAGCAATGTGGCTGTGCCTGGGGGCGATCTAAAACGAGAAAGCTGAAGGCAGCCTGGTGAAACCCATTTCTCGCCGTAACCATTCGACCAGCTTTTCAGGCATCACCACCGCTCAGCGTGTGGTGTTGGCATTATTGCTGGCGTGCTTGCTGGCCGGGATATCCACCGGGGTTGTGCTGTACTTCCGGCTGGCTTATTTGTGGGCATTTCTGTTCTTTGGCGCCTGGATTTGGGCGGCGCTATCCTTGAGGGGCTTGGTCATTCAGCGCACGTCGCGGACGCTGCGCGCCCAGGTCGGGCAAATCTTCGAGGAACGCTTCGAGCTGAAGAATACTGGCCGTCTGCCGCGCCTTTGGCTCGAAGTCCACGACAAATCGGCTTTACCCGGCGCTACCGGGTCGCGTATCCTGACTCTTGTGACGGGCAGGCAAACCCGCTCGTACCTGGCGCGTACCCGCTTGTTGCAGCGAGGAGCCTTCCCCTTGGGGCCGACGGTGCTCCTCTCGGGAGATATTCTCGGCATGTTCCCGGTGCGCACCAGCATCCCGGCAAATGATACGCTCCTGGTTTATCCGATGATGGTGGAAATTACCACCTTCCCCAATCCGCCTGGGTTGTTACCGGGCGGCGAGGCCCTGCGGCGGCGGACTCATCAGGTCACACCCAATGCTGCGGGTATACGTGAGTATTATCCGGGCGATCCGTTGAATCGCATCCATTGGGCCAGCACCGCCCATCGTGATCGCTTTATGGTCAAGGAATTCGAGCTGGATCCGATGGCGGATGTTTGGCTGATCCTGGATTCGGCCAAAATGGTGCAGGCCGCACTGCCCTCACCCGAGATGATCCAGGTCGAGCGGGACATCTGGCGCGCCAATGTCAAAATCCCTTTGCCGGCTTCCACCGAAGAGTACGGCGTGAGCATCGCCGCGTCACTGGCGCGCTATTTCCTGCGCCGGGGGCGGGCGGTTGGATTGGTCAGCGCCGGGAAACATCCGACTCTGATCCCGCCAGATCGCGGCGGCCGGCAGTTGGGTAAATTATTAGAGGCGTTGGCGCTGTCGCGCGCCGAGGGACGCGTACCTTTGCGGGGGTTGGTCGAGACGCAGGCCCGTCACCTGCCGCGTGGTTCGACAGTAGTTATCGTGACCCCCTCGGTTTTCAGCGAATTGGTGTTAGTGGCCGACTTCTTGCTGCGGCGCGGTTTGCGCCCGGTGGTGATTCTGCTCCAGGCTGACACCTTCGGCGGTCTGAAAGGATCCGATCAATTGGCGGTGAATCTGCGCACCCTGGGAGTGCCGGTTTGCCTGGTGCCCAACGGCGCAGACCTCGAGACAGTGCTGTGCCAGGAAAATGGAACCGGCAAGCGCCAGCACTTCGTATATGGGCAGTCAGAGGGGATGTGAGCCTAAAGGCTCTTGATCGTTTCCAAAGCCTGTTGGGCAGAAGCCCACAGCTCGCGTTCTCGATCGTCGGTAATATCCAGGGGGGATCGCGGCAGCCGCGCCTGCCACTTTTCCCGGGTCTGCCGGGCCGCTTGATCCCATTGAGGGGTTCCTTCCAGACGGGACAGCCATTCCAAATCGTTGTGCAGCACCGCTAAATCCAGCTCGAGGGTCGTGTAGCAGCAGGTCACCTCTGGCAGGCGCTCGGCTTTGGCTTTGGGGTAAGTTGTTTCGCCAACCAATTCGTGGGGAGTCAGCTTGAACAAACCGGCCAGCAGAGTGAGGGTGCGCTCGCCGGGAATCGTCAAATCCATTTCGATGTGGGATACTGCCACGCGGGAAATTGCCAGGCGCGCCGCCAGGGCTTGCTGCGTCCAGCCGTGTTGCTGGCGCAAGTATGCGATCCGTTTGCCGATGGTCTCAGCCACGGGCTAACTATACCGCAAAAAACGGCACGCGCCTATTCCCGCCGCGACCGCCAGAGCAGCGCCAACCCTAACAAACCAATGAGCGCGTAGTGCCCAATCCACAGCCAGGTTCCGCCCGCTGCCCAATTGACCTTGTTCACCGAAACATCCACCCAATATAGCCCGGCAATTTGCAGGAATCCCAGCAAGCTTAAAGTAGCTCCCAGGGTCAATAACTCGGCCCTGGTTGTGCCCCGCGAGACGATGAACAGCCCGACGGCCGGGGAAATGTAATTGACGATGTACAACCGGGCGTGGAAATCGTCCAGCCCCCACGGCCAAAAGCTGCTGAACGCAGCCGGGAAAGCCAGCATACCCAGGCTGTAGAGCGCCATCAGCGCGGCGGCGATTTGGAGCAGGGCGCGGAATGCGCCCGTCAGAGTGATCGAGGCCGGCGAGGGCAGCTTGCGATACAGCCAGAGGTGGATGCCCGTGTTGAGCGGGATTCCCACGTACAGCACCCACCAGCCGGCGACCGTGACGGTGTGATCGGCAGCGAAATTGCCCGCGTAAGCCAGCGAGATGAGCATGGCGATGGTGGTGAAGGCGAAGATCATCGTCGTCACCAAGCGTCCCGGCGACCAAGTGCCATAAACCACCATCAGCCCGGTGGCGACGAACGATGCCACGTAAATCGCACCCAGGTAGCTGGCGTTGAAGGGCGGGATGACCCACGGCCAGATGGGCCGGACGATCGCTGGCAAGAAGAATAACCCCCCGCCAAAAACAAGTAATACCAGAGTTTCGATTGCAGTGACACCCCGCAGGAGCGGTGTCAGGGTGAAATTGAGTTTGGGAGTGGTCATGGCGACCCCCCTTGTTTAATTAAGATAGATTTTATCCGATTATATTACAGATTTGGAAAAATGAAAGCGCATTTGCCAAGAATGTATGGCGCAAAAGACTCCCGTAGTTTCCAAAACCCCGGAGTCTTTATTGATAATATTCGCGGCCCCTTTGCTAAGTGACTTAGCAGACACAGCCCGGCGGGTATGGTATCTTCAGGGTATCTCACCCAACCGATTGGGATCCGGAAAACCTGTATGATTTCCAGCGCCCGGTCGGATTCTCGTTACGGAGGTGTTTCAATGCCTGTCAAACGCGCCCTCATCACCGGCATCACCGGGCAAGATGGTTCCTATCTGGCCGAATTTCTGCTGGAGAAAGGTTATGAAGTGATCGGCATGGTACGCCGGTCGTCCACCGTGAATTTCGAGCGCATCAAGCACATCCAGGAACGCCTGGAATTGGTGTCCGGCGATTTGCTCGATCAGGTGTCGCTGATCAACATTCTCGACCAGCACCGCCCCAGTGAAGTCTATAATCTGGCGGCCCAATCGTTTGTGCAGACTTCCTGGGGGCAGCCAGTCTTCACCGGGGAGACGACCGCCCTGGGGGTGACGCGCCTGCTCGATGCCATCCGGCTGGTGGACCCCGACATCCGTTTCTATCAGGCCAGCTCCAGCGAGATGTTCGGCAAGGTACGTGAAATCCCCCAGACCGAAGAGACTCCCTTTTATCCGCGCAGCCCCTACGGGGTTGCGAAAGTCTACGGGCACTGGATCACCGTCAACTACCGCGAAAGCTACGATCTGTTTGCCGTCTCCGGCATCTGCTTCAATCACGAGAGTCCCCGCCGTGGGCACGAATTCGTCACCCGCAAGATCGCCCGCTCGGCGGCGCGCATCAAACACGGGCTGGAAAAGGATCTGCACCTGGGGAATCTCGACGCCCAGCGGGACTGGGGCTATGCTCCCGATTACGTGCGCGGCATGTGGCAGATGCTTCAGCAAGACGAGCCTGACGATTATGTGCTGGCGACCGGTCACACATACACCGTCCAGCGTTTCGCCGAGCTGGCATTCGAGGCGGTCGGGCTGGATTACTGCGATTACGTGGTGCAAGACCCGCGTTTCGTCCGCCCGGCAGATGTGGACTTGCTGGTCGGCGACCCCAGTAAGGCAAGAGCGAAACTGGGATGGGAAGCGACGACCAGTTTCGAGGAGCTGGTGGAGATTATGGTGAAAGCCGAGGTGAATAACCTGCAATAGGGTAAAATAGCCGCAGAGATCGTAATGAAAGGATATAACCGAAAATTTGATGTTCGTGCGTGCGAAGCACGCACGAACATCAAATTTTCGGCTCCCCTTTTCTATATCCCCGAGGCATCGCACAACCTATGTGGCAAAGACTTCGTGACCTGCTGATCGGCCCCCCTCTCCCCACCCAACAGCTGTCACACAAACGATTGAACAAGATCCGCGCTTTGGCGGCTTTCTCGCCGGATGCGCTGTCTTCGATTGCCTACGCCAACCAGGAAATCTACCTCGGGCTGGTGATCGCCGGCAGCGCCGGGCTGGCGCTGGCCTGGCCGATTGGGCTGGCAATTACCGGGCTGCTGATCATCGTCGCCCTGTCGTATTACCAGACGATCTTTGGCTATCCATCGGGCGGCGGCTCGTATGTGGTGGCGAAGGACAATCTGGGCGCGATTCCGGGGCTGGTGGCTGGCTCGGCGTTGTTGATTGGCTATTTGCTGACAGCCGCAGTCAGTCTGACGGCCGGGGTGGAAGCTATTGCATCGGCATTCCCTGGCCTGTGGGAGCATCGCGTCCTGGCAGCATTGATGTTATTGGCAGTGATGACGGTGCTCAACTTGCGCGGCCTGCAAGAGACCGGCACGGTGATGTCCATTCCGGTATACCTGTTTCTGTTTGCATATCTGCCAATGCTGGTTTACGGCGCGGTACGGCTGTTGGTTGACGGCCCCGGCTCGCTGCCTGCGGCAGCGCCCCAGCCTCTCGAGCCGGTTACTTTGCTGGTAGTGTTGCACGCATTCTCTGCAGGCTGTACGGCGCTGACCGGCATCGAGGCCATAAGCAATGGGGTGCCTGCCTTTCACCCGCCTGAGGCTAAAAATGCCGCCCGGACTTTGATTGTGATGGCGGTTCTGATGGGGATATTGTTCGTGGGGAGTATTGGCCTCACCCAATTCCTGGCTGTGATCCCCGGTTCACAGGAGACCATCCTTTCGGCGCTGGCTCGGAAGCTGCTGGGCGGCGGCCCGCTGTATTTTCTCATTCAGGCCAGCACGATGCTCATTCTGGCAGTAGCCGCCAACACCAGCTTTGCCGGTTTCCCGCGTCTGGCAGCTATTCTGGCTGCGGATGGCTTTCTGCCCCGCCAGTTTACCGGCTTGGGCGACCGGTTAGTATTTGCTAACGGAATAATCGCTCTTGCGGTGGCGACCGGGGTATTGATTATAGCTTTCAACGGCGACAGCCATGCCTTGGTGCCGCTGTTTGCGGTGGGGGTTTTCCTGGCTTTTACACTCTCACAAATGGGAATGGTATTGCACTGGGGACGCGCGAAGGGGCGGGGATGGCTGGCTAAATCGGCGGTCAACGGGCTTGGCGCGCTGGTCACCGGGCTGACGGTGTTGGTCATTGGGGTGAGCAAATTTGTCGAGGGAGCCTGGATAACGATCATTTTGATCCCCCTCCTGGTTTTTACTTTCCTTCAAATCCGGGCGCATTATCAATCTGTGGGCAAGCAGCTCTCGCTGAAGGGGCTGCCCCCATCTCTCAAGCCGTTCCCGCCGCCGCGGGTGGTCATCCCCGTTTCGGGCGTCCATCGCGGCATCATTGATGCGGTCAATTACGCCCGCTCGATCACCAATAAAGTCACGGCGGTCTACGTCGAGCTGGAGCCGGGCGCGGCCGACAAGGTACGCCAGGCCTGGGAGGCGTGGTGGCCCGATGTGCCGCTGGCGGTGGTGCCCTCACCTTATCGTTCGATCATCGCCCCGCTATTGGATTACCTCGACGAGACCGACCGCCAGCACAATGACGGCCAGCTTGCCACGCTGATATTGCCCGAATTCATCCCTGCCCATTGGTGGCAGGCTGTGCTGCATAACCAGACTGCCTGGCTGCTCAAAGCCGCTCTGCTCTACCGCCGCCGCCGCCTGGGCTACCAGCAGACGATCATTGATATCGCCTATCATCTCAAACGATAGCGCCTCTCGATTCTATCGAAAAAGACTCCCGGAGTTTCCAAAACTCCGGGAGTCTTTGCTGTTGTCTCTATGGTAGGGCTGTTCACCTGGATTCCCGGGTCATTTCACTCACTACTCGCAAGAACAATTCGACTACCTTGGGATCGAAGTGTGTGCCGCTGCCAGCTTGAATGTGTTTGAGAACTTGTTCTTCGGACCAGATTTCGCGATAATGGCGGTCAGAGTGAAGCGCATCCCATACGTCTACCACCGCGAAGAGGCGCGCCGCCAGGGGAATCTGTTCGCCTTTCAGCCCGCGCGGGTAGCCCGTGCCGTCCCATTTTTCGTGGTGGCAGTAGGGAATGTCCAGCGCAGGGCGTAAAAAGGCGATGGGGGCGAGCATATCGAATGCATATTGGGGGTGCTGGCGCATGTGTACCCATTCTTCATCGGTAAGTTTGTCTGGTTTGAGTAAGATGCTGTCTGGCACGCCCATCTTACCGATGTCGTGCAAGAGCGCGCCGCGCCGGATATGAACGATCTCGGCCTCGCTGATGCCCATCACTCGCGCCAGCCGTTCGGTGAGTACGGTAACGCGCTGGGTATGGCCTTCGGTCTCTTTGTCGCGCAGGTCGAGGGCGCGCGCCCAGCCTTCGATGGTGGCATCGTAGGCCAGCGCCAGGTCTACGTTGGAGCGCTGCAGGTGATCGAAGAGCTGCGCGTTCTCGATGCCAATGGCCGCCTGCCCGGCCAGCGTTTCCAGAAAATTGATCCAATCCCGCTCAACGGTCAGCGGCGTGCGGTGAAAGACTTCCAGCACGCCTTTTATCTGCCCCTTGGCGATGAGCGGCACGGCGTAATAAGCGGTAAACCCCTCGCCGGCCCAAAGCGCGGCAAACTGCGGGCTTTCTTGTATCTGATCGGGGCCATCCAGTCGGACGGCGCGGCGCTCGAGCGCGACGCGCCCGGCAAAACTCTCTCCCAAACGGATGTGTATAGTTTCGGCAGCGCGAGTACGGAAGCCGCGCTTGGCGGCATATTCGAGCGTCAACGTGTACGGGTTGAGCAGCAGCACATCGGCGGCATCCACCGCCAATTGGATGAGCACTTGCTCCAGAACAACGCTGAGGTTGAACTGCAGATCGAAACTCGATGTGAGAGCCATGTCAATGGCGCGCAGGGCATTCAGGCGTTGGAGATGGCGCCGGATTTCCTCGAATGATTGTTTCCGTTCGGTAATGTCGCTGGCAATACCTAAGAAGCCAATAATTGCCCCGTGCGGATCGCGCAGCGCCGTCACAGAGAGCAGAGCCGGGAAACGGCGGCCGTCTTTGCGAATTAAAGTCCACTCGTATTCATTTGGCAGGTTGCGGCGCGCCTTTTCAATAATGACATCCAATCCCGGCTCGATCGTGGTACCCAGTTCTGCTGAAAATATCCTGGCGCGTTCAGCCACTTCGCCAAAATCGTGAAAGACTGCCGGGGTCAGCTTACCGATGCAGTCTTCAGCAGTGTAGCCCAGGATGCGCTCACTGGCCGGGTTGAAGCTGGTGATCACGCCCTCGCTGTCGGTTGAGATCACCACATACGCGGCGTTATTGAGAATGGCGCTCTGTAATTCGGCCAGGCGATGCAGTTGTTCTTCTGTCCGCTTGCGCTCGGTGATGTCCATAAACGCGCCCACGATGCCTGCTACCTGATCGTTTTCATCGCGAAAGACATCCTTGGAATAGATAACCGGGCGCTCCAGGCCATCTTTATCGCGCACTTTATATTCATAGATCTGCCGCGCCGGGTTTTCCATCAAATCCAGGTCTTTTTGATGATAAACCTGCGCATGTTCGCTGGGCCAAAGCTCATAGACTGTTTTTCCTACCAACTGTTCAGATGTGACTCCCATAAGCTCCGAGAAGGCGCGGTTGCAGCCGAGATATCGGCCTTCCCTGTCCTTGAAAAAGACAGGAGTGGGAATTGCCAACAAGAGCGCTTCGTTGAGTCTCAAAGTCCGTATGAGATCTTCGTGAGCTTTTTGTAACGCCTCCTCAGCCTGCTTGCGCCTGCCCCGTTCACGCAGCGTCATGATGCCAAATGCCAGATCGCCAGCTAACTCGATCAGCAGGTGCACCTCATCGGTATCGAAGGCATCTGTCACGCTGGCATAGATGTTCAGCGCGCCAATTACCCGACCGTCGCCATGCAGGGGCAATGCGATGGATGATGCATAGCCACGCTGGATCGCATCCTCTTTCCAGGCAAATTGGGGATGGTTTTGAATATCCCTGGCGATACAGGGTCGCCCCGACCGAATGGCTGTACCGGTCGGCCCCCGGCCTCGCTCGTCATCGGCCCAGGTGATGTGGATGGCGCTCAAATAGCCAATCTCGATTCCCGTCTGGGCAACTGGGCGCACAGTTCGAGCAGCGTCTTGTTCGGCATAACCGATCCAGGCCATGACATACCCGCCCAAATCCACGATGATCTGGCAGATTGTTTGCAGAAGCGCCTGCTCGTCGTCAGCCCGCACAACACTCTGATTGCACTCGCTGAGCATTTTCAACATACGGTTGGCCTGTGCCAGATCGGAGGTGCGCTCCTCCACCCGCCGCTCCAGCTCGGCGTGGGCTTTTTGCAGCGCCTCTTCTGCCTGCTTCCGTTCGGTGATGTCCACCATGACGCCAGTCAAACCCACCAATTGACCACCCTCCCACAGCGGGCGGCTGGACGTGCGCACATGGAGCACTGCGCCATCTTGAGCGAATACCCGAAACTCAAAAACTTCCAGGTTGCCGGTCAAGGTTCGTTCGAAACTGGCCCCCAAACCTGGGAGATCATCCGGGTGTACGAAGCGGGCGAATGGCTGCCCGATGACCTCGGCTTCCTGGTAGTGGGCAAACCGCTCGATGGCCGGGCTGATGTAGGTGAAATAACCCTGGGCATCAGTAGAGAAATGAACATCGTTGGTGTTCTCTACCAAAGCCCGGTACTTCTCTTCCGATAACCGTCGGGTCGTTTCTCCGGGCGCAGGGTCAGTCGAGTTGGGTGAGTGGTTGGCGGGCTTGGTTTTCTTGCTCATGGTTCGATCTCCCAAAGATGCCCTTTTCTGCCGAACAGATCAACCATTGGTTCGTTACGGGATGACCATCGAATACCGTAAGAAATCAATTATCGTAAGAAACCGCTGCTTTGCCCCGCTTCCCCTGGTTTTGTGGCAGTAGATGAATATTTGGTTCATTGGGCGTTGCCGTGACAAACCAACATATCCGGCGGTGCAGTGTGGGTCGGATTGGCAATCCGACCTACCGCTGGCGGTGCATCACGGCAAATCCCAGAGAGCCGAATATTTTATGCGCCAAGGGGACGATGCGGTTGCAGAACAACCAGCGTCCCCGATTCCGCCGGATTTTCATCCGGCGTGAGCAAGAATTCTCATCCATCATGGAGACTCAATGATAGATCAATAAAACTATATTACAAAAGTCAATCATAGGCAAGAGTCAATCCAGGAATTTCTTAAAGTCCATGGGGCGTCATTGCGAGATTCCTCTATGGCGCTGGAGCGCCATCTGATGGGAGAATGACAATTATGTTATTAGTAGGCGTACTTTGCCGAAGCAATCTCCTGGCAAGAACGGGATTGCTTCGCAAAAGACGCTCGCAATGACGGGATGGTAAGAGATACTCGCGACTTTAAGAAAATCCCGAGAGTCAATCTCTGTGGGTCTCCAGGATTTGCCGTGATAAAATCACTTCGGAAATCAGGTGAACAGTCACCTGGCGTCTCCAAACTTTCCCTCCCCCAAAACCAGGTGACTGTCACCTGGCCGCGAAAGGACCCCCACATGACCCTGCGAAAAACCCTCACCAACCTGATTCTGATTGTCTCATTGTTATTCCTCCCCCTCTTTGGCGTCAGCGCTTCCGCCCCCCAGGGCGCGGCGACCCGCGTGGTGCGCCTGCCCGCTGAAGCGCAGACAGAACTGGCTTCCCTCGGCCTCACCCCTCTGAAAGCGCTCGACTACGGCGCTTTCCTGTGGCTGGAGCTTTCCGCCGCCGATTATACCCGCTTGAGCGACGCTGATCTTCCCTTCGAGACTGTCGCTGACCCATTCACCCTGACCCTCGGCGGGATTACCTTCGACCCTCTGCAATCGTCGCCCAATCTTCCATCGGGCTGGCAATCTGCCGGGAAGGATGGCCCCGATTTGCATCTCGTCCAGCTCATCGGGCCAACCATGACCGGCTGGCTGGAGACACTCACCACGCGCGGGGTCAAACTCGTCCAGTATATTCATCCCTTCACGTATGTTGTGTGGACGGACGTGTCGGGTCTCAAAGACCTGCAAGGTCTTGGCTTCATCCGCTGGACGGGTGATTTTGCCCCGGCTTACCGTGTTCTGCCCCAGTGGCGGACGCTTGGCTCAGAACCGGTCGCCGTCAACGTCATGCTCTATCGCGGCGCAGACGTGGACGCCGCGATCCGCCAGATTTCGGCGCTCGGCGGGTTGTTCGCTGGCCGGGCGGTGATAGATAACACTTTTGAGATTGCCGGTTTCATCCTGCCTGGCGACCGCTTTCAATCGGCGGCCTCCATCGCTGGCGTGTACAGCATCCAGCCGGTTCACACCGATGGCGGGCTGCGCGGCGAGATGTCGAATCAGGTCAATGTTGGCAACTACAACGCCAGCAATCAGGCCTTCCCTGGCTATCTGGACTGGCTCAACGCCGTTGGCCTCCACGGCGCGGGCGTCATCATGGCGAATGTGGACGGCGGCGTGGATCAATCGCATCCCGATCTCGTCAACCGCATCATCCCCTGCACCGGAACGACCTGCGGCGGCAGCGCCATTGACGATCATGGCACGCACACCGCCGGCATCATGGCTGCCGATGGCGCCTCCGGTGTGGTGGATTCCTATGGTTTCCTGCGCGGCCTGGGCATGGCCCCCGGAGCAAACCTCGTCGAACAGGTTTACTACCCCTATTACACCTACCCCGGCGGCATGTTGCAGCTCATGACCGATTCTTTCAACAACGCCGCGGTGCTCTCCAGCAACAGTTGGGGGCCGTCCGGTTCTCCGCAGGGCTACGATGACGACACCCGCCAGGTGGATGTGGGCGTGCGCGACGCCGTCCCGACCGCTGCTGGCAACCAGGCCTTCAACTATATCCTGTCGTTCATGAATGGCAACGGCGGCACTTCCTCCCAGGGCACGCCCGACGAGGCCAAGAACATCTTCACCATCGGCTCCACCAAGATGCAGACCTCTGGCGGGGCGCAAATCCTCCAAATTGACGATCTCTCGTCCAATTCCGCCCACGGCCCGGCGCTCGACGGGCGCACCATCCCCCACATGGTCGCTCCCGGATGCTCGGTGGACTCTACGGTCCCCGGCGGGTACGATACGATGTGCGGCACCAGCATGTCGTCGCCGCACGTCTCCGGGGCGGTGGCGCTGTTCATCGAGTATTTCCGCGACCTCTTCGGCGTGGATCCCTCCCCGGCGCTGGTCAAAGCCTCCTTCATTCCGGTCGCCCACGATCTGGCAGGCCACTACGATGCCGATGGCAACGTGATGGGCCATCCCTTCGACAGCAAGCAGGGATGGGGCCGCATGGATGCCGCGGCAGTCGTCTCGCCCACCGTCGAAGTGCATTACTTTGACAACCCCATCGTTTTCGGCAACACCGGCGAAACCTGGGAGCAGAACCTTTCCGTGCTCGATCCCACCCAACCGCTGCGCGTCATGCTGGTCTGGACCGACGCTCCCGGCCACGGCCTGGGCGGTACCACTCCTGCCTGGAACAACAATCTCGACCTGGAAGTGATCGCCGAGACCGGCGCGTATAAAGGCAACGTGTTTGGCGCCAGCGGCTGGTCGGTCACCGGCGGGACTGCCGACGGGAAGAACAACACCGAGGGTGTGTTCCTCGGCCCGGCTGCCTCTGGCGCAGTGACCCTGCGCGTCGTCGCCGCCAATATCAGCTCGGACGGCATCCCCAACAATGCCGATCTCACCGACCAGGATTTTGCCATCGTCTGCTACAACTGCACTTTGGGGCCGGATTTCACCCTCGATGTGACCCCGCTCTCGCAGGAAGTCTGCGCTCCGGCGGATGCCAGCTTCGATTTGACCTTCGGGGAGATATTGGGGTTCGCCGATCCCGTGACGATCACCCCCCTGGGGCTTCCCGCGGGCAGCTCGGCGGCGTTCACCCAAAACCCGGCGACCCCGCCCGCCAGCGTGGCGATGACCGTTACCAACCCCATCACAACCGCCTGGGGCAGCTATGCCGTTGACATCGTGGCCGCCTCGGCCACCAAAGTTCATACCGCCACTGTCGGGCTGGATGTGTACACCGGCCTGCCCGAGACGCCCGCACTGCTCTCGCCTGCCAGCGAGGCCGCCAACGTACCGCGCCGTCCCGCCTTCGACTGGGCCGCCGAACAGGGGCAAACCTTCGATCTCGAAGTCGCCACCGATGCCGGCTTCACCAACATCGTCATCGCCGCCGCTGCGCTGACTCAAACAACTTATACGCCCGCCTTCGATTTGAGCCTCGACACGGCTTACTACTGGCGGGTACAGGCCCACAACACCTGCGGCGACAGTCTCACTTCCCCCGTTTCGCGTTTCCTCACCGAGCCGGCGCTTGGCGCTTGCTCGCAGGGCCGCGTGCCGGTGACGGTGCTTACCGAAGGCTTCGAGACTGGCGCAGCCGGTTGGAGCACCAATGGCGGCGTCCCTAACTGGTCGCAGAGCAGCGCGCGCAAGCACAGCGGCGGTTTCTCTTTTATGGGGCTTGATGTGAGCGCGGTCAGCGACCAGCGCCTCATGTCGCCGGTGATTGCCCTGCCCGCCGGTCAGACGCCGCTCACGCTTCAATACTGGAATTACCAGAATCTGCAAAACCGCGCCGGCGGCTGCTCCGACGGCGGCATCCTCGAAGTCTCGACCGATGGCGGCGGCGTCTGGACACAGATCGAAACCCAACTGCTGACCGACCCCTACGATGGCCCGCTCGGCGCGGGTACTGGCAATCCTCTGGCAGGCGCTAATGCCTGGTGCGGCAAGCCCCAGCCGTGGACGCTGACCATGGTCAATCTCGACGAATTCGCCGGGCAATCGGTCCAGTTCCGCTTCCGGCTGGCGACGGACAATTCCATTGCCTATGAAGGCTGGTACGTGGACGATGTGACCGTGCAGGCCTGCGCCCCCTCGGCCAGCCTGGCTGCGCCCGATGCGGCGATTGCCATGCCGGGTGAGACGGTGACCCACGTGTTCACCTTCACCAACGATGGCCCGACCGACAGCTACCAGTTATCCCTCACCGGCGCAGACTGGCCGGCGGCCATCCTGGGTGATAACCCGGTGACGGTGGGGCAGGGCGATTCTCTGACCGTGACGGTGGCTGTGACCGCCCCGCTGACCTTTGGCGGGCGAGTGACTTTCGAGGATGATTTCACCCTCACCGCGACTTCGGCCAGCGTTCCGGGGCTGTCCTTCAGCGCCGAGGGGCAGACGCAGGTGCCGCTCACGCCGGATGTGTCCGTGTCGGCCAGCCAGGATGCGCTCTCCGGCCAGCCGGGCGACACGCTGATCTATACACTCACGGTGACGAACCACGGCAATTACACCGATACGTTCACACTGGCGGTGTCGGGTGTGTGGACGGCAACCTTATCCGATAATTCCACTGGCCCGTTGGGGGCAAACGAGAGTATGGCGCTCACCCTCGAGGTGATTATCCCACTCGACGCCTCCCCCGGTCAATTCGACGTGGCTGGCGTAACCGTCACATCCACGCTGGATACCGATGTGTCGGTGAATGTAACCCTGCGCTCGTCTGTACCGGGCGGTTATCGAGTTTACCTGCCGGTGGTGATCCGGTAACGTCTCAATATGTAAAACTCCCGGAGTTTCCAAAACTCCGGGAGTTTTATTTAATCGCCTGTTCCAACGCTGCCAACAGCGCGTCGGCGTCCGATTCATCGTTGTAAGCCTGGATCGAAACCCGGATGAATTTTTGACCGTTCCAGAAGATCATCGGGACTTCAATTCGAAATTCATCGTACAGCCGCCGTTTGAGGGCGTCGAGGTCGGTTTTGGAGGGCAGGCGAGCGTTGAAAAGCTGGGTGAACCAGTGATAGGGGGTAGGGGAAAGGGGGGATGGCTGGGGAGGGGGCGGGCAATCTTCTGGCAGCCCGGTGAGGGCGTTGATGCGGCGGCGCGTGGCGATTGCCAGCGCCTGGCAGCGCTCGCGGACGGCAGGCCAATCGTGAGTGCGTTGGAATTCGATCGCCGCGGGCACCGAGAGAAAAGCCGCCATATCGCGCGTGCCCTGCCACTCGTGATAATCAATGAATTGGGATGCGGAGGGGCAGTCTCTCTCGTAGCCCCAACTGACGACCAGGGGATCGAGCCAGGATTGGATTTCGCGGCGGACGAAGAGGAATGCTGCCCCCTTGGGTGCGCATAGCCACTTGTGGCACGCGCCGGTATACAAATCGCAGCCGAGGGCGGATAGATCGAGCGGGATTTGACCCGGGGCGTGCGCGCCGTCTACGATAGTCAGTATCCCGTGCTCTCGGGCGCGTTGGCAGATGTCGCCCACTGGGAAGGCGAGCGCGGTTGGGCTGGTGATATGGCTGATGAAGATGACCCGCGTTCGGTTGGTCACCCCGGCCCAAAAAGTCTCCACGAACGCCTCAGGAGTCGTGACCGGCAGGGGGATGGGCTGGTAGATGTACGCGGCCCCCGTTTGTTTGCAGGCGAACCGCCAGGTGCGATCCATCGCCCCGTATTCGTGATCGGTGGTGAGAATTTCGTCGCCGGGTTGGAGCTTCACATTCCGGGCGACCATGTTGATGGCAGTGGTGGGGTTGGTGAAGAAAACCACCTCATCGGCGGAAGCGCCCAGGTAGGCGGCCAGCGCGGCGCGGGCTTCAGCCATCAGGCTGGTGATGCGCCGCCCCAGGAATTCGACCGGTTGGCGCTCAAGCTCGCGCTGCCAGTTTTGGTAAGCCTCGAATACCGGGCGTGGACAGGCTCCGAAGGAGCCGTGGTTGAGAAAATGAATGGTGGGATCGAGCAGGAATTCGTTTTTCAGTGAGATAGTTTCGATCATAAGGCGGCCCGCGGAGGAGGATTTCGGGTTCTTCGGGATTTACCATAACAGGCCCTTCGACTACGCTCAGGGCGCCTGTTTTCGCGTCAATTCCTGAAGCCCGGATTTCGAGAGGCAGATGATACTCGCTCGGCGGGGAAATATCAACCTTTTTTGAGTGTATCGTAAAACAATCGTCAAAGACTCCCGGGGTTTCCAAAACTCCGGGAGTCTTTGACGGTATCTACCAACGCGCAGGCCACAGTTGGTGTGTCGGACTGTCGTCCGACGCGAGCATCACGGCAAATCCTGAAGATCCCTTCTTTCACCGCAGGCCGCGCCCGCGTGTCGGTAAATCGAGCTGCTCCTGCAAAGTTGGGAGCAAATCTTGTAAACTGCGTAAAACGACCACTCTCCCGCTGGGCACATGCTGAATCTGTCCCCGCCAGGCGCTGGCTCCGTCTGCGGGCCACAGCCTCAGGATGAATACCTCACGGTTGGGTGAGGCAGGGGGGTATTCTTGTTCCGGATGGGGCAGGGTATTCATCGGGTTGATCACTTCTTGATGATGGGCAGGAAGATGCTGTAATTCGTCCCGCTGCCATCGCCAGTGGTGAAGGTCCACACCGGGCCGTTGACCGCGGGATTGACCCCGTCGTTAGCAGTCACCCGCCAGGTGTAGGTGGTGTTGGGCATAAAGTAACCTGGAACGCAAGAATTTGCCGTTGTATTCCAGCACCATTGCGACCACGGATCGCCCTGCGCTCCGCCCATCACCGTATAGGTCACGGTGTCGGCATCGGGGTCGCCGCCGCACCAGGTAAGGGTGGGGGTGAGGGAAATCTGGGTATCGTTGTCAATGGGAGATGGGCAGCCGGGGGTGAAAGGCGGCTGGTTGGTTCCGCCGCCGTCGCCGGTGGTGAAGGCCCACACTGGGCCAGTGACCGCGGGATTGACGCCGTCATTGGCGGTCACCTGCCACTCATAGGTCGTGTTGGGCTGGAGGGTGCCCGGTGCGCAGGAGGGATTGGTGGTGTTGGCGCACCAGTCTGTCCAATGTGCTCCCAGCACTCTGGCTGTCACAGTGTAAGTCACAGTGTCGCCGTCGGGGTCATCGCCGCACCAGGTGAGGGTGGGGGTGAGGGAAATCTGGGTATCGTTGTCAATGGGAGACGGGCAGCCGGGGGTGTAGGGCGGCTGGTTGCTGCTACTAATGGTAAAGGGGGCTGAGAACTCGGATGTGTTGTTATTCGGGTCGGTGGCGGTGGCGGTGATATTGGGGCCGGTGAGCGCGCCGGTGTAGCTCCAGTTGCCGCTAGAATCGGCGTAGACGGTACTGTGGTAGATTTGCCCTTCGTCTTCGTTGTCGCTGAAGAGCTGTACCATGCAGTTGGCGCATGTCGTACCCGAAGCGCTGCTGGCGTTGGCGTTAGCGATAATCGGCGCAGCCAGGGCGTTGTTGCCACCGTTGGATAACCTAATTCCCAGGTTGGAATTGTTGTAGATACTATTGGATATGATAGGGTTGTTGTCGTTGGTGGATATTTGTATGCCGTCATCGGCATTCCCAGAAATTATATTGCTCAGGATCTGGTTCTGGCTGCCTCCGATACAGACCCCGTCGTTTTGATTGTTTGTGATTGTGTTGCTTTGCACTGTGTTGCCACTGGCCATTATGCTAATTCCACACTTGTTATTGTAAGAGATAATGTTAGGCGCCAGTGCGCCACCGCCAATGGTATTTTGGGCGCAAGAGTAATCCATCCTAACTCCGGATTGGCCATTGCCGATCGCCTGGGTGTCGTTTGACCCCAGCCCAATCCGGTTGCCGCCCAGTTTGTTGCCGGTCGTTCCTGAGTCGGTGATATACACTCCATTATCAGTATTTCCAGAGATGTAGTTTGAGATCAGATAGTTGTTGGATGCCCCGTTGCCGATGTACGCACCAAAGTGGCCATTAGGAGCGGCGCTGTCGCCAGTCAGGCTCAGACCCATCCAGTTGGCAACGATCTGGTTGTCGTGAGCATCAGCGCCATTAAGAATAATCCCGGTTTCGGTATTACCCGAAAACACGTTGCGCAGATGCTCGCCTACATACCCGATTGTGTTATAGGCGCTGCTGATGAAAACGCCGCTCTTACAATGGGTGACAAACAAGCCATACAAGGATGAATTAGGGGCGGTCTCTCTGAAGGTCAACCCAAGGAAGTTTCCGCTGTTGCAGTCGAGAGTCACGCCAGGCCGGTCATTGGCAGTATCCCAGGCGCCGCTGGCGTCAATGGAGAGGCTGTCGGTGATATCGGGCAAGGCGCCGACAGCCGTATCAAGGGAAACATACATCGAGTTTGCAAAGTTGATCGTATCGGCCCCTGATAAGGCGTTGGCCTCTTCGATGGCGGCGCGCAGCGTGCAGCCGCGCATGGATTGATCCATGCAGTTACCGTCGCCGGCCATGTTGTCGTGGGCAGAAGAATCGTCAACTGCCACGTTCACGGTGAACGCCGCGGTTGGCTTGGCTTGTGCAGGGATGGCTTGCGCCAGGCCGGTTAAGAGAACGACGATAGTCACGAAACGAAGGATTTTTAGGCTTTTCATTGTCTGGGCTCCTGTCGAGAATAACCTGGTCGAGTTGTACAAAGCAAAACTGGCTGAGAGTATTCTTCAGCCAGTTTAGCAGGCAGGTGTATAGAGATTATCTAGTTGTGAATGGAAACGTGAAAACTATCCCGCCAGTTTGCGGCGCGTGGGGGGCAGGTTGGGATGGGTGCGGGATAGCGCTGCCATATCTCGCTCGATGGTGCGCAGACCGACCTTCAGCGCCTGGGCGAGATGTTCATACGTAGGCGCGGCTCCCTGGGATTGCGCCTCCTCCAACAGGCGCAGCAGCCGCACCCGGCGTTGTTCGACTTTATCAGCAATCGCCTGATCCAGGGGGGTCTCCAGCGTCCAGGTGACGGTAACCCATTCCTCGGGGCGCAGGGGGCGGCCTAACGGAACGTCAGTGCGGGGCAGGGGCAACTGCACGAGACGTTTGACCATCCTTTGGTAGTCGTTCCAAATGGCGCGTCCAGGCTCAATATCGTGCAGGTAGGCGTCGCGGCGTTTGGGATCCGAAATGCTGTCTGCGTAAGACAGCAACAGCCGGTAGGCTGCGCCCAGGGCTGCCTGGCCGCGTTCTGTCTCGCCGGCTGCCAGCAGCGCCCGGTATGCGCCTTTATAGGCCAGGCACGCGTCGCCGATCCCGTTTGGGCCATGCTCATCTATCCAGGCCAGCACTTCGTCAGCATATTTCACAGCCTGGTCGTGGTTGCACTGAGCGGTCTCCACGCGTGCCAGGCCTGAGAGGGCATCAATCGCCAGCGCGTGCAGTCCAGCATCGCGCCGCAATTTGAGGCTGGCGGTGTAAGCGGTGCGCGAAGCCTCCCATTCGCCCAGTTCTTCCAACACCAATCCCAGAAAAACCCAGCCATATCCTTCCACCCGCCGGTCGCCGATGGCGCGCGCCAGCTCACAGACCCGTTCCAGTGTGCGGCGGGATGATTGGCTGTCTCCGCTGTCGTGGAGGATGGTGCTCCTATTGTACAGGGCGCTGATCTCGTTACGCCGGTTGCCAACGGCGCGGTAGAGGTCAACCGCCTGGTGGTTGTGTTCCAATGCAGCAGCGTAATCGGCAGTGTAATGAAAGATGCTCCCCAGCAGGTTGTAGATCGGCCCCAGCCTGGCAGAGTCGCCGGTTGGCTCACAAATTGCTATTGCACGTTGAGCGTATTCGAGTGCCGGGCCATATTCTCCCATCTCGAATGCCAGCACCCCCATCTCTTTCAGGCTTTCTGCCTGGGCGGAGGCATCTCCCAAGATTTGCGCTAGAGTATACGCGCGTTCCAGGCGCACCCGCGCGTCTGTTGTTTTACCCTGGTGGCGCAATAAATAACTCCAATTCCGATAGGCTTGGTATTCCGCGTCAATATTTTCAGATGTTTGCGCCAGTTCGACGGCTTTTTCGGCTGCTAAAAGCGCTTTCGGGTAATCGCTGGTGGCCTCCCAATAATAAACCCACCGTAAGGCGATTTCAGTCCGTCGAGGCGGCGTATCTACTGCCGGGTTTTCGAGCCATCCTTCGAGTGCGGTCAAATCTTCGATCTGGGCATTACGATCTCCCAGCAGGCCCAATGCCGTTTCACGCGCCAGCCGCAACTCGAAGCGATGAATGGGATCATCGGGCAGGTGATCCATTGCCTCCAGCGCCCGGCTGAAACAGGTTGCGGCCTCCCGCTGGGCGTAAACCGCAGCGGCTTCTCGACCCGCAAGCTGGCTGTAATACGCTGCCTTCTCCCACCTCTGCCCCTGGAAAAAGTGATATGCCAGATTGGGAACCTGTTCTGGATGCAAGTTTTCCAGGGTTTCACCAATGCGTGCATGATGCGTTTGGCGGTCGCTGGTATCCATTGCCTGGTAGACCACCTGGCGGATTTTATCGTGGCCGAAACGATATGCCAGCGGTGTCTCGATCAGGAAACCGCTGCGTACCAGCCGGGCGAGGGTTAACAGAATGGTTTGTGGATTGAAACTGCCAGCCTCGCATAATAGCCGAAAGTCAAAGTCGGCATTCAGCACGGCAGCAACCTGAACTAAATAGCTTTCTTCCGCTGAGAGGTGCACCAGGCGGCGGGCGATAACGCGCTCCACGGCTTGTGGCAGCGGCATCTCTGTGTAATTCCGGGTTGTTTCATCCCAGGGGGTGCTCCAATTCCCATGGGCATCCCGGCGCAGAAGGCCCTCGTCTTGCAATGATCGCAGCGTCTCGATGACAAAGAGGGGATTCCCGGAGGTTTCCTGGAACAGATGCGCCTCGAACAGCGGGGCTGAGCCTCCCATTCCCAGGCAGCGGCGGATCAGCTCGGCAGTTTGGGCTGCGGAAAGAGATGGGAGTGTGATGCGCGCCCTCAGGCCGGCGCGATCCAGGGCGCGCAGCTTCTCCCAGGTCTGGGATTGGAGACTGGCCTCCCCGCCGCGCAGCGTGGCGATGATCAGAACGCTGCTGTCGCGCAGTTGTCCGGCCAGCATTGACAGGAGATCGAGCAGATCGGCGCCGGCCCATTGCAGATCTTCGATGAAGATCACCAACGGGGTGATGCACCCCCATCCGGCCAGGAAATGGCCGAAGGCTTCTGCCAACCGTGTGCGTTCTGGCTGGGGCGGAAGAACCGGCGGCGGCGTCAGACTCGGATCGGCTATTTTTAGCTCAGGGAAAAACGCCATCAGCACCTGCTGCCATATCCGGTCGGTCGTACGGGCTAACTGGCTGGCGCGTAACGCCGTCAGGCTGCTTTGAATCGCCATTGTCAGCGGCGCGAACGGCGCGGCGCTTTGTGCTTCGCGGCTGTAGCCCCATAGAACCTGGCATCCCCGCCAGGCCGCGTCGCTGGCGATCTGGTTGACAAGGCGGGATTTGCCGACGCCAGCCTCTCCGTCCAGCAGTACAACGCCTCCTAACTGCGCTGAGAGGGCGTCAATGTGCGCCAGCAATTCGGTGCGTTCCTTGTCCCGGCCAACCAGGGTGATTTCTGTGGCGAGGGTGCTAAGAGCTGGGGGCAGGTAGGGCAGGGTTGGTTTACCCGTTTGCGGCTGAACATTGGCGCGGATTTCTTGCGCCAGGGCTTCGGTCTCTGGATCGGGGGCGATGCCCAGGTCCGTTTGCAGCGCCAGGCGGCAGGCATCATACTGGCGCAGCGCAGCCTCAGGACGTCCAAGTGCATATTGCAGGCGCATGACCTCGCGGTGAGCGGCCTCGCGCAGGGGATCGGCTTGCGCCAACCGCAGGGCAGGTTCCAAAGCCTGCTCATAGCGGCCTGATAACTTCTCCAGCCGGGTCAGCATTTCCAGGGCTTGCAGGAAGGTTTCACGCAGACGCTCTCTTTCCAGCAGCGCCCAATCATCATAGATTCCTTCCAGGAGATCGGCCTGGTACAGATGGATTGCCTGACGCAGGTTATGAATATATTGTTGGCGGTCTGGCGTCTCGGGATCAGGAGCCAGCGCCAGGGAATTTTGGGTCAGGGCCTTAAAAGCGGCCACGTCCACCCAGAGCATTTCCGGGTGGACGTGGATCGTTCCAGCGTCAGCCTGGATCAATTCAGGCAGGATGCGGCGAATGTGCCAGATGGCCTGGGTCAGGCAGCGGCGGGCGCGAGGTTCGGGCAGGTCAGGCCAGAATGTGCCAGCCAGCGCAAGGCGTGCATAATCGGGCTTGCCGTCCACCAACAAATAGGCGAGCAGCGAGCGCGCTGCCGCCATGCCTGGCAATGGCAGAGATTCATCGGCGCGGGTGAGTCTCACCGGGCCAAACAGGTAAGCGCGGCAAAGCAGCGTTGTCATGCCTCGATTATAGCGTAGGATGGAAGATATGGCATGGCCCTCGGCGTTGGGATGCAGCCCGGTGATGCCCTGGAAATTGGTCAGGCCGAAGCTCATGTTGAAAATGATCAGTTGTGCCAGACAATCGGAACGAACAATTGGTACGTTGGCCCATAAAGAGCGTAACGCCCGGTCTGGCAGATGGAGACAGTTAGAACATTGTTATCGGTATCGCGGGAGTAAGCTAGAGGTTGGGCGCATGTTGATTCAGCATCCGCCCAGCCGCTGCCATCCCACCACCACAAGGTTAAATGGCTTTCGTCGGATACGACATGAACATCGGTATCACTGTAGTGGATGGTGATAGTCACCGGGGCTGTGAAGGTCAGGCTGGGGAACGAGGATGCAGCCAACTCGAAGGCGTGGCCAGTAAAATGGTAACCGGATCCGCTGCTGGCTATTATGGGGGTGAGCGTCATCATGATCGTCTGGGTGACCGCGGAGGGCGGGAAGACCAGCGAAGTTGGCAGCCCCTGGGTATCGGTATAACCGAGGGTAGTGGTGATAGCCGGGGAGATCACGGTAGAAACCGGCAGAGGCAGAATGGTGAAATTCTGGTTGTTTGCATTTGGGGGCAGCGTGACGGTGCGAGAGATAGGCCAAAAGGTGTAACCGGGCAGGGTGGGGGTGATGGTATATGTTCCCGGGGGTAACTCCGAGATAGAATAGGTGCCGCTTTCATCGCTTGGGAAAGTTACTCCAGCTAGCGAATTGAAAGTCACGTCTGAGTAGCCTGAGCCGTTCGTTTGGGTAACTTTTCCAAAGATGGAAAGGCCAGTGTAGCGCAGAATATATAGATTCGAGTCCCCAGTAACGATGTAGATGTATCGTCCCGATACCTCGATGTGGGTCGGCTGTTGTAAATTATAAAAACCTGTCTCAATCGGATTCGATGGGTCAGAGACATCTAATACGCGTAATTGCTTGCTAAATTTATTCCACCAGGTATCTAGAAAATAGACATTCGAGCCTGATGCGGCAACTTCACCTGGATAGGTGTCAGGCGATATGAAATACGCGCCCATTTCGAAAGGCAGAAAAGGGTTAGAAATGTCCAACACTTTCAATCCTCCCATCTGGTTCATAGTACCGGTAACGTAAGCATATTCGCCAGCGACTGCTACATGCACAAAAATATTGGGGGAACAACATATCCCTACTCGATTTGGATTCATTGGGTCCGAAACATCAATCACCTCCAGGTCCATAGAAGCCGGATCAAAATTCGTCACAAAGGCATAAGGTTCCTTCAATGCGAGGTCTCGCATGATCGATACACTGTAAAAACCCATCACGAGCGGCGAAGCAGGGTTCGAAATATCAATGATCTGCATACCTGATTCTTGCACAATGTAAGCATGGCTTTCACCTATTCTGACTTTATAACCTGCCCCTGAATTGACGTAGCCAATCTCGAAAGGAGTGCTTGGATCCGAGATGTCAATCGTGTGGAACCCATCCGACGATGTGACGTAAGCAAAATTTCCTGCTACTGCCAAATCGTTGCCCGGATTAACCATTTCCAGAAAACCCACCTCGACAGGCTTTGACAGGTCTGTCGTATCAAGTACCAGCAATCCTTTATCACTGGTTAGATAGAGATGCTCGTTAGTAACTGCTATTCCCCCGGAAAAACTGCGTGATAGACCATAGAAGCCTATCTCAGTTGGATTGGTAGGGGTAATTATGTTCAAGACCGATAAACTGCCGACGCCGCCCACGAAGGCGCTATCCCCCGACACCACGATACTGGCCGGGTAATTTCCGATATCTTGTCGGCTCAACAACGTCGGACTGGCCAGATCCATGATATCAACAATGTATAACCCACCTTCGCCTACACCATAAACATAGTGATCAGTAATAGCGACACTCTGTAAAGGAGCAATATCCATACAGCCATTACCATAGTATCCAGGGTCAGAGATTTCTAAATAGCACAGACCGAAGTAATCGTCGAAAAAAGCATAATCGCCCGAGATAACAAAGCCATGACTGCCAATGGTAGCCCACTTTGATCTGATAATCGTTGGAATAATGGTCGAGATGTCGATGATGAAGAATTCGCCATCGCTATGGTAGACATAAGCAGAGTTTTCATCAACAACGATACACGTGATTCGCCCAAAGGAATCTGGGGCTTCGACAAAACTGATCGGTAAAGGCGAGGATGGATCAGAGACATTAAGCACAATCAGTTTCCAAATATATGATCCTTCAAAGCCTACGTATGCTACATCGCCAACTACCCAAACTGTACAGATCATGCCCTGAGGGGAATACCGACCTACTTCAATCGGTATAGTTGGGTTTGAAACATCAAAGATGTACAAGCCCTGGCTGGCGTTGGCAATGTAGGCGTAGTCTCCGAGTACAAATATGTCAAAAACAGTATCTGCGAATAGTGTGGAGCTTACTCGCGCTGGATGGCTTGGGTCGCTGATATCCAATATTGCCAGCTCGGGGCCGAAGCCAACAAAGACATTATTTCCTTGGGCGAAGATAGCTTGTGACATCCCCCCCAGGTGGCTAATCAACTCGACATTCGAATCTCCCAATTGGCCGAATGCGGTGGTTACAGAATCAGGCTGAAGCGGCGCAACTGCCTTCACGCCTAAATGGGCATGGGGATTAGCCAGTATGAGCAAGCAAAAGCATGCGAGAGACATACGAATGACAGGGTTTCTTCGATTCATGGTTGTCTCCTGAATTTTTCCTCTTGTTCTATCCCAATTTTGAATGCCGCAGCCCTCACATTGATAACAAAATGTGCCTCATCAAATCAATTCTAGCAAAACCGGCGCTATTCAACTTGACGCAATAGGGGCGATTAGGGGGCGCACAAGGAGCGCAAAGGGGCCATGAACGTTATTGATTGGTTCAGCCTTCAGGAATGATTAACCGCGCGCCGTGGCCCCGAATCAGCTCGATGTATTCCCGCTCCGGCTGGGCCTGGCGCAGGCGAGCACGCAGGCGCTTGATCAGGCTGTCAACTGCCTCCTCACTAACCCCCCGCGGGTCGTCACCTGGCCATACGGCGGTGATCATCTCGGCTCGTGAAACTACCCGGCCAGCGGTGCGAAATAAGAGTTCGAGCAACGCGAGTTGGGAAGTTGAGAGCGGCGGCTCCACCCGGTGGGCATCCACCCACACATCTTTGTTCCCAGGGTCTATCCAGACCCCCTCGAGCCGGCCAACCCTGGGGTTTTCTGCTGTCCCGCCGGGATCGTTGAATCGCAGGGTGACAGCCCCTCCCAGAACGATGATATCCCCGTCCCGCAGGCGTTGTGGATCAGTCCCAATTGGATTGCCGTTGAGGAAAGTCCCATTCCGGCTGCCCAGATCGGTGATACAGCAAACACCATCCACCAACGAAATTTGGGCATGACGTCGGGATACGGCCATATATGGCAATGCCAGGTCTGCCGGTTCTTCGCGCCCAATAATAACAACCTCTTTTTCTAGCAGCCATTTACACGACTGTCCATTGGGCAAGGAAGCGTTGAGCCAGGGAAAGCGATCAGCCATAGGATATCTCGCCTCGATTATACTGCCTCGACCTGAAAACGGAAGTGTCGGTTTAAGTTGACAGAACTATCCGAGTGTTGTAAAAAGAGGACGACATTCAACTCAAATTTGGTTGGGAAAGTATCGTGACGCAACCCGTAAGCATTGATCGTTACGAAATTCGCACAAAGCTGGGTCAGGGCGGTATGGCAATTGTATACCGGGCTTTTGATCCCCGCTTCGAGCGCGATGTTGCTATCAAGGTGATGTCGTCTGCCTTGATGTGTGACGATGAAATGTGCCGCGTTCGTTTCAGGCAAGAAGCGAAGATCATTGCCTCACTCGAGAATAATGCCATCGTCCCAGTGCTCGATTATGGCGAGTTTAATGACCAGCCCTATTTCGTCATGCGTTTGATGAGCGGCGGTTCATTGGCAGATCGTCTCCGCGCAGGGCCGTTGTCCCTCATCGAGTCTGCTCGTATTTTCAGCCGCCTGGCTCCTGCCCTGGATGCCGCCCACGCTCGAGGAATTATCCACCGCGATTTGAAGCCAGGCAATATTCTGTTCGATCAATATGACGACGCCTACCTCGCAGATTTTGGCATTGCCAAGCTTACCCAGGCGGCTGTAACACTGACCGGTAGCAATACGATCGTTGGTACGCCTGCCTATATGAGTCCTGAGCAGGGGCGGGGCGATTCCGGCATAGATGGGCGAAGCGATATCTACTCGTTGGGCGCGATCTTGTTCGAGATGCTCACCGGGCGTGTGCCTTATGAGGCAGAGACGCCCACCGGGCAGATTATCAAGCACATCACCGAACCTGTGCCTGACATCCTGGAGGTCCGAAAGGATCTGCCTCCCGATTGTCAGATTCTGATCGAACGCTCGATGGCGAAAAACAAAAACCACCGCTTCCCTTCTGCGGGTGAGCTGGCGCGCGCACTCGAAAAAGTGAGCCGTGCGGAGCCATTGAGTTCAGAGCAACTTCCCCATAATCTATCGCAGTCCGTTAGCGCATCCCGACCAACCAGGACAAAGCCACCCA
>DYIZ01000037.1:27239-44718 GCA_020723385.1 Candidatus Aquidulcis sp.
AGCGCCATAATCTTCTTGACATTACTCGTCCTGTTTGCTATTTTTAGCCGCCCCTTTTTCTTCACAGCGGTAGCGCCCAGCCAGACAATGGTTGTTGTCACTCGAATGCCAACCCTGACCTCAACCATCACCAAGCGATCCCCTACAACACAATTTTCAGCGACATCATCGCCCACTCTAACGTCAACCCGTAAACCTACGGTTACCCATACCATCCAGCCGACTCGGCTACCCCAGGCGGTCGTTGCAGTGATGTTTTTGAATGTTCGTACCGGGCCGGGGATCATTTACCCGGTGATCGCTTCATTTCCCCAGGATACAAAGTTGGATGTTGTGGGTCGTGATGCTGGCGGCAATTGGCTGAAGGTGCAGCTTCCGGATCAGTCGGTTCAGGGTTGGGTTACCACGAGCAATGTCATTTTCCCGGGGGACTTACTGCTGGCTTTGCCAATCATTGAACCTGGCCCAACGCCTGCGGCTAATATCTATCGAACTCCCACGCCTTTCGATGAGCCATTCCGGCTATCGAGCACTCCAACCATCCCCGCGACGGATGAACCCGCTACTCCCACGAATACTGTAGCTCCTCCCAGCGATACACCAGTAGCTCCAACTGAGACGACTGGCCCTACAGCTTATCCCTAGCCAGCCATGAAGAATTATGGGGATTCAGAGTTCGATTAAGGGATACCTGGAAGCTCCGCGAATCCTTTTCAACTGCCTAAATTGGGGCTTCTTGCGTTTGCCGCGCAGGACGCATTCCGAGGATGCACACCACCAGACCCAGAATTAACACTCCCGCCCCGCTGAAATAGGGATACTCGATATTGATCTCGTACAGATACCCGGCCCACAAGGGGCCAACCACTCGTCCCAGGCTGGTGGCGGCGCTGTTCAAACCCATCACCGTGCCCTGGTGTTCTCCCGCAAAAGCTGAGATATAGGCATTCAGCGCCGGGCTGACCAGTGCCAGCGCCAGGGAAAAGAAGGCCAAGGCGAGCAGCGTGGTGACGAAATTTACCGCCAGGGACATACCGAGAAACCCCAGCGCGCCGCCGATCAACCCGGCGCGGATCAGCGCTATTTCACCAAATTTTTTGGTCAGCGGCCCGGTCAGCGCGCCCTGGACGATAATCAGCATCCCGCCCATCACCATCCAGATCGCGCCGACTTGTTTGGTGTCAAAGCTGAATTTATCCACAACGTACAGCCCGGTGATGCCCTGGAAATTGGTCAAGCCGAAACTCATGATGAAAATGATCAGGAGTAGAATCCCCGCGGGGCTGAAAAGGGTCTTGCGGAAGGCGGCGCGGGTGAGCGCCGGTTGTTTTTCCGCGTCCGCCCGTGGGGCGTGCGATTCGGGCAGGATGAAGATCACCAGCAGGAAAGCCGCGAAGGCCAACCCCGCGCCAATGAAGAACGGCAGCGCGAGCGAATCCGCCGACAGAAAGCCCCCCACGAGCGGGCCGACGACAATTCCTACTCCCATGGCCGCGCCGAGCTGCCCCATGCCGCTGCTGCGCTCTTTTTGGGGAGCATTATCGCCAATATAGGCCATGGCGGTTGGCATGGTGGCGGAAGAGAGTATCCCCGAGAGCGTGCGGGCGACGAACAGCATCCAGAATTGAGTCGCCAGCCCGAAGAGAAACAGGGTAATGGCATAGCCCAGCACGCCGATGGTCAACACCGGTTTGCGCCCGATACGGTCGGAGATAATACCCCACAGCGGCGCGCAGATGAGCTGCATCAGCGAGTAGGTAGCCATCAGCCAGCCCAACTCGCGCCCGCCAGCGCCGAGTTTCTCGATATAGAACGGCATAACGGGCATGACCATGCCGTAGCCGAGCATGACTACCAACAGTGTGAAGCTAAGAATGAGTGTGTTTCTGCGGGCATTCATGGCGACGCCTCATGGAAAGACATTCCCAGGGTTTCGATTCTGGAGATTTTCCGGAAGTGGCGGCATTCTTATCACAAATGCCACGAATGATCGAATATCACGAATATGACTGTAAATAAGTTCGTGTCATTCTTCCATTCGCGCTATTCGTGATTCGACTGGTCAGTTTGTGAACCCAGGGTTACGATTCCATTATTTCCGTCTACGGTGATCATTTGTCCATTATGAATGCGCCGTGTCCCTACGCCCGTGCCCATTACCGCCGGGATGCCATACTCACGCGCCACGATGCTCCCATGGCTGAGCGGCCCGCCGACATCGGTGACCACCGCGGCGGCCATGACGAAGAGCGGCGTCCAGGCGGGGGTCGTCGTCTCGGCCACCAGCACCTCTCCAGGCCGCATCTGGCCGAAATCCCCAGGGCCGCGCAGCACCCTGGCGGGAGCCGTGACCCTTCCGGCGCTGGCTGCTACCCCCTTGAGAGTACCATCGGTCTGGCTTTCAGCCGTGGCAGGGGTGAACACTTCGGTCTTGATTCCATAAAGTGTCTTGCGCGGCGGCAGCATGGGCGGCGCGGTCTCGCCTTTCATCTTCTGCCAAAATGCCTGGCGCTCCTGAACCTGGGCGGAGAAGCTTGCCAGGGTTTCACCACGTTCCAGGGCGGCAACGCTCCGATCCACTTCGGTTTTTTCCAGCCAGAAAATGTCATCGGCCTGTTCGAGCGCGCCGGCCTGAGCCAGGCGCTTACCCAGCTCGCGCAGCATCTGGCGCAGGCGCGGGTAGCCCAGGCCGATGTCTGCCAGCGCATCTTCGCGCACTTCGGCCAGCGGCTGCGCCCAGGCCAGCGCCTTGCGGAATGCCCACCGCTTCAGCCCTTTCAGACGGTTGAGAGCCATCTCGATGGTGCGGAGTCTCTTCTCTTCGCTGGCTCTCTGGCGCTCGTGGGGGTTGACTCCTTCGCCGCGTAGATACATTTTGATGTTCTCCAGCATCGGGGCGGGCGTTTCGAGCGGCAGGGGGTTGGCAAAATCCAGTTGGTAGATGATATAGCCGTAGGAGGCCAGGTACGCCTGGAAGCGGGAGACAAATTCATCCCAGCCGGTTCCCCTCTCGCCCGTGGGGGATGATGCGGCCAGTTGGTCTACCAGCCCGGAGGCCGGGGTATTCAGGAGATGTTCGGCCAATGCGGGGATCGTCCGGCACCATTGGGCCAGATCGTAAAGCGATTTCTCGGCCCGAATGGGGATCGTGTTATAACCCATCTGTAACGCGGCCGCCGGCGGATCGCCAGCCCGTTTGACCAGCCTGTTGTACACCTTGGTCAGCAGTCCTTCCGAGCCAGCCGAAGCGCCCATGGTGGCGAACATGAGTGTGCCTACGTAATACATGGCCGCGTCGAGCGATTCATTGACGCCGCGCCAAAGCTCAGATGGCGTCAGGCTCTCGGGCGTCTGCGCTTGCCAGCGCGTTGCGACCGCTCGATAATGGGGGTGTACCTCTTCTCGCCAGAACGAAATCCCCTGGCGTAAGATGCGTGGGTAGGATAGCAACATGCGTCCGAACACCCAGAGCCACTCACGCGGGCCAAAGGTGACGCCGCCATAAGCGTAGCTGTTGATGGTCACAAAATAGTCGCTCGGCAAGGTTGGCTCTGAGCGGGTGAGCACCCGTCCGGCGCGGCCAACGCCCGTAATGATGCCCGGAATGCCCATCGAGATGAATAGGGGGCTTAGCGGGTCGGGCATCAGGTCAACCACGCTGCCGCGCATATAGATGCCCTTGGGTTTGGGCAATTTCCACTCGATCGGCGCGTCTTTGCTTTTCGGGATAGTCACTGTTCCGGTTGTGCCATCCACCGTGATTGTCTGCCCGCTCTGGATGCGTTTCGTCGCCAGGCCGGTACCCAGCACCGCCGGGATGCCGTACTCACGCGCCACAATCGAGCCGTGGCTGAGCACCCCGCCGACATCGGTGACGATGGCCGATGCCATGGCAAACAGGGGCGTCCAGGCGGGGGTGGTAATGGCTGCCACCAGGATTTCGCCGGGTTTCATCTGGTTGAAATCCTCCGGGCCGTGCAGCACGCGCGCCAGCCCAGTGACCTGCCCCTGGCTGGCGCCGACGCCCTTGAGCACACCCCCAGCAGCCTGTGCGGTGTTGGCAGGGCCGAGCTTTTCCATCGTACGGCCCATACGGGAGCGCTCGGGTAAAGCGGTCGGCGGGGTCAGGCGCTTCTGGGCGCGCCACTGAGCTTTGCGCTGTGCGATCAATGCCACCGCGCTGGTCAGCGGTTCGCCCCGATCGAGGGCCGCAGCGGCGCGCTCGGCTTCGTCTTCGTTCAGCCAATAGACATCATCCGGCTGGGTGAGCATCCCGGCCTGCATCAGGCGGCGGCCAAGCTCAGCCAGGAGCCTCCGAAGCAAAGGATACCCTAACCCCAGGTCGGCCAGGCTGTCTTCGCGCATCGGCCCAAAGGTTCGCACCCAGCCTAACACCTTGCGGAACAGCCTCAGCCGCCAGCCTTTCAAACGCCCCAGGATGGCCTGGGAGGCCTGTTCGCGGCGCTCGACCAGCTTTTGCTGGCGATCATAGGGGCTGGTTCCCTGCCCGCTGAGGTACATCTTGCAAGTTTCCAGCAAGGGCGCGGGATCATCCGCAGGCAGCGGTTTGGAAAAGTCCAGGTTGTAGATGGTGTGGCCGTACTTTTCCAGGTGTGCGGCGAATGCCCGCTGCCAGGCGCTCCAGGCATCCTCCTCGATGCCGGGCGGCGTTTGGTTGGCAATAATTTCACCCGCTGACCGCGCCGCTGATGTGCGCAGGAGATATTCGGCCAGGGGCGGGCAGGCGCGGGCCTGCTGAGCCAGATCATAAAGCGATTTTTCGGCCAGGATTGGCAGGCTGTCGAAGCCCACGACCAGGGTCGCCGCGGGCGGGTCGCCGGCGCGTTTGACGAGCCGGTCATAAACCAGTGCATAGATCATTTCTGATCCGCCAGCCAGACCGAGCACACCAGATTGAAGCACGTTGTAGGTGTATACCATCTCAGCCATCAACTGGCGCGTCCCTTCCAGAAGCTCCGCGGCTTTGAGATCGCTGAGCGGTCGGCTGCGCCAGCGTTCGATCACGGTAACGTAGCGCCCGTGCGCATCCTCACGCCAGCGCTGCTCGCTGCGTTTGAACTCGGGCCAGAACTTCACCACAGCATTGAGCGACCCCCAAAACATGCGCAGTGTGATGTGCATCTGGTAATAGGCATAGCCGTTGACGGTAGTAAAAACATCTTCCGAAGCGGTGTTCTTGCCCAATAAATCGTTGAAGAGCTTGGCCGTGCCGCGGCTGATGATCTGCCCTCCCAGGGTGGTAAACAGAGGGGTGAGCGGGTCGGGCAACTGCTCGACGATGCTGCTGCGGAAGTAAATGGCCTTGGGGTCGGTTCGTTTCCACTCGGTTGGCAGAGGCGCTTCGGGTTCCGGCAGCGCGGTAATGGGCCGCGCCTGCACGATGGCAAATTGACCATCTGCGATTGCCCACTCCACATCCATCGGCATACCATAAAATTGCTCGATTTTGATGCCCAGGCGGGCAAGCTCTGCGGCCTGCGCGTCGGTCAAGACGGCTTTCCTTTTCTGAGCATCGGACACGGGCTGCTCGATGACGCCCTCTTCGGTGCGTACGGTCATCACCGCCTTTTCGGCAATCTCCTGGCGGAGAATGCGCCCGGCGACTTTTTCCACAGTCAGTGTGTCGGGGGTGACTGCGCCGGAGACGATGGCTTCGCCCAGGCCCCAGGCGGCGTTGATAACCAGCTCGTCGCGCTTGCCATTGATGGGGTTGGCGGTAAACATGATTCCGGCTGCATCGGCGAAGACGAGTTTCTGCACCACCACGGCCAGCGCTACGCTTTCCTGGTCAATGGCATTGTTGAGGCGATAGGCAATCGCGCGTGCGGTCCAGAGTGAGGCCCAGCACTTTTTGACGGCTTCCAGAACGGCGTCTGCGCCCCGGATGTTGAGGTAGGTCTCTTGCTGCCCGGCGAAGGATGCGCCCGGCAAATCTTCGGCGGTGGCGGAGGAGCGGACGGCGACGCTGATCCCCTTTTCCCCTATTCCCCCATCCCCCTTATCGAAGGGATAAGGGATTGGGGATAGGGCGAGGTAGGCAGATTTGATTTCCGATGCCAGCCCGGCGGGAATCGCTCCGCTGGCAAAGAGGTTCCCAATCTGGCTGGAGGCCGCATCGAGGGTGGCTGTATCCGCGGCGCTAACCCCTCGGAGCGCCTCCAATATCCGGGGCTGGAGATCGTTGGCGGCCACGAAGCGCCGGTAGGCTTCTGTGGTCACGTGAAAGCCGTCGGGTACGGGCAATTCGGCATTCAGCATCTTCGCCAGCGACATGCCTTTGCCGCCCACATTTTCGAGGGATGCGTTTTCGCTGTTCAGGGGGAGACAATAGGGGGCTGACATGTTAACCATCCTTTCTAGCGGTCAATTGTGGATGCCTTTCAAAAACATATCAAAGACCTCATCGAGCATTTCTTGCGGCGTGCCGGTGGGACGAGAGGTGAAGACGGTGGGCGTCAGCGCGGCAAGGAGCAGGCGCGCGACCAGCAAGCTGTTGACCGGGCGAAAACTGCCTTCGTTTACGCCTTCTTCGATGAGCTGCCGGATCAAATCCTGATAAGCGTGCCGGGCCGTCTGGATACGTTTTTGGCTTTCCAGGCCGAGCCGCTGCACGTCGAAACTGAGCTTGAGATAGAACTCCCGGTTGGCGAGCACGGATTCGAGGTTTAGCTGCATGATTGCCCGCAAGCGGTCGAAAGCCGGGAGCGGGCGGCGAACGATTTCCTGCGCTTCATCGGTCAGGTCGGTGATTGTTTCGACGACCATCGAAACCAGGATGTCGTCTTTGGTCGGGAAATAATCGTACAAGGTGGACTTGCCGACGCCGGCAGCGGCGGCGATTTCGCGCAGGCTGGTTTCGCTGAAGCCTTTGGCGAGGAACAGGTGCACGGCTGCGTCGAAAATCTCGTGGCGGCGGCGATGTTGATCTTCTTCGGTGAGGGGGATCCCTTTGGGCATAGCATGACTCCTTTATAAGCGACTAGCGGTCGCTTATATTATATAGCGACCGCTGGTCGCTTGTCAAGGGGTGATTTCACTGGGGTTACTGGTAAATCACCCTGCGATACAAGTGAAACTGGATATAATTTATCCAGTATAAACAGGAGGTATGTTGTGAAAAATTCTCTTTATCTCAAAATCAGTATAACGGCCGGTTTATTCCTGGCAGCTCTATTTCTGGTGCCTTATCTAACCGGTAACACAGCCAAAGGCAGCGAAGCCGCGCAAGAAACGGGCCGGGCCGCGGTTGGAACCGGGTTTACTTACCAGGGTTACCTCACGGACAGCAATGGCGAGGCGAACGGCGCATACGATTTCCAGTTCAGGCTGTATGACGCGGATAGTCTCGGGGTGCAGGTCGGCAGCACTGCGGTGCTGGGCGACGTTCCGGTGAGCGGCGGCATCTTTAGCGTCGAGCTGGATTTTGGCGCCAGCGCTTTCGGCGGCGGCGGGCGATGGCTGGAAATTGATGTGCGCGCAGGCAGCAGCATTGGCGCATATACAACCCTCGTTCCACGCCAGAAGCTAACCCCTTCGACCTCCGCACAAGCCATGCCGAACGTCTTTACCAACGAAAGCACCAACTTTGTCGGTATCGGGCGCGATTTTCGTATTTCCGGCAATGAGGTATTTGGCATCCGTTATACGGGCAGCCCCAATCAATACGGCGGTATGTATGTGGAAACATCGAGTGCGGGCGGCTGGCCTTTCTATGGATATGCAACCAACGGGTCGTTTCGCGCCTGGACCTATTACAACGGCACAACCGGCGATTGGAGCCTTTACAGCGCCGGTATCCGCCTCAAAGTGCCAGCTTCCGGCGGTTTGCGCATCGGTCCAGCCCTGGATTACAGCCTGGTGATCAGCAACACCACCGGCAGCGACGGAATCAGGATTTTAGATACGGGTGATGACGCCATTCAAATCGGGAGTAACCCCGACATTCCTAATTACGGCGTATATATCCCCAGCCCAGGCGTCAGCACGTATGGCCTTTGGTCGAATACGTCCAACGCCAGCGGCCAGTGGGCGCTTTACAGCGTTGATAATATCCAGGCTGGCAATGTGGTTGCCAGCGCCTTTTCTCTGGTCGCCCAGGTGACCGGCCCGAACGCGCTCACTCCCGGGGATGTCGTCGCGGTGGCCGGGATGGCCGATCCGCTCCCCGGCGGCGTTACGCTGCTGCCTATGGTGCGGCTGGCCGGAGCGCCGGAATTCACGGGCGTCATCGGCGTCGTGGAAAGCCGCATGGTTTGGGAAGCAGCGCCGGGCAAGGAATTGGAAGGTGAGAAATCCATGCATTCTGCAGACGGGCCTGCCCAGCCCGGCGACTATGTGTCGCTCATCGTTTATGGCGTCGCGCAGGTCAAAGTGAGCGCGGCGACCGCCATCCATGCCGGCGACCGCCTGACCGTTTCTGATGTGGCGGGCCAGGCTCGTCCCCTGCAAGCGCGAATGGTGGACGGTATGATGGTTGTGGAAGGCGCGCCGGTGATTGGGATTGCCCTGTCTGAACCTGTCGAAGGGCAAGACACGATCTACGTTTTCGTAACATTACGCTAGGAGGCTGTCATGCGCAGAACGATCATGATCGTGCTGACCCTTCTGGCATTAATCCTGGCCGGGTCGGTGGTCGTTGTCAACGCGGAAGCGCTCGCCAACGGTTTCTCGATACCCTGGTGGACGGTGGACAGTGGAGGCGGCGCCAGCCAGGGCGGCTCTTACGCCCTGAAAGGTACTATCGGCCAGCCTGATGCGGGGAATCTCTCCGGAGGGGGATACACCCTCACCGGCGGCTTTTGGAGCATCACGAAGCGAGAAACCAGGCTGTATCTGCCCGTCGTTACCCGGTAAAGATCAATTACAATACCTCACCGCAGAGACGCGGAGAGCGCAGAGATCGAGAATTTCTCTCGGCGCTCTCCGCGTTTTTGCGATTCACAAAGTATCTATCCGCCTGTCGGTGAGCCAAAACCAGCCTCGTCAGAGCACCGGATTCGGGCGAAACAAGTTTCGCACTTAAGCCGGTAAAAACGGGCAATTTCTGATAAAAACCCGGCTAAAGCCTCGATTCCACGATACTCTCCGACAAACTGCTAGCAGATAAAACTTACCGATCTGTACACCCAGGAATTCATCTCCTGACTATTGCATTTTAGCCCGATATAGTCCATAATTTGTCGGAGGCGAATTAAATTGGGGGAGGCTGGGTAGTTGGATGAGCTTTCGTTCCAACTTTCATCGGGCCACCGCGGGGCTGTTTAGGCGATCTACCCCTGGGGAGGTTGTTCATTCCATGAACACAGGAAATATTCCCTGCGAACAGGTGCAGGCTGCTGTCGAAATTAGTTACCAGAAGGATCTATTATGAGCGACTCAGATCGAATCTTGATCGTTGACGATGATGTGAACTTGAGAAAGACTTTGGAGAATCTGTTCAAAAGGGGGGGGGTAATTGCTATCTCTTTCGGTTCAGGTCAAGAGTCAATCGAGTGGGCCAAAGGTGATGAGGTCGCGGTCGCCCTGGTTGATCTGCGATTAGAGGATATGTCGGGTTTGGAGGTAATCCGCGAGTTGAAGCGCTTCCAGCCGGACATCGAATGTATCTTGATGACAGGCCATGCTTCGCAGACTTCGGCGATCGAAGCGATGAATATCGGTGCGTATTCATACCTCGAAAAGCCGTACAACGTGCCCCACCTGATGTTGACCATCCGCCGGGCGATCGAGCGGCGTGAGTCCGTCAGAGCGCTGCGAGCAAGTGAGGAGCGTTTTTCCGGGATTTTTCGATCCAGCCCGGATGTCATGGTCCTGTTCGACGCGGAGAGCGGCCGGTTCACCGAAGTCAACCAAAAGTGGGAGGCGCTCAGTGGTTACAGCCGTGACGAAACCATCGGGCGTACGGCGGTCGAGCTTAACCTGTACGCCGATCTGAGCGAGCGCCAGGCAGCCCTCGATATCATGCAAAAACAGCGGTCTGCCCAGGGCTTCAAGCTCAGGCTGTGTACGAAATTCGGCCAGGAGCGCCTGGTTTCGATCAACGGCGAAACGGTTGAAATCAACCAAGGTGTATGCTGGCTTTTTACCCTGCGAGACATCACCGAGCAAGACCGCGCCGAAACGGCTTTGCGGGAGAGCGAAGAACGTTTTCGCACCCTGGCGGAGAATTTGCCGGGCATGGTCTACCGGGTAGTATTGGGAGACAGGGGGAAGATGCAATTCTTCAACGCAGCAGTCGAATCGCTGACCGGCTATAAGGAAGATGAGCTAAAAATCGGGAAAATTTGTTCTATCGAGCCTTTGATTTTGCCCGAGGATCGCGACAAAGTGGTTCGGATCGTCGAAACCGCCATCGAGAATCGCCAAGCCTTCGATGTGGAGTATCGCCTGCGGCGGAAGGATGGAGAGATCCGCTATTTCGCCGAGAGAGGCAGTGTCGTCGAAGGTGCGGACGGTAAACCTCTGTGTATTGACGGCGTGATTTTCGATGTCACTGATCGCAAGCAGGCCGAAGCGGCCTTGCTTGAAAGCGAGGATCGTTATCGCCAATTGTACGAAGCTGAGTCGGATGCCATCCTGCTCATCGAGAATGCCGATGGGAACATTCTGGAGGCCAACACGGCGGCATCGGTGCTGTACGGTTACAGTCATGACGAGCTGCTTTCCATGAAAAACACCGACCTTTCAGCCGAACCGGACGAAACCCAGCAGATGACGCAATCCATGCCTCTGGATATTGGACATGTCGTTACAATCCCGTCTCGACACCACCGCAAACGGGATGGAACAGTTTTTCCAGTCGAGATCACCGGGCGATTCTTCACCTGGCAGGGCCGCGGCGTTCACATCGCGGCGATACGGGATATTTCACTCCGTGTCAAAGACGAAGAAGCTCTGCGTGAGAGCGAGGAAAGATTTACCATTTTTATGGAGAACCTGCCAGGTTCAGCTTTCATGAAGGATGAAAATAGCACGCTGCTTTTTGCCAATCACTACATGTGGCAGAAGTTCGACATTGAAAAGCGGATTGGATTACGGGCGCACCAATATCTGCCGCCAGACCTGGCAAACCGCATCGTGACCGATGACCGGAAAGCATTGGCCGAAGGGCCGCAAACTATCGAAGAAACGCTGCGAGACCGGGATGGCGCGCCGATCACTTTCATCACCCACAAGTTCCCCATTCGCCGGCCGGGTAAGCCCGATCTGTTGGGGGCGGTCTCTATTGACATCACCGAGCGCAAACGAGCGGAAAGGGCGCTGCGAGAAAGCGAAGAACGCTATCAAAACCTTGCCAGAATTTCACCCGTTGGGATCTTCCGCACCGACGAAAATGGCGTTACCACTTATGTCAATCCGAAGTGGTGTCAAATCTCCGGTTTATCGGTTGAGGAAGCTTTAGGGGATGGCTGGCTCAAAGCGGTACACCCGGAGGATAGGGGAAATCTCAGCAAAGGCTGGCAAGAAGCAACCCAACTTCGCAAACCCTCCTTTTCCGATTATCGTTTCGTGCGCCCGGATGGGACGATTGCCTGGGTGATGGGCCAGGCTATGCCAGAAATGAACTCTGAGGGTCAAATCGTTGGATATGTCGGCACGATTACTGACATTACCGAACGCAAGCGGGCCGAGGATGCCTTACGCCGCCGTACCCATGAGGCCGAGGTTTTACACGAGGCTGCCGCCTCCCTGACATCCAGCCTGGATCTCAGCCAGGTATTAGACAGCCTGTTGAGTCAACTAGCCCAAGTGGTTTTGTACGACAGCGCAGCCGTTTTTCTCAGGCAAGACGAGCAATTGCTGGCTGTAGCCGGGCGGGGTTTGCCATTCCCGGAGAGGATCATTGGTCAGCTATTCCCGGCCGGGAATGAATTATTCGACGCGGTGCGAAAGACCGGCCGTCCACAGGTTATTTCGGATGTTCAAAAAGATCCCCGTTTCCAGAATTGGGGAGGGACGGATTATGTCCGCGGCTGGATAGGGATACCGCTTATTGTGGGTGGCGAACTCATTGGGCGGCTCACCATAGACAGCCGCAAGGTGAACGCTTATAGCGAGACGGATGCCAAACTGGCCCTGGCTTTCGCCAACCAGGCCGCCGCTGCCATCCAGAATGCCCGCTTGTACGAGCGGTCGCAGCAAGAGATCGCCGAGCGCAAGCTGGCGGAGGAAGCGCTGCGGGAGAGCGAAGAGAAATATCGGACTATATTCGAAGAATCCTTTGACGGCCTCTTTATTACATCTCCCCTTGGAAAAATCCTCGACATGAATAAGAAAGGCATCATGATGTTCGGTTACGACACAAAAGAGGAGATACAAAGCCTGGATTTGGTTAAGGATGTTTATGCCAATCCCGAGGACAGACAGCGCATTCTTGCAATGGTCAATGCACTGGGAAGCGCTGAATATGAGGTGGATGTCAAGAAGAAGAGCGGCAAGACGATGACCACGCACTGTTCTTTAAGCGCTGTGATTGATAAGGCAGGCGTGATTTCATCATACAGAGGTATCATACGGGACATCACCGAACGCAAGCAAGCCGAAGCAGCCTTGAAGGAATATTCCGAACACTTGAGTTTAATGGTGGAGGAACGCACACATGAGCTGCGTGTAGCCCAGGAGAAGCTCGTGCGCCAGGAACGGCTGGCCGTGCTGGGCCAACTGGCGGGCGGGGTGGGCCATGAGCTGCGCAACCCGCTGGCCGTCATCCTGAATGCAGTTTATTATTTGAGACTCGTTCAACCGGAAGCGGATGATAAAGTTCGCCATTACCACGGTATGATCGAACAGGAAGCGCACACTGCCGAGAAGATCATCAACGACCTGCTGGATTTTGCCCGCATTAAAGTCGTGGATCGGGAGCGGGTGGCGGCCTCCGAGCTGGTTCAGCGCGTCCTAGAGCGTTATCCCGCTCCCCCATGGGTCACTGTGACTGTCGAGCTGCCGCCAAACCTGCCGCCGGTATTCGCCGATCCGCGCCAAATGGAGCAGGTGCTTGGCAATCTGGTGGTCAATGCCTGCCAGGCCATGCCCGAGGGGGGGATGCTAACTATTTCGGCAGCGGCAATGGACGAAATGGCGGCGATTGCTGTCTTGGATACTGGCATAGGCATCTCGCCGGAAAACATGAGCAGGCTCTTCGAGCCGCTTTTCACTACCAAGCCTCGAGGAATTGGGTTAGGACTGGCCCTCAGCAAGAAATTTGTCGAAGCGAATAGCGGCCATATTGAAGTACAGAGCGAGCCAGAAAAGGGATCCAAATTCACGATTTACCTCCCACTGGCATAAGGAATCTGATCATGAAACCAAACGAAGGGCGTTTCCTGAAAGCAGTTACTCAAGTTTGCAGCCTGCTGACGGCTGGTTTCGGGTTGCTCGCCCTGCTGGGCTGGCTTTTGGGGATGCCGGTTTTATCCAGTTTTGGTATGGGCCTGATCCAGATGGCGCCAATTACAGCTCTGTTGTTCGGTTTGCTTGGCAGTGCGTTATTCTTATACGTCCGGCGGCCGGAAAGCCGCGTCACCCGGTGGATAGCTTTGGTGATTGGCGCGTTTTCTGCATTCGTCTCGCTGGTTTTGCTGGTTCTATCTTCTTTGGGTTACCGCCTGGATGTCGAGCAACTGGGCATCCTAACGAGCGGTCTTTTGGACGATACGTTGTCTGGGAACATGTCGCCCGCCACAGCCGGCTCATTCCTGCTTGCCAGTGTATTGTTATTGCTGTTGTTTTTGCCCTCTGGGGGGAAGCGGCGCCAGGCAATAGCGGCGCAAGGGATCGCTTTACTCATCATTTTGGTTAATTATGTTTTTATTCTTGCCTATATTATCGGGTTGCCCATGTTCTATGGCGGGAATACGATACCGCCGGCTGCGCCAACCAACCTGGCTTTTCTGGCGTTTGGGGCAGCTCTTTTGGCGAGAAGCCGAACCCAGACTAATCCGTCTGATAAACCGGCTGAAGCGCTGCCGGCGAATATCTCATACACCATCTTACTGGTATTCGTTGTCCTGGCGCTCACCATTATCACGATTGGTTATCGGTACTATCAAAATTACACCCGGCACTACCGTATCGAGGTGGAACGAGAGCTTTCAGCAGTTGCCGACCTGAAAGTGAGTGGGTTAGAATCCTGGCTCACCGAGAGGCTGGGAGACGCTGAAGTTCTCCGCCAGAACACTGCTTCTACCGCACTGGTACAAGATTATCTGGCAAATCCGGGTGAACCGCAGATAGAAGAAAAATTCCAATCCTGGCTGGATACGATCAGAAAATCATACACTTACGACCGGGTTTCCCTGCTGGATACCGCGGGGGCTGTGCAGATTTCGTCTCCGCCCGCAGCTCAACCGGTCACGGCAAACCTGGCGGGAGCAATATCCCAATCTCTGGAGTCGGGACAAATCATATTCCTGGATTTTCAACGCTACGAAGATGATTCAATTCACCTTTTGCTCCTGATACCCATCTATACTGAACCAGATAGAGACCAGCCAATGGGGATGATGGTCTTGGATATGGTTCCCGAAACCTATCTCTATCCTTACCTCAGCCAATGGCCTTCACGTAGCGCCACCGCTGAGACATTGCTCATCCGCCGGGAGGGAGAGGATGCCCTTTTCTTGAGTCCACTCCGCTTCGAGCCAGACGCAGCGCTCCATGTTCGCATTCCGGTAACGAAGACAGACTCATTGGCCGTGAAGGCAGTGCTGGGTGAATCGGGTATCGTGGAAGGGGTGGATTACCGCGGCAACGCGGTGATTGGCGATGTGCGCCCTGTGCCGGATTCGCCCTGGTACCTTGCAACCTATATCAATACTGCTGAAGTGATTGCACCGTTGCGAGAACGCCTCTGGCAGACGGTTATTTTCTTCAGCGCGCTGGTCGTGTCCACCGGCGCAGGGCTGGCGCTGGCCTGGAGGCAGCAGCGCCTTCGTTTTTACCGCACCCAGATCCAGGCAGCCGAAGCATTACGCGATTCGGGAACTCGTTTTCGGCGATTGCATGAAAGCATGATGGATTGCTTTGTCCAGGTCAATATGGCGGGCGAAATTGTGAATGTCAATCCGGCTTATTTGGATATGCTCGGTTATTCTGAAGCAGAGGTTTATAAGCTTCACTACCAGGATATCACCCCCCAGCATTGGCTGTCATTCGAGAATGAGATCGTCGAAAAACAAATCCTCCCACGCGGGCACTCCGATATTTACGAGAAAGAATACATCAAAAAAGATGGCACTATCATCCCCGTTGAGTTGCGGACTTTTCTGCTTCAAGATAATGCCAGGCAGCCGTCTGGTATGTGGGCGATTGTGCGCGACCTTACCGAGCGTAAGCGAGCCGAAAACAGGATCAAGGTCTATATTCATTTCCTGGAAAGCCTGGAAATAATTGACAAGGTGATCGGGCAGGAAACAAATATTGATCAATTGCTAAAGAATGTCATGGAGAGGGTATTTGGCATCTTCGAGTGCGACCGCGCCTGGCTTTTCTATCCATGCGATCCAGAAACGCCAACCTTTCGTATCCCGATAGAAATCAGCCGGCCAGAGTATCCGGGCGCTAATGCTTTGAACCTGGATGTGCCCATGGATGCGGGCGTCGCCAATGATTTACGAGAAGCTTTAGCCTCGGAGAATCCCGTCTCCTATAGGCTCGGCACCGAAAAGCCAGTAAACCCTTTGACCGCCCAACAGTTCGCGGTTCAAGCCCAACTGATCATGGCAATCTACCCGAAAATTGGCAAACCCTGGGTGTTTGGTATGCATCAGTGTTCGTATCCTCGTATCTGGACAGAGGATGAGATTGTACTTTTCAAAGAGATTGGCCGCCGCGTTGCGGATGGCTTGAGCAATGTGCTCTTATTCCGTGACCTTAGTGAAAGCGAAGAGCGTTTCCGCACATTGGTGACTCAAGCGGCGGATGCTATTTTCCTCCATGATATGGGGCAAGGCCGTTTGCTGAGTGTCAATCAAAGAGCTTGCGATACGCTTGGTTATACCAAGGGTGAACTACTCGAAATGAAGGTCGCCGATATTGATGCGGAGTTCATCAGTCAGGATCATGTCAGCACATACTGGAGTCAACTCAGTCGTGACCATCCTGTGACTCTGGAGAGCAGGCATAAGCGAAAAGATGGTACGACTTTTCCTGTTGAAGTCCGGCTTGGGCTTTTACAGATAGAGGGGAAACTATCCATTCTTGCATTGGCTCGTGATATTACTGAACGCAAGCAGGCTGAAGATGCTCTGAAAGAATACAATTCCCGTTTGGAAATCGCTGTCGAAGCGCGTACCCGCGAATTGCGGGAAGCCCAAGAACAGCTCGTTCGCCAGGAACGGCTGGCAGTTTTGGGGCAGCTTGCCGGGGGCGTGGGTCACGAATTGCGTAACCCGTTGACCGTTATCTTGACCGCAATTTATTATCTGAAACTTGTCCAGCCTGATGCAGACGAACAGATCAAAAAATACCTTATCATGATCGAGAAAGAGGCGCGCACCGCCGAGAAGATCGTCTCCGACCTGCTGGATTTTGCCCGCAACAAATCTGCGAATCGAGAACCGGCGGCTGTTTCCACCCTGGTAAGGAGCGTCCTGGAGCGTTACCCGGTACCCTCGTCGGTAAATGTGACGCTCGAACTTCCGTCAAACCTGCCTCCGGTTTACATTGATCCTCGCCAGATCGAGCAGGTGCTTGGCAATCTGGTGGTCAATGCTTGCCAGGCCATGCCCGATGGAGGAAAACTGCTGCTGTCGGCAGGGATGAAAGGCGAAATGGCGGTTATTGCCGTGACAGATACTGGCACGGGCATCTCACCAGAAAACATGCGCAGACTCTTTGAACCCCTCTTCACCACCAAGACGAAAGGCATTGGGTTGGGCCTGGCGGTCAGCCAGAGACTGGCCGAAGCCAATGGCGGCCGGATCGAAGTGCAGAGCGAATCAGGCAAAGGCAGCACATTCACGGTCAGTTTACCTGTTTATTCAACCATGAAGATTGGAGGTCATGATGGCTGAAAAAGAAAGTCGAACCGACCCAACGACCCTATCATCAAATGAGCGCAAACTTGTGGAAGAAGCGTTACAGGCAAGCGAGCAGAAATATCGCTATTTATTCGACGAAATGGTGAGCGGTTCGGCGCTTCATGAAATGGTTTATGACGAAAATGGCATACCGGTGGATTACATTACCCTGGATGCCAATAAAGCTTATGAGAAATTGCTCGGAGTCTCCAAAGAGACAGTCATCGGTAAGAAGGCCTACGAGACTGTGCCCAGTTTGGATAGAGACTGGCTCGATATTTTTGGCCGGGTCGCGCTGACCGGCGAGGTCTATCCCTATGTGCAGTATGCCTCCAATTTAGATAAATGGTTCGAAGGGGTAGCCTTCCGGCCGCAAACCGGCCAGGTTGCGGTGACGTTCAAGGATATTACCGAGTACAAGCAGACCGAAAATGCGCTGC
>DYIZ01000038.1:0-15265 GCA_020723385.1 Candidatus Aquidulcis sp.
TCGCAGATGGCAGGGATTGTACGGGTTTCATACGGTTAAGACAAGAGAAAACGGGAAATCAGGTGGAATGATACGAACAGAATGGGTGATTATGATGAATGTCAAAACCATAGAATCCCGGGATTTTCATGTTAGATGGTGAGATATGCTCCCTAAAAGTTTTAAATGCCGCTGGCAACAAAAGCATTGTTGGTGCTACTAATAGTGAATAAAATGAATCGGTTTTTCCTTTTTGTTTTTTTCTTTGCCATTCTTGTGGGTTGTTCGTCAATCGGCATGGAGACCTCTGCTAATGTGACAGTTGCTCCATCACTCTCGTTACCTCTTACTAAAACTATAACGGCTTCACCAACAACCATTGAACCAAAACTTACTCCTACTACATTTATCTCATTGTACCCAACACCCAATGCTTATCAGGGTAGACAACAATGTTTGACAATTGTTTTGGACCCGGCACAATTACCATCAGATAGCTCCAGGAAGGTTGTTATTGACAGCTTTTTTGCTCCAAAATGGGTCGAGTCTAGTTTCGAACAGCCTTATTTGTTTAACTCGCCTACGGACAAGGAAATACTGAGCACAAATTACCGGATTTACGATCCGCGTTCGTTTGCAATTTCCCCAGATCAAAAAATCATTGCTGTTTTGTATACTGATTGGGATAACCAAGGAAGCAAATCGTATCTCTCAAGTTTCGACCAATTCGGTAACAAGGTGATTGATTATCGGATCCTACCGGAAAATACGCATAATCCGAGGATCTACGGCTGGTTTGAAAAGGGAATGATCATTGAGGATAAAACCAACTTTGGTTCGGTTAATGAAACGACTCGTTATCTACTGATTGATCCTGACACACTTGACCAATTACCCTTGCAAGTGAGTTTTCCAAATCTCTATCCGCCAAATGCGAAATATCATGGGAAGGATGAGATTTATTATGACCCGTCTCTGACGCGCGTTGTTTTTTATGGATGGGATAAAGCCGCCGATAAATTGTTTTATTCCCTTTGGGATGTTTCACATGACGAAGAAATAACTCGACTCTACGTTACAGCGTTTCCGCAAGGAGATGGAAGTTGGTCTCCCAATGGTGAATTTTTTATTATCCCGATATGGTTAGGTAAGCAATATGGCATGATCGGTATTCATCGGGATGGGCGATTAGAAACTATATTGAACGATGACGAAAATAAATATCAATTTTCCCCCGATTCTCAACAAATAGCCTTTTGGCATAAAGATGATACAACGGATACAGAATCACTATTTATTTTAGATATGGCGGTCGGTGAGATTGTTGACTATTGTTTGAAAACTCGAGAATTAGTTGATATGGTTTGGTCACCAGATAGTAAAAATATGGCTGCATCATTTGAATATCAAGGAACTGTAATCACCACAGTGATTGATTTCGATCAAAGAATCGCGGTGAAGATTGATGATATTGCTAGTCCTGTAGGTTGGCTAAGATAATATCTTAACTCGTAGGCCAATAATAAAGGTACATAACCTCGGCTTGCAGCGGATGGTGACTCTGCTGCTCAACTTGCAATGCTTTTTTAGAAGTAACGCTATAGGCAAATTGGAGTCCCAGCCACTACCCATGAGCCAATTTGCCGGGCTAATTCTGTAGAAAGATCCCCAATGCAAATTCATTCCCGCCTTTTCCCTGTTCCAGGAGCGCCATGAAACGCTGGCAATTCTGGCTCGGTATACTGATCAGCATCGCCTGTATCTATTTCCTCGTGCTTCCCAGGCTGGATTTCCCGCAGCTCTGGGATTCGCTGCGCAGCGCGAACTACCTGTGGTTGATCCCCGGCATCGGCGTCTATTTCGTCGGCGTGTGGGTCAGGTCCTGGCGGCTGCACTATATGATGCGCCCGGTCAAGAATGTGCCGGTGCGGACGTTATTTCCGATCGTCTGTATCGGGTACATGGGCAACAACATTTACCCGGCCCGCGCCGGCGAGCTGCTGCTGCGCCCGTATATCATCAAGCAAAGAGAAGGCGTCGCGGGCAGCGTCTCGCTGGCGATCGTGCTCATCGAGCGCATGTTCGACGCGGTCGTTATGATGCTGTTCATTTTCGTCAATCTGCCGGAGCTGGCCAAGCTCACCGGCGCTTCCGGTACGGTTGGAAATATCCAGCAACTGGCGATTGTCGGGACGGCGGTGTTCTTCGGGGCGCTGCTCGTCTTTCTGCTGGCGGCCATGTTCCCCGCGGTCACTTCCCGGGCGGTGGAGTGGACGATCCGCCATCTGATCCCCTCCCGCTTTCGCCCGAAACTGCAAGGCCTTGCCGGCCGGTTCCTCGAAGGCTTGAGCTGCCTGCGCTCGCCGCGCGACGCCGCGATGATCCTGCTCACTTCGATTGTCATTTGGCTGCTGGAGACCGGCAAGTACTGGTTCCTGATGCACGGGTTTTCTTTCAGCGTGTCCTTCTTTGCGCTGATGCTGATGAATGGCATATCCAACCTGGTCACCACCGTCCCCTCGGCGCCGGGCTACGTGGGGACGTTCGAGGCGGCGGGAGTTCCCATTCTGGAGGCATACGGCGTGGTTACAGCCGTAGCCACGGCATACACCGTGGTGCTGCACGCCGCGCTCTGGCTGCCGATCACGCTGCTGGGCGCGTGGTATATGCTGCGCGAAGGATTATCGTTGACCAAGGTGCGCAAGGAAGTGGAATCAGCGCCGACGACGCTCATCGGGTAAGGCAGGGTTGTTACAATGGGGCGCGGCCCAGTTACGGTCTGCGAGGTGGTTGCTTACCCCGCCGGCCGTTGAAGCTGAGAGTCGCTCAGGAATGAGAATTATAGAAGTGTACACTTCTTTTATGGCCGCCGGCAGCCTCGGATGAAGGCAAAGCTGCGCTTTGCACGACGCCTAAAACTCCAGAAAACCCGCTTTAGCGGGTTTTAGGCAGTCTCAGCCGCCGATTTCAATCGGCGGCGTTGGCGGTTGAACGAGATCGGACAGTTATTTAATTCCTGTTCCTCAGAGTATCCAGCATGAGCTTTTCAGCAATAGATTGTGACAGATTTATGCCAGAAGACTGCTATCCAGAAATTCAATAGGCAAGGATCGGCGCGGAGGTCGAAAATGACCAAACTGCTGCATGAAGTCAAAGACGATGTGAATTTCGTCAAATCCCACGAGATGCAGCCCCGGTGGTACAAGGTTCTGAAAGCCTTTATCCTCTTGGGCTTCTTGATCGGCTATGGGTTCTTGTTCGGCCTGGCAAAAACGATGATCTTCATGGCCGCCTTTCTTTTTCTGATGCTCGCCGTTCATATTCTTTACCGCGTCAAGACGAACAAATGGCGACAAAGCTGGCTTGACTTTGTCGTCGTCGAGGAAAATAACGAGATTCGGGCTAAAAGCATTGGCAAGTTCTATTATTCCGCGATCATTGTCAACGCCATAGTGTCCATCATCATCAGTCAGGTGGTCGGGTAAGAGCCAGCGCGCCAAAGCCTCGCGCGCGCAGCGAGGCGATGATAGAATATCTGCGGAATACGATTCAGGAGGTTCGAAATGGAGAACAAAGGATTCACCTCGATAGACGAATATATCCAGACCTTCCCCGAGGCAACTCAGAAGCGTCTGAAAGAAATGAGGTCTCTGATCAAAGCGGCTGCGCCGGAGGCCAGCGAAAAGATCAGCTACCAGATGCCCACCTTTTACCTGAATGGCAACCTCGTTCACTTCGCCGCGTTCAAGAATCACATCGGCTTCTACCCCGCGCCGACCGGCGTGGCGGCATTTCAAGACGACCTGAAAGCGTACAAGCAAGGCAAAGGCTCGGTCCAATTCCCGCTCGACGAACCGCTGCCCGTAGATTTGATCCGGCGAATCGTGGCCTATCGGGTTGAAGAGAACATGCGAAAACCAGAGAAGAAGGCAAGGAAATAAAACCAGATGATTTCCGACCCACATAAAGCAGAACAATCCGAGCAATTATCCAGGAAATTCTTGCCAAATGTGCAAAGATTCACTGGGTTAGGCTCTCTCTACGGCGGCATCGAAGCCGGCGGAACCAAATTCATCTGTGCGGTAGGCAGCGGGCCAGACCACCTGCTCGCCGAGACGCGTTTCCCCACCGCCACTCCTGAAGTAGCCATCCCACAAACCATCGAGTTCTTCCGCCAGCAGCAAGCCGTTCACGGCCCGCTGGCGGCGCTGGGCGTGGCGGCCTTTGGCCCGGTTGACCCCAACCCGGCTTCCCCAACCTTCGGCTATATCACGTCTACTCCCAAAGCAGGCTGGATCAACACCGACATGCTCGGCCGCCTGCGGCAGGCGTTCGACATTCCGATGGGCTTCGATACCGATGTCAACGGCGCGGCCCTCGGCGAGTGGACGTGGGGCGCAGCGCAGGGGCTGGACACCTTTGTCTACCTGACCATCGGTACCGGCGTGGGCGGCGGCGGGATGGTCGGCGGGCGGCCGATGCACGGGTTGATCCACCCCGAGATGGGCCACATGCGCCTGCCGCGCGACCCCCAGGCCGATCCGTTCCCCGGCGCGTGCCCCTATCACGGCGACTGCCTGGAGGGGCTAACCTCCGGCCCGGCAATGGAAAAACGCTGGGGCCAGCCCGCCGAGACCCTCCCGCTCGATCATCCGGCCTGGGAGCTGGAGGCGCATTACATCGCCCTGGGGCTGGTCAATTTGATTGTTGCGATCTCGCCGCAGCGGGTGATCCTCGGCGGCGGGGTGATGCAGCAGCCCCATCTTTTCCCGATGGTGCGCAGCCGGGTGCAGACTCTGCTCAACGGTTACGTCCAATCGCCGCAAATCCTCGAGCATATCGAATCCTACATTGTGCCTCCCGCCCTCGGCGGGCGCGCTGGCGTCTTGGGGGCGATTGCGCTGGCGATGCAGGCAGTATCGCCCCAGGCAGGCTGAGCGCAGTCGAAGAGGGCCGAATCGCCTGGAAAACGCATCCTTCGACTACGCTCAGGATGCTGAGATCAGACAGGCTGAGCGCAGTCGAAGCCCGATGGACACACATCACCTCCAGCGGCCCTCATCCATCGCTGCCGAGGTGATGAATATCACGTTGACTTTTCCCCCAATTCATTCTAAACTGTCATCATTGTAAATATTCGATCACGAATGACACGAATTGACGAATGGCACGAATAATAAAAACATTCGTGTTATTCGTTTATTCGTGCCATCCGTGATAAAAAAGTGATTCCGAACGGAGGCGCTCGATGATCAAAATGCTCACCGGCAATGAAGCCGTGGCGCGCGGCGCGTGGGAAGCGGCCGTCGTCGTGGCTTCGGCCTATCCAGGCACGCCCAGCACCGAAATCCTGGAAAATCTCGCCCATTACCCTAACGTGTACGCCGAATGGGCGCCCAACGAGAAAGTGGCGGTTGATGCCGCCATCGGCGCGGCTTACGCTGGGCGGCGCGCCATCTCGACCATGAAGCATGTCGGGCTGAACGTGGCCATGGACTCCTTCATGTACGCCTCGATGACCGGCATCGAGGCCGGGCTGGTCATCGTCTCGGCGGACGACCCCGGGATGCACTCCAGCCAGAACGAACAGGACAACCGCAACCTGGCGAAGTTCGCCCGTATGCCCTGCCTGGAGCCGTCCGACAGCCAGGAGGCGAAAGATATGACCATCGCCGCCTTCGGGTTGAGCGAGCGCCTCGATACCCCCGTACTGCTGCGCATGACCACGCGGGTCTGTCACTCGCGCAGCGCCGTCGAGTTGGGCGAGCGGGTGGAAGCCTCCGCCGAGGCCAAGAAATTCCCTCGCAATATCCAGAAATATGTCATGGTTCCCGGCAACGCCATCCGGCGCCACCCGGTCATCGAGCAGCGCATTGCCGACGCGGCAGTGATCGCCGAAACCTTCCCCTTCAACCGCGTCGAGCCGGGCGATAAATCATTGGGAATCATCACCGGCGGCGTGGCTTACCAGTACGCCAAAGAGATTTTCCCCACAGCGTCCATTTTGCACCTGGGGATGGTCTGGCCGCTGCCGGAAAAGATGATCCGCGACTTTGCCGCTTCGGTCGAGAAGTTGATCGTGCTCGAAGAGCTGGATCCTTTCCTCGAGGAAAACGTGAAATTGATGGGGATCGCCGTCGAAGGGAAATCAATCTTCCCCCTGGTCGGCGAGCTGGACCCGCGGGTGGTGCGCGAAAGCGCCATCCGAGCTGGGCTGCTCCCCGAGTCGGCGCGCGTACCTCTGTCGGCGGTGGATGTCGGCCCGCTCCCGGCGCGGCCTCCCGTCCTGTGTCCGGGCTGCCCTCACCGGACTGCGTTCTACGCCCTCAGCAAGCTCAAAGTCCCGGTCAACGGCGACATTGGCTGCTACACGCTGGGACTGGTCGCCCCGCTCAACGCCATTCACACCTGCGGCTGCATGGGAGCGGGCATCGGCGTGGCGCACGGCGCGGCGCGCGCCGGCAGCCCCGAGCGGCACGTGGCCGTCATCGGCGATTCGACCTTCTTCCACACCGGCATCCCGGCGCTGCTCAACGTGGTTTACAACCAGAGCAAAGTCGTCACCATCATCATGGACAACCGTATCACCGGCATGACCGGGCACCAGGAGAACCCTGGCACCGGACGCACGCTGCAAGGCGAGCCAGCCATTGTGGTTGAGATCGAGCCGCTGGTGCGGGCGCTGGGCGTGAAGCACGTCAAAACCGTGGATGCCTTCAAATACGATGAAATCGAGGCCACCCTCAAAGAGTATCTCAAACTCGACGAGCCGTCGGTGCTCATCACCCGCGAACCGTGCGCCCTGCTCCCCGATGCGCGCAAGCGCTGGGTGCCGCTGGAAGTCCTGGCCGATAAGTGCAACGGCTGTACGCTGTGCTTCCGCATCGGCTGCCCGGCCATTTTGAAGAGCGACGAGCTGGACGAGCGCATGCAGCGCCCGAAAGCGCTGATTGACGCCAGCCTGTGTACCGGCTGCGAAGTATGCGCGCAGATTTGCCCGCGCGAGGCGATTACTTTCCGGCCAGTGGAAAATTAGCTCTCCCAGTCCCCTTATCCCCTATCCCTTATTTTTGCAGGGGATAAGGGATAGGGGAACGTCGAAACGAGGACACCATGACAGACACGATCAATTTTCTTCTTGCCGGCGTCGGCGGGCAGGGGACGATTCTCGCCAGCGATGTGCTGGTCAATATTGGCTTGGCCGCCGGTTTCCAGGCCAAGCAGGCTGAAGGTCACGGTATGTCGCAGCGCGGCGGCAGTGTGACCAGTTTCGTGCGTTGGGGCAAAGTGGTCTATTCGCCGCTGGTGGGGGCGGGCGAGGTGGACGTTTTCCTGGCCTTCGAAAAGGCCGAGGCGCTGCGCAGCCTGGGCCAGCTCCGGTCCGGCGCGCTGGCGCTGGTCAACCTGGAAGCTATCGAGCCAGTGACGGTCACCTCCGGGGGGCAGGCCTACCCCACCGATGAGCATTTGCGTAAGACGGTAGCGAAAGTCACGCCGCACGCCGCTTACGTGGATGGGGCCGAGATTGCCCGCAACCTGGGCAACGTCAAAGCCGCCAATGTGGTGCTGCTTGGGGCGCTCTCGGCCATGATGGAGCAGGAGGGGCTGGGCGGGCCTGGTTTGACGGCTGATACCTGGCTGAAGATCATCACTGAGCGCGTGCCGCCGAAATACGTCGAATTGAACCGGCAGGCTTTCCTGGCTGGGCGCGCAGCGGCAAAATAATTGAGAGAATTCCCCAAAATGGAGTGTGCAGGGGCTACGCCCCTGCACACTCCATTTTGGGCTTATATTTCAGGTGATCATTGTCGCTGCCTGCGATTTTCTTACTGCTCGTCTCGGCTGGCGTCCATGCGACGTGGAATCTGGCCGGCAAACGTCAGCATCCCTCCACCGCGTTCATGCTGGTCTCCAACTTGTTCGGCTGTCTGTGTCTGCTGCCGGTGCTTTTTGTTTGGGACCGGGCGCTGCGGGAGTTTACCGGAATCGTGTGGTTGTTTCTGGGATTGACGGGGGTATTCCAGGCAGTCTATTACATCGCATTGGCGGGGGCCTACCGCAACGGCGACCTGTCGGTGGCATACCCGCTGGCGCGTTCGTCGCCGGTGTTGATCGTGGCGGCGGTGACAGCGCTCCTGGGGCGCGGCAAACCTGTGAGCGGCCTGGCGCTGGCAGGCATGAGCCTCATCGTGGCGGGCTGCCTGATTCTGCCCATGCGCCGCTTCTCCGACATCCGCCTGCGCAATTACTGGAATCTGATGAGCCTGCTGGCCCTCACCGCGGCCTGCGGCACGGCAGGCTATTCGATCATTGACGCCGAAGCGATGGCTGTGCTGCGCCCGGATGGCGGCGGGCTGTGGGGCGGGGTGGATACGCTGGCCCTCTACGCACTGTTGGAAGGCTTGGTGACATCCGCCTGGCTGGCGGCGTTCGTCCTGATTTGGCGGCCTGAGCGCCGCGCCTTGTTCGGGCTGAGGCGCAGCGATGTGTGGACGGCGGCGCGGGTGGGTGTCGGCATCGTTGCGGCCTATGTGCTGGTGTTATTCGCCATGCGCTTCGTGACCAACGTGAGTTACGTGGTGGCTTTCCGGCTGCTCAGTATCCCCCTTGGGGCGCTGTTGGGTGTGGCGGTGCTCAAAGAGCCGCCGCACCTGCCGAAATTTGCCGGGGTGGCGGTGGCTTTTGTGGGGTTGATTCTGGTTGGGTTGGGGTGACTACTTCACCGCCAAATCTGGCGGAAACGATTAATTCTTGATTTCCCCGTATAACATCCGGTGTACCACGCTCAATGCCCGCACTTGCTCGGCGGCATGGTACGACGAGCGCACCAGCGGGCCGCTCTCCACCCATTTGAAGCCGATCTCCAGCCCGTAGCGCTTGATCTCGGCGAATTCTTCCAGCGTGTAATACCGTGCAATAGGCAGGTGCTTTTTGCTCGGCTGAAGATACTGCCCTACAGTCAGGATATCCACCCCCCAATTCCGCTGGTCGCGCATCACCGCTTTCAGCTCATCCATCGTCTCGCCCAGACCGACCATGATACCGGATTTCGCAAGCACTTCGGGGTCGAGTCTTTTGGCGTTGGTGAGGGTCGTCGCGGCCCACTCGTAGCGGTCCTGCGGCTGCACCTGTTTGAACAGGCGCGGCACCGTCTCGACGTTGTGATTGAGAATCTCCGGGCGGGCGTCCATCACGATCTTGAGCGCTTCCAGGCTGCCCTTGAAATCCGGGATGAGCACTTCGATGGAACAGCCAGGGTGCAGCTCTCGGATGCGGCGAATGACCATGGCAAAAATCGGCGCGCCGCCATCTTTCCGGTCGTCGCGGTTCACGCTGGTGATGACGGCGTGTTTGAGCGCCATCGCTTTCACGGCCTGCGCCACCCGCTCCGGCTCCAGCCAATCCAGCGGGGAGGGCTGGCCGCGTTTGATGTCGCAGAAACCGCAGGTGCGCGTACACACGTCGCCCAGCATAAGGAAAGTGGCGGTGCCGCTGCCCCAGCATTCGCCCATATTCGGGCACATCGCCTCTTCGCAGACGGTGTGCAGGGCTTTCGAGCGCATCAACCCTTGCAGCCATTGGTACGTCTCGCCCGAGGGGGCGCGCACCTTGATCCAATCCGGGCGGCGGAGAGGCGTGGTGTTAATTGTTTCGGGATTGACCCGGTCGCGGGTAGGTGTGTGGGACATAATGGTTGATGGTTGACGGTTAAATTCTAACCCATCCCGCCCAATTTGCAGGTTAGACCCACATTAACCTGCGACCTGCCACTTGCTACCTGCAACTTGCCACCTGCCGCCTTCAACTTTCATCCTTCTTCACTTTCAATCGGATACCCTCCAACCCCACAACGGCCACCCGCTCCCCGGCGGAGATGGGCGGCTCCCCTTCGGCCAGGTCGGCGCTCCACAGCTCGCCTCCCACCTGCACGTTGCCGCGCGGCGCAAGCCCACTGCGGGCCACGCCCGTTCTCCCGATCAGGCTGGCCTCGCCGGTCTTGACCGGGACTTTTTGCGCCCGCAAGCCAAAAGTCAAGATAGTGAAAAATAGAGCGGCGGTTATCATCGAAGTGACAACGACCAATGGGACAGACACCCGGAAGAAGACTGGCGTCCCCGGTGAATTAAAGAGGATCAACGCCCCCGCGATGAGCGAGCCCAGCCCGGCAACAGTCAGCCCCCCGTGGGTAGGCGCTTTGATATCCAGGATGAACAGCACAAATGCCGTCAACATGAACACCATCCCAAACCAGTTAACCGGTAGAATGCCCAGTCCATAGGCCGCCAGCGCCAGGCAAACGACCCCAATGAAACCGGCCACCCACCCGCCGGGGCTGGAAATTTCAGTCAGGATAGCTATTACCCCGATGGTGATGAGCAGGAAAACCACGTTCGGATTGGTGAGAATCTGCAAAAGCTGCTCGATGAACGAAATATTCACCTGCACCACATCAGCCCCGGCAGTGTGCAGCGTGACCGGCCCGTCAACGGTCTCCACGACAAAACCATCCAACTGCCGCAGTAGATCATCCAAATCCACCGCGACGAAGTCAATCAGCCCGATGTCCAATGCTTCCTGAGAGGTGGCGGCCTGGGCGGTTTCGATCATCTGCTCGGCGAAGGCAACCGCCTCCGGGGGACGGCGAGACGCCAGGGTGCGCACCGTGGCTTTCATATCTTCGACCAGCTTGGATTTCATCGTCTCCCCCAGGTCTTCGCCCGACGACCCGACCGGGCTGGCCGCCCCGATGGTGGTCTCGGGAGCCATGGCGGCCGCGTGTCCCGCCAGGGTGATCACCGACCCGGCAGAAGCAGCCATCCCGCCGCGCGGCGAGACATAAACCACCACCGGCACGTGACTGCCCCGAATGGCCTGGACGATGCTCATCATCGCATCGGTGAAACCACCTGGTGTGTCGAGCTGGACGATCAGCAAGTCGGCCCCATTTTGTTCGGCAGTTTTGACGCCCCGCTCGATGTATGCCGTCATCGGCGGCGCGACCGGTCCATCGGCGGTGAGCACCAGAACGCGCAGCGCGCCGCCCTGAGCGTGAACCGGCCGCGGGAGCAAAGCCAGCAGCCCCATCGCCAGCCAGATCGAAAACACAATTCGTTTGAACATGAATGCCTCCAAAAAGCAGTCCGAATGCTTTCGTTTATTATAAGCCCGATTGTAATGGCTCAACCGTTGGTAAAGGTTTTAGCGCAAAACTGTCGGCAGCAGCAAAGACTCCCGGAGTTTTGGAAACCCCGGGAGTCTTACCCGATAGTTCTGCGCTGCACTCGTTGGCAAATTCGGCTTTGCCAGTCAAATTGCACTGTGATCGGATGCTTTTTGCTATAATCATCTCGATGACTTATTATGTCTGCCTGCTCGGAGCGTTTACACTGTGGCGGGGCGATCCATCCCAAGATTGCGCCGATACGCTTCCGCTCGCCTCAGCCACGGCCCGCTCATTGCTTGCCTACTTGCTGCTCCATCGTGGGCGGCCTCAGCCGCGCCCGCTGCTGGCCGGGCTTTTCTGGCCTGACGATCCCGAAGACCGCGCCCGCCGCCTGCTGACGCAAGCCCTGTGGCGCATTCGCCGCTGCCTGCCGGATATGATCGAATCCGGCGGCGATACCATCTCGATCAGCCAGCAAGCTCCCGTTTGGGTAGACGTCGAAGAATTTCTGCGCCTTTCCGAACCCGATCAGGCCAGATCAATCCCTGCTATCTCCCACAGCGCAGCCGAGGAAATACAGGCAATACGCCAGGCTGTCCAGCTTTACCGCGGCGACCTGCTCGAAGGCATCTATGATGACTGGATCCTCGTTGAGCGAGAACGCCTGCGCGAGCGATACCTGCAGGCGCTCGGACGGGTGGCCTGGCTCGAAAAATCCGCTGGCAGTTATCGCGAGGCGCTGGAAGCTATACTGTCGCTGATCCAATGCGATTCCCTGCAAGAATCAGCCCATCGCGAAGCCATGCGCTTGTACGTGGCCCTCAACCGTCCCGAAGCCGCCCTCAAGCAGTACGCTATCTGCCGCCATGTCCTGCAGGAGGAGTTAGGAGTCGAGCCAGATGCCGAAACGTCAGCCCTGGCGCGGGAGATTGCCGGCCGACCATTGTTAACAGAAGCCCCCTACCTGCCGCAGGCTGCCCCTGCTGCGCCCATTGCAGCCATTCGTAGGATGGATCCGATAGAATTTCCACTGGTCGGGCGCGACCGCGAGCGCAACGTGTTGGTTGCCCAGGTGGAAGCAACGATGCGTGGAATGGGCGGGCTTGCCCTGGTAGAAGGCGAGGCCGGTATAGGTAAAACGCGGCTGCTACAGGAAATCGCTCGCGATGCCGAATGGCGCGGCGCACAGGTATTGTGGGGGCGCTGCCGGGAAATGGAGGGCCAACCGCCGTATGCCGTGTGGGTCGAGGCGCTGCTTGGAGGGCTATCGCCTCTACGGGCCAGCCAACTGAGTCAGACGATGGATCCCATCTGGCTGCAAGTGCTGGCGCGTCTGTTACCAGTTCTGGATGAGTGCCTGCCTGGCCTGTCGCCGCCCCCGGCCATTGATCCCGCCCGTGAGCAAGATCGTCTCATGGCTGCGCTGGGGCAAATCCTGGCTGCATGGGGGCAAATCAACCCATTGGTTTTGATCCTCGAAGACCTTCATTGGGCCGATGAAGCCAGCCTGGCGCTCTTTCCCAGCCTGGCTCTCCAACAGTGTTCGACTCTGGTTATTGGCACTTACCGCAGCGAGGAGGCTCGCCAGCGACCCGCGCTGTGGGAGCAATTCCAGGCTCTTGACCGCTGCGGTTTACGCCAACGATTGATTCTCGCACGGCTGGATGCGCCTGCCACAGGCGAATTGGTCCGACGCTGTCTGAGCCTGGCTAAGCCTGCAGAAGCTTTCGAAGCCCGCCTGTATCGCGAGACTGAAGGGAATCCGCTGTTCGTGCTGGAAACCTTGCAAGCACTCTACGACGATGGCTTGCTGATCTGCGACGAGCAGGGCAGATGGAGCACACCTTGGGATGAAACGACCCATGATTATGCCGAGATGCCGCTGCCACAGGCCATTGAGCGGGTCATCTCGCGCCGGTTGGAGCGCCTATCAGCAGACGAACAGTCGGCGCTGCAAACCGCCGCGATCCTGGGCAGCGATTTCGACTTTCGACTGTTGAGTCTTGCCAGCCACAAGCCCGCAGAAGCGTTGTTCCCCATCATCGGCTCGCTCGTTCGACGCTATTTCCTGGTCGAATTACCTGCTGCTTATCGTTTCAGTCACGATAAGATCCGCAGCGTCATCTACCAATCGCTGCCCCAGCGCCAGCGCATTTCATTACACCGCCAGGCAGGTGAGGCTATCGAGACAGTTCAACCGGAACGGTGGGCTGGCATGGCATATCATTTCTTTAATGGGGAGATGTGGGAAAAAGCGGCCAGCTACAGCCAAAAAGCTGGGGAACAGGCCTCGGCGGTATTTTCGCACCGCGACGCGGCAGACCACTTCAGCCGTGCGTTGGAAGCATTAGGACGATTACCGCACGATCCCAGGCGCGTTTTCGATCTGTTACTGGCGCGAGAGGCTCCACTGGGATTGTTGGGCGACCGGGAAGCCCAAGCGGCTGACCTGGCTGCATTGGAAGCAATGCTGGTAGACCCGTCGCTTGGATCCCCCTCCAATCACCTGCAAATCGCGCTCCGGCGCGCTTCGTATTGGGGAGTCACCGGGAATTATGCTGAATCGCTGGTCGCAAGCTCCAAAGTGCTTGAACAAGCGCACACCCTCGGTGAGTGGAAAATCGAAGCGCAAGCGCAGATTCAGAGAGGCCACCTCCTGCGCCACCAGGGTGAGATGGAGCAGGCGAAAGATCATTTGCAACAAGCCTACGTTTTGGCCTGCGCTCATGAAGACAGCGCGCTTCAGGCCGTATCTCTGACTGCAATGGCTTCTCTTCAATTCGATACCGGGCATTACGATGAAACCCTTGCCTATTGCCAAAAGGCGTTAGAAGCCTGCAAATCTTGCGACAACCTCGTGGCGCAGTCGGCTGCCATTGATATGATGGGCAATGTGTACCACTACACTGCTGATTATTCTCGGGCGATAGATTATCATCGCCAGGCTCTAGCCCTGCGCCAATCGCTTGGCGACCGGCGGTTGGAAGTTATGAGCCTTTACAATCTGAGCACAGCCTTGCACGATAGCGGTGATGACGAAACTTCCCTGCACATCTTGCAGCAGGTATGCGATTTGGCGCATCGCATCGGCGACCGGCGAAACGAAGGCTACGGGCAAGTCTATCGGGGATTAGTGTTGGAATACCTGGGGCGCTACGCCGAGTCCCATGAAGCTTACCAGATCAGCCTGACGATCCGCCGGCAGATTGGCCTGCACGCCCAGGCGATTGACACCCTCGCTGGGCTGGCGCGGGTTGCCACGGCCCAGGGAAATCTTTCTCAGGCAGTGATCTATGCCCAAGAAGTGTTAGATTGGCTGGACGGGCGCGGCTACCAGGGCGTCGGCGATCCCTTGCTGGCGTATGTTGGCGCTTATCGAGCCCTGCTGGCAGCTGGCGAGACCCAGAGAGGGCACGCTGCCTTGCGCCGGGCTTATGAGTTGTTGATGAAATTTGCCGGCTCCATCTCGGATCCTGAGCGCCGGCGGGCCTACATCGAGGACATATCGCCAGGCAGCAGTATCTGGAACGACTACCGTGCTCTGCAAACGACGGCCATAACCGTCCGGATTCCACACGTGGATGCTCCCACCGGCCGCCCGTTACGTGCAGAGGAATATGTGGATGTAATCTGGACAGCGCATTGCCCGGAGGATGATCACATCCCCGAAAAAGCCGCCCGCCGGAAAGCAGCGCTCCAGCGATTGTTGGCGGAAGCTGAAACCCAAGGAGCCGCGCCCACCGTGGGCGATCTGGCCTCCGTTCTGGCAGTCAGCCCTGCCACCGTGAAACGCGATCTGGCCGAGCTTCGGCAGGCCGGGCAGCCTGTCAAAACTCGTGGGGGGAAATGATCTCAAGGTTCTGCTGATCCTCACCTCTCTGCGATAATTGCGAGACACAGATTTGATACATTCATGCTGAACGACGAAGATCGTTCAGCATTTTCGATTTTGGAGACTGGAGGATTTGACGATGAAAACGAGATGGTTCTTGATCTGTGTGGCGCTGACCGTTTTACTGGCTGGCTGCAAACAGGCCGCCGAAAGCCTTCCGCCAGCCACAACCACGGATACGAATATCGAGAGCGAATGGGGGAATGACTTGGAAGCGCAGGGGGGTATCG
>DYIZ01000038.1:15365-44226 GCA_020723385.1 Candidatus Aquidulcis sp.
CGGTTGGCCCTGAAGGGCAGGTGTTCGTCACCATCAATAACAGCCACCGGGTGGTCGCCTTCAGCCCCGAGGGGGAACTGCTCACCGCCTGGGATGTGGAGGGCGAGATGGGCGGCATCGCGGTTGGCCCTGAAGGGCAGGTGTTCGTCACCATCAATAACAGCCACCGGGTGGTTGCCTTCAGCCCGGAGGGGGAGCTGCTTACCGCCTGGGAGGTAGATGGCGAGATGGGCGGCATCGCCGTTGGCCCTCGCGGCGATGTTTTCGTCAACATCAATAATAACCATCACGTTGTCAAGTTCAGCCCCGCTGGCGAACTGCTGACCGTATGGGATGTGTGGTGAACTGCTTGGTGGACAATCAAAGGAGGAACCCCCCATGAATCCGCTGCTTCCCCGTATTCACAGGCTGCCAAAACACGAAGGCGTTTCCTTGACCATTCAAATTTCACCTCGCATCGTTATGCGATGTGTCGCCATTCTGGCGCTTCTGGTGTTATCGAGCGTATCGCCAGCGCCTACGGCAGTCGCCGCTTTTACCCAGGCTGGCGCGCTCGTCGCGTCCTCACCCGAATCGGGCTTTCCTGAGGCCACCAGCCTCGGCGCTGGCTTCACCTACCAGGGCCAGCTCAACTCAGGGGGCAGCCCCTACTCGGGCAGTTGCGATTTCCAGTTCAGCCTGTGGGATTCTGCCAGCGCGGGTGTGCAGGTGGGCGTCGCTCAGACGGCGGGCGCCGTCACGGTGACGAATGGCCTGTTCACTGCACAACTCGATTTTGGCTCTGGGGCATTCCTGGGCGAGGCGCGCTGGCTGGAGATCGTCGTGCGCTGCCCGGCAGGCGGTGGGAGCTACGTCACACTCGCGCCGCGCCAACCGCTCACCCCTGCGCCGCAGGCATTGTATGCCGCCGTCTCCGGCACGCTGGCGCAGCCGGGCTTCAAACTCACCGCGCTCGACAACATTGGCGATGTTTACGCCTACAACTCACTTGCCGTTGGCGCAGACGGCCTGGGGCTGATCAGCTACTACGGCGGCAGCAATCAAGGTCTGAAGGCGGCGCACTGTAACGATCTCGCCTGCACGAGCGCGACGCTCAGCACGCTCGACAGCGCCAGTTATGTCGGTTACTACACGTCGCTGGCCATCGGCGCGGACGGCCTGGGGTTGATTGCCTATTTCGATTTCACCAATTTTGATTTAAAGGTGGCGCATTGCAATGATCTGACCTGCACCAGCGCCACGCTGACCACCTTGGACAGCGCGGGAGATGTTGGCACAAGCAGTTCGCTTACTATCGGGGCAGACGGGCTTGGGCTGATCGGTTACTACGACCGCTCTAACGGCGCCCTGAAAGTGGCGCATTGCAACAATATCAACTGTACCAGCGCCACGCTGACCACGCTGGACAGCATTGGGATTTTAGGCACAATTATTTCAATTGCGACCGGTACAGATGGTCTGGGCCTGGTCAGTTACTTCTCCGCTTCCGGTGGCCTGAAAGTGGCGCATTGCAGCAACACCACCTGCACCAGCGCTACGCAAAGCGCGGTGGATAGTAGTGGCCTCATCTCTTCAATCGCTATCGGTGCGGATGGGTTGGGCCTGATCAGTTACTCCGGCGGAGCCAACGACTTGATGGTGGCGCACTGCAATGACCTTGCCTGCACAGGCTCCACCCTGAGCACTTTGGACAGCAGTGGAAATGTCGGCCTGTACAGTGCGCTCGTCATTCGTAAAGATGGGCTCGGCCTGATCAGCTACTACGACGACACCAATGACAACCTCAAGGTGGCGCAATGCAGTAACATCGCTTGTACCAGCGCCACATGGCTCACACTGGAAAGCGATGGGGATGTCGGCAATTACAGTTCGCTGGCCATCGGCGCAGACGGCCTGGGACTGCTCAGCTACTACGACCGCAGCAACGGCGATTTGAAGATTATCCACTGCTCCAATAGGCTATGTATACCCTACGTCCGTTCGCGGTAATCGGTCATCCTTCAAAAAGCGAGGCGAGCGATGAAATACCCACGAGTATGGTTGGGCTTGATTGTATTTGGCCTATGCCTGGTCGTTTTGCTGATGACCCGTTGGGCCGCGTCCGCGGCGGACGGGTTGACGATAGGCTGGTGGAGCGTGGATGGCGGCGGGGGCATGTTCAGCGCCGGCAGCGAGTATTCCATCGGCGGCGCCGGCGGCCAACCCGATGCCGGTATCCACAGCGGCGGGGGCTACACCCTGCGCGGCGGATTCTGGGCAGGGGCTGCACCTCTCACGCCTACTTCAACGCCCACTGCAACAGCCACTCGCACAGCCACGGCTACCGCAACGGCCACCCCTACTCCAACGGCTACACCGACTGCCACGTCAACGGTAGAGCCAATCTGCAACGCTTCACCCATCACAGTTATTGATTACACAGCCGCTTCGCCATATCCATCCTCTATCACCATTTCCGGGCTGGGCACATCGGTTACTGACGTGAATGTGTTCCTCTACGGGGTTACGCATACTTACCCGGATGATCTCGACTTCCTGCTTGTTGGCCCACAAGGGCAAAATCTTGTTATCTTGTCCGATACCGGCGGCGGTTTGGACATCAGTGGGATCAATCTCACTCTGGATGACAATGCTGCCTCAACTCTGCCAGACGAAAGCGTGCTCAACAGCGGCGCTTTCCGCCCCGCGAACTACGCGCCCGCCGATACATTTCCATCGCCCGCGCCCGCGCCGTCGGGCGCCACAACGCTGACTGCTTTCAACGGCACAGATCCGAACGGAACGTGGAGCCTGTACATCGTTGACGATGCCGTTAACGATGCGGGCAGCTTATCCGGCGGATGGTGCCTGGAGATCATTGCAACCGGCAGCGCCCCATCGGCCACGCCAACGCCTACCCGCACGACCACTGCGACGGCTTCCTCCACGCCCACCGCCACCGGCTTGCCGCCAACGCCCACCGCCACGGCGACGATTTCCCTCACTCCCACCGCGACCAGCACTGCCATCTCCCCCACAGCCACCGCCACCGCGACCGCGACCGCCACGCCGACGGCGACCTCCAGCCTCACTGCCACGCCAACGCACACCCCTATCCCAGGGCTGTGCAGCGCGCCCAGTATAGCCATCCCGGACAACGGAGTCATCACCGATACACTGGTCATCGGCGTCACCGGCGCAATCGCTGATCTCGACGTTCAGATAATTGCAGCTCATACCTGGGTCGGCGACCTGACATTCACTGTGCATCATGCCGGCAATAGTGTCACGATCATTGACCGCCCAGGCGTGCCCGCCACGAGTTATGGCTGTGATGGCAACGATATCAACGCCATTCTAGACGATTTTGCCGCCCTGCCGGTTGAGGATCAATGCGCCGCGAGCGTGCCAGCCATCAATGGCGTTTTTCAGCCGAATAATCTCCTCAATGCCTTCAACGGGGAAAACTTGGACGGTACGTGGACGCTGACCGTGTTGGACAACGTCCCCGGCGACACTGGCGCTCTGCAAAGCTGGTGCTTGCTGGCGACCATCAGTGGAACGCCGCCTACACTGACCGCCACTCCCACTCGAACCGCAACAGCTACTGCCACAGCCAGCCCTACGGCAACAACGACGGACATTATTCTCACGCCAACAGCTACTGCCTCACGCACAGCGACAGCAAGCGTGACTGCCACCGCAACCTCGACCGCGACTAGCGTCGTCGTCACGCCAACACCGACTGCCTCACGCACAGCGACAGCAAGCGTGACTGCCACCGCAACCTCGACCGCGACGAGCGTCGTCGCCACCCCAACGGCTACCGCATCACGCACGGCAAGCGCAACTGCTACAGCAACAACGACAGACCTCATCTCCACGCCGACTGCTACTGCCTCACGGACAGCGACCCGGACCGCCACATCAACTGTTACTGCTACATACGGAGCGCCTACGGCCACAGCCAGTCCCTCCGTCACGCCCGCCACAAGCCGTACAGCGACGCCAACGATCACGCCACCGCCCACTATTACCGCCACGCCAGCCACGGATTTTCGAATCTATCTGCCTTTGGTTGTGCGCTGACCCTGAAAAAACGCCTATGAAGAAACCTTCTGACTCCCCAGCCATTTTCGCCCAACGCGAAGTTTATATCCTGCGGCTATGGAGCAGAGACTCAGAAAATGCCACCATACAGGGGCGTATTCAGCATGTGCGGAGTGGAAGGATGGCGGTATTTCACAATTTCGACGAGTTGATTCAAGTATTGTTGAATCGTATTCAATCTGAAGATTCCTGGCCGCAAAATGAAAATGGCTTGAGATAATTAGCGCGGCTCTCCAGCGACCGAAATCCATCGCGACGATTTCCGCACAGTAACAACTATTCTCCAGTTGAACGCTTGACCGTCTGCGACCATCACGGTAGAATCAGCGGCGCTCGAAGTGCGGGCGTCGCCAAGTGGTAAGGCATCAGCCTTCCAAGCTGATATTCGCGGGTCCGAATCCCGTCGCCCGCTCCTCTTTTAGCAGTCAGCGGTCAGCGCTCAACAAGTTGATTGCTGATAGCTAACTGATTTTGGGGCCCGTAGCTCAGTGGCAGAGCGGAGTGCTCATAACACTTTGGTCGCTGGTTCGAAACCGGCCGGGCCCACCACAAACAAAACGCCCCGATAAGGGGCGTTTTTGGTACCGAACAGGGAACCCCAATTTATTGGGAATTACCCCCGCAAAACATGGGGGATGGTGGGGAATGGTCATGTAAAATATAGGTAAGTTTAAAGGATAAGCTATGAACAAAGAAATCCATGTCATCATTGTCGAAGACGACCCATTCGCCCGCGATTTCATGTCCATGCTCCTGCGCCGTGACTGGCGGACGCGTGTGGTCGGTGAATATGGCAGCGACTGCGGTATCGAGCTGCACCACGCCCTGCGGCAAGCGGTCAGGCCGGTGGATGTGCTGCTGGTAGATACCGAGGTGCCATCCGATGAGCAATGGCCGATGAAAGTCGTCCAGCTTACTCGCTCATTGGAACACCCGCCGGCGATTTTGTACACCTGTACTCGCCCTTCGCAGCATACCCTCGAGCACGTGGTCGAAACGCAGGGCAGCGGGTATATTTCCAAACAGGAAATTCTGTACACGCTGGCAACCGCCGTCTCGATGGCGGCGCACGGGCATTTTGTGATGACGCCGGGTGTGCAGATGCTTACCGGGAAGATGGATTTGCCAGAACATGCGCTCGTGATAGATGGTCTGCTCTCGGCGGCGCGCTTCACTCCCCGCGAGACCGACATCACCCGGCTGGGGCTGCTGTTCAACCTGGAGCAGCGCGACATCGCCGATGATCTGGTCGTCAGCACGGATTTCGTCGCTGAAGTGACCGGACAGGTTTATGAAAAATTGGGATTGCACGATATTCTTTCGGGAGAAAAACCGCCCGACGAGTTTTTCCAGGATGAAATCCTGCTGATGCGCTCACGCGCCATGCTGCAACAGACGCCCGGCGCTCCGGGGAAAAAAGGCCGCAAAGCCCCCTGGATGTCCACGCTGGCATTTCATCTGCTGACCGTACCGGAAATCGAGGAAATCCACTCTTGAAAGAGATCCATTGAGCCAGCGGCTCACGGTTGGTTGCTGAAAACCCTGTGTAGCAGTGGTTTGCTAAGAGCTTATCCGAATAACCGGAGTGCAGACTTCAGTCTGCCAGTTTTAGCGGGCTAAAGCTCGCACTCCAAAAAGGCAATAAACCCCTTTTTTCAGAGGAGAAGCCCATGCTGCTCGACATCTGGACTTTTTTTACTGCCTGGTATAACCTGCCCTTTACCACCTTGATCGGCCTGGGCGTGGTGCTGATCGTCCTGCAGCTCGGCGGGCTGGGCGGCGACAGCGATTCCGATGGCGCTGACGCGGATGCCGATGTTGACGCCGACGCCGATCTGGACCACGATGTTGATCTGGGTCACGATGCCGATCTGAGCCACGATGCGGATATGGAGCACGATATTGACCATTCGGTGGATCACGGCAGCGATCATGATGCGGCTGAGACAAGCTCGGGCGAGTCTGGCTCAACAGATCACGAAGCAGGTCATTCATCCAGCGAGAATTTCTCATTGTTGGCATTCATTGGCGTGGGCAAGACGCCTTTATTGGTGGTGCTGCTCATCTTATTCACTTCGATTGGTTTGTTGGGCTGGCTGTTCAACGGGGTCTTGGGAGCATTCTTCGGGGTTTTCCCCGGATTGCTGATCCTCGCCACCCTGCCAGTGGCCGTGGTGGCTGGAGCTTTGTTCACCTCGAGAGTCGCCCGCTTCATCGGGCAGGCGCTCCCCCCGCTCAGTACCACCGCTTCCCGTGCGCAGGCGCTGGTCGGTTCGACCGGTACGGTGATCAGCCCTTATGTGGATAACAAATACGGGATGGTCCATCTGCGGGACCAGGGCGGCACGCTCATCAGCATCTTCGCTGTCACTGAGGAGCCTCAGCCCATCCCGAGTGGGGAACAGGTTTTACTTGTGTCGTACGACGCTGCTCTGCGGCGATATTGTGTCACCCGAAAATAGTAACGCAAACGAACCATCACATCACAAAGGAGACTGTTTATGGAGCTTATCTTTCTTTACGGATCAATAGCGGTTGTCATGGCTTTCCTGATCTTGCTGGTCTTGGTCCGATCAGTCATGAAAGCCTACGTCAAGACGCCAGCCAACCGGGCGTTCGTTCGCACGGGCGGGCTGGCCCGCAAGCCGAATACGCCGCCCAAGGTGGTGATGAACGGCGGGTCATGGGTGTTCCGCTCTATTCACGAGCTTATCTGGGTAGACCTGGGCACGATGGCCATCGAGATCGAGCGTACCGAGAACAACGCACTGCTCACCAAAGACCCGCAGTACGCCGACATCAAAGCTATCTTCTACATCAAGGTCAACCCGACCGTAGAAGGCATCATTGATGCAGCTCGCACCATTGGCGGCAAGCAGGTGGATGCCAACGCGGTCAAGCAGCTCGTGGATGCCAAGCTCGACGGCGCACTGCGTGACGTGGCGGCTTCGTTCACCCTGATGAGCCTGCACCAGGAACGCGAGAAGTTCATCCAGGAAGTTCAGAACCGCCTGAAGACCGACCTCGAAGAGAACGGTCTGGTTCTGGAGGCAGTTTCGATCCTGACGCTGCGCGCCGCCCGCCAGGGATCGTTCGGCATTGATGATGTGTTCGGCGCCCAGGTGGCGCGCGCCAATGCCCAGGTGATCTCTCAGGCTCTGCGCGAGCGCAACGACATCGAGCGGCAAGCAGAAGTGGAGATCAAGACGCGTGACACCAACGCTGCCAAGCTGCGCCTCGACCTGGATCGTGAGCTGGCGCTGGCTGCGGCCACGCAAGAGCGTGAAGTCCGCACCATCCAGGCTACCGAGAAAGCGCTTGCCGAACGGAGCGAGTACGAGGAAATGCAGAAATCAGAGATGGCGCGTGTTTCCAAGGAGCGCGCCGTAGCCCTCACCGAGCTCGAACGCGACCAGCAGCTTGCCATCCAGAACGAACGCAAGGTGCAGGAAGTAATGGCGACCGAAGTCGCCCGCCGTCAGGCCATCGAACTGGCCGAACAGCAGCGCCAAATCATCGTCTTGAACGAGCAGCAGAAGCGTGAATCCGCCGAAAAGGAACGCTTGATCGTATCGGCCCAGCGTGAAGAGGCCGCCCAGGCTGTGACCACCGTAGAAGCCACACAGACCGCGCAACGTGAAGCCAAGATCAAGGTGATCGAGGCCGAGCGCGAAGCGCAAAAGGCGATGATCGAGCAGAAGAACCGTATCGAGATGGAAGCCCTGCGGAGGGTTCGTGAAGCCGAGGCTCAGGCGAAGGCCCTCAAGGAAATCTCAGCCGCCGAAGCTGAGGCGGCCCTCAAGCAAGCCGAAACGGTGCGCACGCAGGCGCAGGCCGAAGTGGAAGCTGCCAAATTGCGCGCCGAAGCCTCCAAAGCGACCGCATCAGCCTCCGGTTTGGCCGACGCTGACGTGCTCAAGGCCAAAGCCGACTCCGCCATGCGCGAAGCCGAAGCCGTGCGCGCCAGAGGTCTGGCGGAGGCTGAATCCGAGAAGGCTAAAGCTGAAGCCCTGGCCGCTTACGATGGCGTCGCCCAGCGGGTTGAAGTGCTCAAGCTCCAGTTGGATGCCCAGGTGCGCATCGAGATCGCAAAAGCCCAGGCTCTCGGGTCAGCTTTGTCCTCGATGAACATCAAGATGATCGGCGATCCCAACGCGGCGGCTACGCTGCTGCGCATGGTCACGATGGCCGATGGCATCGGCGAGGTGATGGCTGCCGCGCCTGAGCCGGTCAGGGAGATCGGACAGCAGTTGGTGAGCAAGCTGGCTGGCCTGCCGGTGAAGGCCACGGCTCCGGCGGCTTCCCCGGTGAAGGCTGAAAAACCGGAGCCACAAGCCCCCGGTCTCTCTGATGTAGCCCTCCTGGTGCCGGAGATCATCCAGATGGTCGAAAAGAAGCTCGACCTGGAGGCGGTCAAGAGCCTGCCGGTCAAGGATGTTCTCAGTCAGCTCAGTGAGAAGGCCACTCGCCGCGAGAAACAGACCATCGAGAAAGCCCAACAGGTTCTGGCGCAGATCCCTGTGCTGAATGATCTGCCCTTCGAGGATTTGTACCTGCGGATAACCACTGCCAGCTAATAGTTGCAAAGGAAAGACCCTAAGGGTTTCCACCAGGTAACAGGCCAGCCCTGATTTTGAACTCTGCAAGCGCTTTGTCCTGGTACGATCTTTGTAAAACCCTTAGGGTCTCCCACAAATTTTGTTGGGAGTAAAACAAAGATGAAACTCATCCAACGCCTGCGCACCCTGATTCAAGCTGCTGTCTATGATGTGATCGGCGAGGATGCAGAACCCGAAGAACAGGCTTCCCCAGACGGACCGGCCGTCCGCCGCCTGGCGGAAATGCTCACCGAAGCGCAAGCCGATCTCGATGCGCTGCGCCTGGAGCTGGCCAAAGCCGCCGAACGAGAGAAGCGCATCACCCAGGCCCGCCAGGAGGCCGAAAACAAGGCGAAATCGGCCGACGAAGCTGTGGATGCCGCCCTCCGATCCGGGGACGACGCGCTTGCCGCAGATTACCTGAAACAGGCCAAGCAGGCCCGCGCCATCTTCGAAGAGTCGGATGAGCTGCGCCAGGCCTGCCAGAAGCTGACTGGTCAAATCCGGTCGGCGGTAGAAACCAGGCAGGAGCGGCTGAACCAATTGCGCAGCCGTTACCAGGCCCTCACCGATCGGGCGCGCACCACTGAAGCGTTGGAGAGCTTGTTGCAAGCCCAGCGGGAGATGGCGCAGCAAACAGAAACGCTGCGGGAAGAATTACGCACCCGTGAGGAGCAAATCACCCACCGGGAAGACCGTCTGGCTGCCCGCCAGGAATGGAATCAATGACATGGCCCTCACTCAAGAACAAGAACTAGCCCTCGACGATCTCGTACGCCTGGCGCACCAATCGGGGCCAGCGGCGGAACCGGCCCAGCCCGATTGGCTGCAAACCTGGCTGGGCATCTCCCGCCAAGAAGTGCGTGACACCGTCTTGGGGCTTCTCGATAAAAAGGATGCTCTCGAGGGACGTTTGCTGGATTGGGTCGAAGCCAACCCCCTCGATGCCAGCCTCGAATTCCTGGGAGTCGCATCCTGGTTGTTCTACCAGGCTGAGAAGGATCTGAACCCGAAAATTCACTCGTACATAGATGCGTTCTATTACATTTCAACCTGCGCCTCGGTCGGATATGCAGATATCTTCGCTGTAACGCAGACCGGGCGCGTCATCGCTGCACTCGTGATGATCGTTGGGCCGGCGATGGCTACCCGTTCACTCGACAGGCCCAACACCAGCCATTCACAAAAGGAGAAATGATCATGGCTACCCTACTCGAAAAAGTTTCCACCCTGATTTCCGCTAACTTGCACGCATTGGTTGATCAGGCTCTCAAGACCAACAGCCTGGCTGTGATTGACCAGTATATCCGCCAGGTGGAGGATCAGCTCGAAAACCTGGGCGACGCCGCCACTACGGTCGGCGCGGAGATCAAATCTATCCGCCGCAAGCTGGACGAACACACGCAGAAAGCCAACGGGCTAGACCGTGCGGTGGATGCCTTCCTCGCCGAAGGCAACGAAACCTCGGCTGTGGCTACTCAAAGCCAGTTGAACAGCACCCAACGCTTGATCGAGACCTACCAGACCCAGATCACCACCCAGGAAGCCGAGTACCAAAAGCTGCTCGACGCCAAAGTCAAGCTGGAAGCCCGCCTGGCGACGATGAAGCAGCAGCGTACCGAGCTGCAATCGCTGCTGGAATTGGCCAAGAGCAAAGAAATCGTCGTCAAGACGGTGAAGAGCCTGGACGATTTGATGGGCTCCGGCGACAGCGACGTCAACCGCATTGCGCAGAGCATCTACTCCCGGCTGGATAAAGCCACCGCCGCCACCGAGATGCGCTCGGTCAACCTGGATGAGCAGATTGACCGCGTCCTCGAACGCGACGCCATCCAGAAGCAGCTCGAAGAGCGCAAGCGCAAGCTGGCGGGGCAAGCGTAGCTGTCAGCGATCAGCGGTCAGCTTTCAGCGGGGGATAGAGGCCGAAAATAAAGCGTGCGCAGGGTTGCAATCCTGCGCACGCTTTATTTTCGGTAAGTCGTCTTATCAAAACACCGGCGGCTGATACTCGCCCCATACGTTGCGCAGCGCGCCGCAGATTTCGCCGAGGGTGATGTTGTTCTCCACCAGCTCGACGAACAGGGGCATGAGGTTGTCGCTGCTGCGCGCGGCGGTTTCCAATCGGGATAGCAAACCGCTCACGGCGGCTGGATCCCGTTTGGCTTTGAAGGCTTTCAACCGGGCTACCTGATTCGCCTCGATGGACGGGTCAATTTTCAGGCGTTCCAGCTCCATCGTCTCTTTCACCTGGAATTGATTGACGCCGACGACAATTTCCTGTTTCTTCTCCATCGCCCGCTGGAATTGATAGGCGGCATCCTGGATTTCACTCTGGATAAAGCCGCGCTCGATGGCAGCCTGCGCCCCGCCCAGATCGTCAATTTTCTGGATGTATTCCAGCGCCCGGCGCTCGATCTCGTCTGTCAGATATTCGACGGCGTACGAACCGGCCAGCGGATCAATCGTGTCGGCCACGCCGGATTCGTTGGCGATGATCTGTTGGGTGCGCAGGGCGACGCGCACGCTCTTCTCGGTGGGCAGCCACAGGGCTTCGTCCATACTGTTGGTGTGCAGGCTCTGCGTGCCGCCCATCACCGCCGCCAGCGCCTGCAGGGTGACGCGCACCACGTTGTTTTCGGGCTGCTGGGCGGTGAGAGTGGAGCCGCCGGTCTGGGTGTGGAAGCGCAGCATCAGCGAGGCGGGCTTTTTGGCCCCGAAGCGGTCTTTCATCAGGCGCGCCCACAAGCGGCGGGCGGCGCGGAATTTGGCAACCTCTTCGAGAAAATTGTTGTGGGCGTTGAAAAAGAACGAAAGTTGCCCGGCGAACTCATCCACGTCCAGCCCGGCGTCGAGGGCGGCCTGTACGTAGGCGATGGCATCAGCCAGGGTGAAGGCCACTTCCTGCACGGCGGTGGAACCAGCCTCGCGGATGTGGTAACCGGAAATGCTGATCGTGTTCCAGTTGGGCACGGCATCCTTGCAGTAGCGGAAGATGTCGGTGATAAGGCGCATCGAAGGCTGGGGCGGGAAAATATACGTGCCACGCGCAATGTACTCTTTGAGAATGTCGTTTTGGATGGTGCCGCGCAGTTGGGTTGTCTCGACCCCTTGTTTTCTGGCGACAGCGATATACAGCGCCAGCAGCACCGCCGCCGGGGCGTTGATCGTCATCGAGGTGGAGACTTTGTCGAGGGGAATCTCCCGAAAAAGCGTTGCCATATCCTCGATGGATGAGATCGCCACCCCGACTTTACCCACCTCGCCGAGGGCCATCGGGTCGTCGGAGTCGTAGCCGATCTGCGTCGGCAGGTCGAAGGCCACCGAGAGGCCGGTCTGCCCCTGTTGGAGCAGGTATCGGTAGCGGGCATTCGACTCTTCGGCGGTGGCGAAACCGGCGTACTGGCGCATCGTCCAGAAGCGGCCGCGGTACATCGTCGGCTGGACGCCGCGGGTGAAGGGATACTCGCCGGGGAAGCCAAGCTGTTCCGGGTAATCGGGGTCGGCGTCTTGAGGGGCGAGCGCGGGCGGGAGCGGGATTCCCGACGGGGTGGTAAATTCGGGCTTGCGCTCGGGAAAACGGGATGTGGCTTTTTGGTAGGTTTGGTTGAGCCAGCGGTTTTGTTCGGATTCAAGGGACATGAATTACCTCGTGAAACGGGATGCGTCAAACGTAAAGCTGGATGCCGAAATATAGAAACACGGGGAATGCGGAGAAGTTATTATAGCTCGTAGCCTCTCACCATCCAATAATGCCAATCGGCGACGGCTTCTTGGTTTTTTTCATCTGTAGTCTCAATCGGCTTTACCTGGGAAAGAGGTATTGCCAGTTTGCGATGACTCCGCTGGATTTCAACGAACATTTCGTGCTGGCATTCGTCTTCGGGGGCCATGGAGAGGATTTCGACTTTATCTCCCACGCGCAAAGGTGAAGTACGCCTTTCAGCAATGCACGTGGCGTCGAAAGGGAAGGATAGCGAATCATCGAGATAGTAATACCAACCCATTGCCTGTTCTTCCGGGCCATTGGCATCTACGATGGCTTCCATCATAATTCGGTCTTCGCGTTCAGGATCTTTTGGGATTGATGTCATTTGTTTTCTCCATATCCTCGTCAAACTCGACAGTTGCGCCAAGAGGGAGATCATGATCTTGTATAACTGCCAAGACATGATTATCGTTCACTCTGACGAGATAGGCATAATCTCTGGCTAAACCATATACAGTGTGGCGCGATTTTGTATTGGTGCCTTTGTCTTTCGCATCGTATGCCTTTAACAACAGGCAGGCCAAATCATAGAGATCGCCTTCATAGAATACACCGATGTTTTTCAACTTACGAACACCTATTTTTTCGCTCATATTCCCAGCTCGCTCTGCTTCCCCTCTGCTATATTGATCTTCGCCGCCCGCTTGAACGTGCCGTAGGCAGGCGGCATATCCACCTGCGCACCGCCGAGCAGTTGAATATGTCCCCCGCTCTCGTCCTTGAAGAGCACGTTGTACAAGCGGTTTGAATTGAACGGCTGGTCGAGATAGATCAGATCAACGCAGGCGTCGGTGAAACAATCGCGCAAAATGGGCAGGTTGTCGCCGTAGAAGAGGGTGTTTTGGGTAATGGGCCTGGAGAACATGCTCGCCTTCGCTTTCACAAGTGACAGCCACCTGACTGTAAAACGTCAAATGGCCATACGATGATTGTATCACCCTGTCGAAAAATCTTCGATCCTCTTCGCTGCCTCCGCCGCCCCGCCGTACCCGCCCAGCTTCTCACTTACCCGCCGCGCATTCGCCGTATATGCCGGGTTCGCCAGCACCCGCCGGACGGCGGCGCGCAGTGCATCCACGTCCAGCGTCTTGCGCCGCCCCAGGCCGCCGGATGTGGGCAGCACCATCTCGCCCGCGCCCACCGCCGCCACGCGGCGGGCGTTGCTCTCCCGCTCCGAATAGGTAGGGATGATGACTGCCGGAACGCCGGTCAGCAGCCCGGTCTGGCACGAGCCGTAGCCGCCGTGATGGATCAGCAATTGGCTGCGCTCGGCCAACGCCATCCCCGGCAGGTACGGCGCGTGATGAAAATTGTCCGGCAGGGGCAGCAATCCCCTTGGCAGCGGGTGATGCCCGGTGGTCAGGATCACCTGCACCGGTTCGCCGGCCAGCGCCGCCACACACGCCCGCAGCACAACCTCCGAATCCACCGGGCTGGCGATGAACGAGGCGTAGCGCGGGTTGCCCGAATACACCCATACCAGCGGCTGGTCTTTGGGTAAATCCTCGACCCACTGCGGCAGAACCGCATCTGGTTTCTGCCACAGAATCGCGCCAACGTAAGTCACGTTGGCTTCTGCGGGCAGCGGGTCGGTTTCGGGCATGCCCATCACCAGGGTCAGATCGGCGGCGAATAAATCTTCGGTTTTGCGGATGGATGGCAGGCCGTAGCCGGACAGGATGCGGTTCAACGTGGGAACGGGGGTGGGCAGCCCCGCCGGAGGCTCCCGCCACCAGATGAATCCCCGCCCCAGGGGGTGCATATCGGCCTGGATGAGCGTGACCAGCGGGCGGCGGGCGACGCGGGCGGCGATGCACGCCAGCGGGTTGAAAGAGTCCACCACCGCATCCGCACCCCATTCCTCGATCAGCCGCGCCAGCGCCTCGATCTCGGTGCGCAGGTAGCCTTCGCTCCTGCCGACGATGCCCATCAATTGGTCGGTGCTCCACAGCTCTGCGGAAAAGGAGCCAACGGGCATAGGAATGGCGCGCAGCAATTGGCGCAGGAAGCCCCCCAGGCTGCCAAAATCCCGCTCGAAACAGCCCCCCCGCACGGCCCGGTACAGCCCGCCGGGGGTGGCTTCCCCCCGCGCTTGCAGATCATTCAGAAAATAGATGGGGTGTTTTGGAAGCAGGTTTTCCAGCCCAGCCTCAGCAATCAGTTTGCGCGGCGCGGCCATCGGGTTACAAAAGGCTACCCGATGGCCGCGCTGCATCAGTTCAACTGCCACCGGCACGGAGCGTGCCAGCAAGCCAAGATCGTTTGTGGCCTGGGTGGTGAAGAGGTATCTCAAAGCGCCGCCAGCGCCGCCCCCACGATCCCGGCTTCGTTGAGGAACTGCGCCGGGACGATCTCGGCCTGCGTCGAGAGCAGCGGCAGGAATTTCTCGTACTTTTTGACGACTCCCCCGCCGAGGATGATCAAATCCGGGGAAAGTAATTTTTCCATGACCTGCAAATACTGGTTGAACCGCCCAGCCCACACTTTCCATGAGAGCCGCTCGCGCTGGCGGGCGGCGTCGGAGGCGCGCCACTCGGCGTCCACCCCGCCTATTTCGATGTGTCCAAATTCTGTGTTGGGCACCAGTTTCCCATCCACGAACACTGCCGTGCCAATTCCGGTGCCGATTGTAATGAGCAGCACCGTTCCCTGGCGGGCGCGTCCTGCCCCAAAGGCCATTTCGGCCATCCCGGCGGCGTCGGCGTCGTTGAGCATCCGCACCGGGCAGCCGGTGACCTCGGTTAACAGCGCCTCGGCGTTGGTACCGATCCACTTTTTGTGGACGTTGGCCGCCGAGAGCGTCACGCCGCTGCGCACCACCGCCGGAAAGCCGCACCCCACCGGGCCATGCCAGTCGAAGTGCGTCACGATCTCTGCCACCACTTTCGCCACGGCCTTTGGCTTGGCAGGGTCGGGGGTTGGAATACGGAAACGCTCCGCCAATAACGCGCCAGTCTCCGTCTCGACCGGTGCGCCTTTGATGCCCGATCCGCCAATATCAATGCCTAATACTTGCATGACAACGCCTCCTCGTCAATAAATCCATGGGATCAGCTTCTTTGTTCGGGCAGCATACGCATCGTAAGCCGCGCCAAATCGGGATCGAAGCAGGGCATCCTCGCGCCGGATGCGAAACAAAATCGCCGGGAAGAAAGCCGCCAACATGGCCGCGACGCCCCACCACGCGCCGAGCGCCAGGCAAATCCCGATGGCAATGAACAAAAAGCCCAAATAGCCGGGATGCCTGATTATCCCATAAATCCCGGAGGTTATCAATTTATGGTCGGAAAGAATGACCAGGCGGGGCGTGTAGAATTTTCCGAGGGCCAGCCGGGAGGCCACCCGCAGCGACAATCCGATCCCGATGAGAGCGCAGCCTCCGGTGATAGAACCCCAGCGGAGCATCTGGGACCGAATGAGAATCCAATCCAGGATGGCAATCGTTATTCCGATAATGCCTGCCCCCCACACCAGCAGGGTGCTGACATTCCCCGTCTCGCCGGCCTGGCGCGGCTCGCGGTTTTTTACCACTGCGAAAGCCGCGCTCCCTAGCAGAACAGCGCCCAGACATAATACTGCGTAAATCCAGGGAGGTAACATCATTACCGTCAACGGTCTGCGGTCCGCGGTCGCTTCAATCCCGGCAGCCGCCAGCTTCCCTCGCCGCTCACGCGGATGTCACGGCGCAGGAAAAGCAGCCAGGCCAGCACGGCAAACAATGCAGCGAAGCCCATCAGCCCAAGGAAATTCTGCCAATCCAGACCATCGAGGGCGCGCCCGCCCTGATAATATTTCAAGGGCAAGAAATCGTTCAGGGCTTTGAGCTGCTCATTGACCCGCGCCAGCGAGCTGACCAGGTAACTTACCACCATCAATGCTCCGGCTGTACTGGCTGCCAGCATCCGCGACGGCAGCACCATACTCAACAATAGCGCAAACGCCCCGAACAACAGCAGCACTGCCAGCAGGGAAATGTGCGGCAGGAGCAGAGCGACTGCACTGACATCCCATCCGGCGATCGGCAGCCCGAAGGCAAATCCGAGCCAGGTGAGCGCCAGAATGGCGGTTGTGGCCGCTGCAAAGGCCAGGAAACGCCCCCAGAAAAGCCCCGTCCGGCTGACCGGATGCGCCAATATCAAATCGAGCGTACCTTTCTCCTCGTCTGCCGCCAGCAGACCTGAGCCGATCAGCACCGCGAAAATGCCCGCCACGACCGGAAAATAGGAGAAAAAGCCAAAATCCAGGTAGCCCGCCGGAGACAGGAAATCCGCCCCGCCGCCGAAAAAGGCCAGCATCGTTTCACCATAAGCCTCCAGGAGCGACACCAATTCTGCTTGCTGTTCGATCATCGGCTTGTAGACCGCCATCAGGTAAAGCGTGATCAAGCCAAAGGAAATCCCCCATCCCAGGATTTGTCCGAGAAACCGCTTGAGCGTGTGCGTGAAAATGGTGAGCATAACCGCCTCCCGAAGTCACTCTTCGTAATAAGCCAGAAACACTTCCTCCAGCGAGGGCCGCTCGGTCTCGAACTCGACCACTGTGAATTGAGCCACCGCTTTGATGAGTGCGTCCATCTCGCCCTCGACTTGCAGCAAGGGCGACAGCCCATCGCCCTCGGAGAGAATCTTGACCCCGGGGATACCGGCCAAAACCGCCTGGGGTACAGCTTCCCGGAAGCGCAGCCTCACCCGTCGAAGCGACCGCTTGACCAGCGACTGGGTTTCGGCCACTTCCGCCAGCGCCCCCAGGCGGATGATGCCCACCCGGTCGGCGATCTCTTGCACTTCGCTGAGGATGTGCGATGAGAAGAACACGGTAGCTCCCTGCTGGCGGGCATCCTGCACCATCCGCAGCACGGCCTGCTGCAAGAGCGGGTCGAGCCCGGAGGTCGGCTCGTCGAGCAGGAGCAGTTTGGGACGGTGCATCAACGCTTGCACCACACCAACTTTTTGTTTGTTGCCCTTCGAGAGATTTTTGATGGCCGTTTTCAGCCCGAGGTCGAGTTTTTCTGCCAACGATCGGGTGTAGTCCCAATCAGCTTTGCGGCCGCGCAGGGCGCTCAAGTAACGCAGCGTCGCTTCTACGCTCAGGTTCTCGTCGAAGTGCAGTTCACCTGGCAGGTAACCGGTGCGCGCCCGCACAGCCACAGGGTTTCGTTGGGGGTTGATGCCCAATACCTCCGCCGCACCCCCATTAGGTCGGATAAGATCGAGCAGGCAGCGGATCGTCGTCGTCTTGCCGGCCCCGTTTGGCCCAAGAAATCCAAAGATTTCACCGCGCTTCACCTCGAGGTCAAGTCCCCGCAGGGCGCGGACGTTCCCGTAGTTTTTCACCAACCCCTGGGTGCGAATGGCAGTCCCGTTCTCCATAGACGACCTCCTTTCACCAAATCCCCGGAACCAGACGATATTTGACATCTGCCGCATACTCGAGGTAACCGGGCAGCTCGGCCTGTAAGGTCTTGTCTTCCAGGGAGGTACGGACGACCATCAAAATGAGCGTGATCGCAAGCGGAATGAACGCCCAGTAAGAATTGAGCACGAGCGGCGTCGCCAGGTAATACAATCCCCCGCCGGCGTAGCCGGGATGCCGCACCACCCGGTAAGGCCCTCTGGTGCAGACGGTGTGCCCGCGCTCCGCTTGGATGCGCACCACCGCCGAGAAGAACCGGTTGACGACGAACGCCCAACTGCCGAACAGGCTGCCCAGCATCCCGACGATTAACGCGACCAGCGATACCGCCGGCGGAAGCTCCGGCGTCCACCCGAAGCGGCGATCCAGCCCGGCAACGACCAGCATCGCCAGCGGCCCGTACAGGGCAATGAACGGCACCAGTTTCTTGTCCCAGGGTTTGACATCCTGCACTTCATCGTGGTGGGCGCGCTCCACGAGCAAATCGGGGCTATTGCGCAAGACGATCACCCGGCTTCCGGCAATGATGGCAGCCGAAAGGAACACGTAAATCCAGGCCAGCCACCAATTCCAATCCCCTGAAGCGATGAAGAGGATCACACTGGTCAGCAGCGTGTATACCACTGGGCCGGCTACTTGACGTATTTTTAGACGCGTTTCGGTCATCGGTATCTCCCTGTTTATCAAATATAGAACGAATTCAACTGCCCTGCACTTTGCGCTGCAGCCAGCGCTGGAACATCAGCGGGAATTCCTCGGCGAAGAATGCGTACATATCGTTAATTTCCTGCAAGCGTTGGCGCACTTCCGGCGGCTCGTCGGCTAACAAGTCCAGCCCGTGAGCGGCCATGCGTTGCAGCGAACTGATCTGCTCGAAGCGCCGCCGCATCAGGTTGGACCACAAGCCCGGCTTGATGCGAAAGTAATCGCGCCGCTCGCCGGGGAAGCCGATCCGCTCCACCATGTCGAGCTGGATCAGCAGGCGGGTCATGGCGCTGATCGAGCCCTTGCTGGCTTGCAGCGCCTCTGCCAAATCGTCTGCCGATTGGTGGGGCGGGTTGCAAATCAGCAGCCATCCCAGGATGCGCCCTGCCATGCGCGGCTGGCCCAAATCCTCGAAGACCAGGGCCACTTCCTCGATGAAATGCTGTTTCTCGAGTTGTTTAGGGTTGCTTTCGGTTTCGTCATTCATGACGCCAGCACCTCTATTTCTGCCCAATATACAAAATATGCTCGGCCATATCGGCTACCGCAGGAATATTGGCTGTATCGAATATCACCTGTTTCCACACGGCCCATTTTTCCGGCTCTTCAGCCAGCCGATTGGTGGCTTCCTCTGTACCAGCAGACAACCCCTGGCAGCCCACGATGTCTAGCGTGCGTAATCCGGTGGTCTCTGCCAATTGGCGAATCTCATCGGCGCGGAAGAAATGCCAGATGGTATGCGTTGGGCCAAAATCTTCTCCCGTCGCAATCAGTTTTTGAAAGGAAGGCTTGACCAAGTCATCATTCCAGTGCTCCATCCCATCCCGCAGAACTGCCAGGTATCCCACCACGGCGATGGCAACAACCCCGCCAGGTTTCGCTACCCGCACCAGCTCGGCAACGGCCCGCTCCCGGTCGGCTGCCTCAGGGATGTGGGTCAATGGCCCGCCCAGGCATAACACAGAGTCGAACGACCCATCCGGGTAACAAGTAATGTTGCAAATATCCCCTACGACGGTTTGCCGCAGGTGCGCCTGCACTTCCGGCGGCTCGGCGGCGAAGTTCGCTCGCGCAAGCTCGATATTTCCCGGAGACAAGTCGTATAAAACCACATCGTACCCCTGGCGGCACAGCGCCAGCGAATACCGTCCAGGGCCGCCGCCCGCATCGAGCACAAGCCCGGTGGGTGGAAGATGGCGAGACAGGTAGTGCATCGTCACATCGAATTCGAGTGTGTGGTAGGCATCCTTCGCCAGCCGATTCCACTCCAACGCGGCCTTTAGATTGTAAGCTTCAGCAACCTGATTCATCGGCAATACCCTCGGAAAGTGGTTGAACTGCTCTCGCACCAGTATAGCGCTTTCAATAGTTTCAGTCAATACTGAATTATCAGAATTATAGAGTGAGGTATAATCCTCGCCATGAACAAACGATTCAACCCCGCTCTATTGCTTGTTATCCCGGTGATATGTTTGCTGTGCGTCGGGGTTTATTTTCTGCCCCCGGTGCATGACCGGCTGGCCTGGCGGATTGACGATCTGCGGGCGCAAATTCGCAATGTGCTGAATCCCCCAGAGAAGATGGATTTTCCGGGCAGTGATGTGACCCCCGTGGCTCAGGTTTTCTCGCCCACCCCCCGCTCGACGCTTACATCTACAAGTACTAACGTTCCGCCAGAACGTCTGTACAGCCCCACGCCGACGCGTCCCGAAGATACGCCGATCCCCACTGGCACGGCGACGCCCACTTTCACGCCGCTTCCCGCCTCGCTCAACCTCAAATCCGACACTTTCCGCTACTACGATCAGCACAACCTGTACAACTACTGCGCCCCTGCCAATCTGGCGATGGCGGTCTCGTTTTGGGGCTGGAAAGGCGACCGGCTGGACGTGGGCAAAGTGGTCAAGCCATACCAAAAAGATTTGAACGTGATGCCCTATGAGATGGTTGATTTCGCCGTCGAGAACGCCGGGCTGGGCGGGTTGGTGCGCGTCGGCGGCGATGCGGAGCTTCTCAAGCGCCTGCTCACCGCCGGCTTCCCGATGATCGTCGAAAAAGGCGTCCACTTCCGCGATCTGGCCGGGCAGGTAACCTGGATGGGGCATTATGCTTTCGTCACCGGTTACGATGATGGGTTGGGCGTGTTCATCACCCAGGATTCGTACATCACGCCGGGAACCGATTTCCCGGCGCCTTATGCCACGTTCATGCAGGAATGGCGGTCGTTCAATTACACGTACATCCTCATCTACCCAAAAGACCGTGAAAACGAGGTGGTGGCCATCCTCGGCCCGCAGGCAGACGAAACGGCCAATTACCAGTACGCCGCCCAGCTTGCCTCGAACGAAATTTATTCCGAACTGCCGGACATCGAGCGCTTCTTCGCCTGGTTCAACTATGGCACCAACCTGGTCAAGCTGCAAGATTACGCCGGCGCCGCCACGGCTTACGATCAGGCGTTTGCCATCTACAACCTGCTGCCCGAAGACAAAAGCGTTCGCCCTTACCGTGTCTTGTGGTATCAAACCGGCCCCTACTTTGCCTATTATTACACTGCCCGCTATCAAACTGTGATTGACCTGGCAACAACGGCCATCAAATCCGTTTACTTCGACGATACTTCCCCCGAAGAGAGCCTGTACTGGCGCGGCATGGCCAAACTGGCGCTTGGCGATACCGAAGGGGCAATTGATGATTTCCGCGAGAGTATTGACCCTTACCATCCGGGATTTGCCCCCTCGTTAGATCAACTCAGATTGCTTGGGGTCGAGCCATAAACAAGGGAATCTTGGAAACGGGAGCCAGCATGATTACCATCCGCCCGATGCACTTCGCTGACCTGGGATTCGCTGCCGAGCGCACTGCCGCCGAAGGCTGGGTAAGCGAGAGCCGCGCCGAATTCGAGAGTTTCTTCACCCATGATCCAAACGGCTGTTTCATCGCCGAACAGGCGGGGAAACACATCGGGATTGCGGTCGCCACGCATTATCGTGGGAGTGAAGCAGGCTTCATCGGCGAAATCATCGTCGTGCCCGAGGCGCGCGGCCAGGGTGTGGGACGGCAGTTGCTGGATAATTGCATCGCCCATCTACATCACAGCGGTGCGAAGAGTCTTTATTTGGACGGGGTCGTTGCGGCGGTCTCGCTCTACGAGCGGGCCGGGTTCCGAAGGATTTGCCGTTCGCTGCGGTTCGTTGGCAGCCCACAGGGCAGGCTGCATCCGCGGGTGCGCGCCATGCGCTCCGAACATCTCGAGGCAGTGTGCGCTCTCGACCGGGCCGCATTTGGCGCTGACCGCAGCTTCTTTCTCAAGCGGCGGTTATCGCTGTATCCAGAGTTATGCAAAGTTCTGGAGGAAAACAGGCAGGTGATAGGTTTCATCCTCGGGCGGCGCGGGCAAAATCTGATCTCGGCTGGCCCATGGGTGGTGCGGGATGGCATCGAAGCCCCCGATGATTTGCTGGTGGCCCTTGCCGCTGAAACGGTTGGCATCCCGGTCGGCATCGGCGTGCTCGAAACGAACGAGGCCGCTGTCAGCCTCCTGCGGGCTGCCGGTTTCACCGAGCGGCTCAATCCCCCCTGGCGGATGGCGCTCGGCCCGTCGAGCGACCTCGGCGCGTCGGTGCAATGTCTCGCTGTCGGGTCGGCGGCGAAGGGGTAATGACCGAACCAGTGGAATTTCCGCCCAATCGCGAAGCAATGATCAACAGCCGGGTCACCCGTTCTGGCAGGAAGCCCAGGCCGCACACGATCGTCTCATCCGGTTGGGTTTGCCGGTCGAGATTGTGGCGGCGTCAGCCTGAATAATCGCTTTTAGATAACGAGCGGGGGCACATCAGGAGAAAGGATTCCCATCTGGCGGGTTTTTGCAATTGCTGCGGCCCGGTTACGCACATTGAGTTTGATATACGCCGTCGAAAGCAAATTGCGCAGAGTCGAATTGGCGATATTCATCGTACATGCCAACTCTCTGGTGCTGGCATCAGGATAAGCGGCGCACAACGACAGAACCTCCAATTGGCGGGCGCTCAACGGCTGATTCAGCTCACCGGTGGGGCGTTTTTTGAGGGTGGTGTAGGCCTGTTCGCTCAAATAAATTCCTCCGCCTGCTACAATGCGTATGGCTGCTGCCAATTCACGAATGGCTGCTTGGTCGTTTTTCAGGATGTATCCACTGGCGCCAGCTTCCATCACGGCAGATATGAGAGTTCTCTGGGAGTACATGGAAATCACCAGGATAGCCAAATCCGGGTAGTGTTGCAATAATTTGGGAATGAGGTGGAGGATGGGGTATGGATTTGGGTTTTCTGGCCCAGTCGGGACACTGACATCCAGCAGCAACACATCTACCGATTGTTGGGCCAGGGTGGGTTCCAGCCTTTCGCCATAAGTCAATGCTGCCACAATTGCAATTTCCGGAGTTCTCTCCAACCGAAACGTATAACCATCCAATATAGGCTGATGGTCATCCAACATAACAACGCGGATTGGTTCAGACATTCCCGATCCTTTTCTTTCGAGCCGCCCAGCAGGGGTTCGAACGGTATCCTTGATCATTGCCAGTATGCAACCAAATTACCCTTACTTTTTACCCGATGCAAGCTCTCGACCCAAAAACAGTACAAATGCCTATGAGTGATAGCGCTGCCCGCCATTATCAAATTTCAGCGAACCGAGTATAAATACGCTTACCACCAGGGGTTGACAATAATTTTTGAGTATTTTGTGAATTGGGCGTTTGGGGAACGCCCGTTTTGGGTTTGGTTAATTAATAATTGGGGCTTGCGTTTTTTAGGATTTATGGTATTATATGCCTACCAGCGCTAGGGTGCCCCCCTCACCCTAGCGCTGGTACTTTTAACCGATATCGAGGGTTTAGAGTTGCCCAAGTAACTCTAAACCCTCGATTGTTTTAATCTCCAATCCATTCGACAATCGTCGCTTCGCCTTGACCGACGCCCACACACAATGTCGCCAGTCCGTAATACGGGCGTTTCTCGGATGGGGCGCGGCGGCGCATCTCGTTCAGAAGGGTGGTCAGGATACGCGCCCCCGAGCAGCCTAACGGGTGCCCGAGGGCAATCGCACCGCCGTTGACGTTGGTAATCTCGGGGCGCAGACCTAAATCCTCGATTACGGCTAACGATTGTACTGCAAAAGCCTCATTCAACTCAGCTAACCCAATTGCCTCGATAGCCAGACCGGCGCGCAACAAAGCTTTGCGAACCGCGGGAACCGGCCCTACGCCCATCGTGCGCGGCGCCACGCCCGCCGCCGCCGAGGTGACGATGCGCGCCAACGGCTTTAGCCCCAGCTCGTGAGCTTTGCTCTCGCTCGCCACCAGCAGCGCGGCAGCGCCATCGTTCAGCCCCGAGGCGTTGCCTGCGGTGACGGAGCCGTTCTTGCGGAAGGCAGGCCGCAACCGGGCCAGCGACTCTGGTGTGGTATCGCGGCGCGGGCGCTCATCGGTGGTGACGATCACGGGGTCGCCTTTCTTTTGGGGGATAGATACTGGCAAAATTTCCTCGGCAAATCTACCCGCATCAATGGCAGCGATTGCACGGCGGTGACTTTCGGCAGCGAAGGCATCCTGCTTTTCACGGGTCAGATGGGGGCGCTGTTCGGCGATGTTCTCAGCGGTCTCGCCCATTGCGTCGGTGCCGTAGAGTTCCTGCATCTTCGGGTTGGGGTAACGCCAACCGAGGGCGGTATCCCAGGCGGTCAGGTTGCCGAAGGCGAAAGGCTGTTCGGATTTGGGGAGCGAATACGGCGCGCGCGACATGCTTTCAACCCCGCCGGCAATGAACATATCGCCCTCACCCGCCCGGATAGCGCGTGCCGCCTGGTTGACGGCATTCAGCCCCGATGCACACAGCCGGTTGATGGTCACGCCTCCCACTTCGACCGGGAAACCAGCCAGGAGTAAGGCCATGCGGGCCACGTTGCGGTTGTCTTCCCCGGCCTGGTTGGCGCAGCCGAGATAGACTTCTTCGACAATCGCTGGATCTAAATTGTTACGGGCCACGATGGCTTTGAGCACGTGCGCCGCTAAATCGTCGGGGCGCACGGAAGCGAGCACGCCGCCCAGCGCGCCGATGGGTGTGCGGATGGCGTCAATGATGACGGGTGTGGGCATGGATATCTCCTGGAATGAGAAAGGGTGGAGTTGAACGTAAATCGTAATGCGTAAAACGTAAGATGTGTTTTACGTATTGCGCTTCAATTCTACCACCCATTGAAATTGACCAAAAAAGACTCCCGGGGTTTCAAAAACTCCGGGAGTCTTTCCCAATCGAGAGCAGGATCACTCCGTCGGGTTGAGCACGCGTCCCACGAACAGGATCTCGCCGGTGGGGATGTCACGGATAACGAAGATGAACGGGTGGTCAATCCTAAGCTCGACTTGTTCCAATCTTGGCCCCTCCATAGTTAGCGTCATCATCACTGCTGTCGCGGCCGCGGCTTCCGTGCCAGCTTCATCCACTGACACGAAGGCCTTATGAAAAACCGCGCTGATGGATAGCTCTTGCGAGCCATCTATGCCTGAGAAATCCGCCTGGCCCGGGGAGAAAGCAGTCGGCATCCCCATGCCCGCCAGCGCTTCTGCCAGGTTGAAATTCTTGTCGAAGCTGAACTTCGGCATGGTCAGGGCAACGCTGGCTGGCTTCATTTCGGCAAGGATAGCCTCGAATTGCGCAGCATCCAGGTTGGCCTCGAAATCAGCGAATTTTCCGGCATCCGGCACAAGCACATCCATGGCTACGGTTTCGCCGAGGTATGGCAATTCGACGATTTGATAGCCATCCCCCCTTGCGTAATTGGCTTTTTCCGGGTGAAAGAAGGTCATCATTTGCGCGCTGACCTGGCTGCCATCCAACAAGTTGAAAGGCGAATCCTGGGTTAGTGTCTCATCGAAGGGATACATCCAGCTTGCATTGAAGTAAATGGCATTGACCAGCACCAGCCGGGTTAGGTCAGTGATGCCACCTTCAGGGATCAGATCTTTGATGCGGTCGTTGGTTTGCTGGCTGACCCAGTCGTTGATCTCCAACCGGGCAGGTTCGGCGGCGGTTGTGAAATCCACCAGGCGCAGGCCGCTGCCATAGTTGACTGCCAGGGTGTCGAGAAAATCCGACAGAAAGGGGAATCCCTGTTGGCCCCAGATGGAATTGGCAACACTCAACTGGAAGCGCTGCCCCTCTTCGGGTGTGCCAACTTCCTGGCCGCGGCTGTCTAGGGCCAGGGCAAGGGCGTTGAACGCAGGGTGCAGGCGCTCCTGGGGCAGGGTGAAGTGCAGGGTTTGGGCCATTTGCGCTTCGGTTTCGGCGCGCGCTCCGGCATATGTCATCGCCAGCGCGACCGAGATGCTGTGCGGCGAATAGAACAGGTTGCCATCCTCGCTGCGCACAGCCTGGTAGAAATCGAAGGCAAAGGCGCGGTTGCCGGCTGCCAGCGACGTTAAATCATCGGAAGGCACATCGGGAGACAGGTTGCGCGGCAGCTTCGATTCGGCTATCCCGGTTGCGCCAACCGGTGGCGTTTCTTGGGTCTCCGAAGGGGGAAGGTAAGGCAGCGCCGTTGGGGGCGGCGTGCCGGCTGGGGGAAGGTACGGCAAGTCCGTGGGGAGCGGCATATCCGTTGGGGAAATAGGTTTGGGGGTGTTTGTCGCCTCTGGGGAAACCGGGGGCGTCTCTGGCGCGCTGCAACTGGTCAACTGAAAAACCAGCAAAGCTGCCAATACAAAAACAATGGACTTACGAATTGGTTTCGGTGATTTCATATCAGCCTCCTCGTTTGATTTGCCTTGACGGCATTAATGTTAGACGCGGCGCTGAAAGTGTGAGTTCCTGACCGCCCTGTGGATTAGATTATTCTCACCTGAAATTTCAAGGGAACCAACGTAACCGCCTTAATGTGGCATCAGGGCCAGGAGCAAATTGTATTTGCGGTGTGGCCAGAGTATAGAGAAACCACCTGGGCGGTTTCCCGCGCCTGCGCACAAGCCACGGCGATGTTCTGCGTCGTTTGGTAAGTCTCCCAAAACGATGCGGCAATCACAGCGTAAGAATGACCCTCCGTTCCAGCGGGGAATTTCTGTTGGAGGGTATCGTAAACGATTTGGGCTGCATCCAGGTGATTCTGTACAACTTGTGTCAGAAGAATACGCCAACGCCCATACGCCTGAAGCTGGATAGTTTCCAACTGGGGGTCGAAATCTCCATCGGATGAGCCTGACCCCATACGGCCACAATATTCCAGTTGGGACGGGAACCAATCGCGGGGGTGAAGCTCATCGTTGAAAACCACTCGTTGATACAAATCCAAAGCGCGATCATATTGTTTGAAAGCAAAAGCCACATCACCATCGGCAGAGGCCTGGAAACGGTAGATCGGCGCGGTGTACACCCGTTCCGAGAGCAAATACGCCTCGCCGTCCCAAAACCAAAGATCAGTAAATTGCCTCTCATAGACCGTCTCACAGGTTGGCAGATCGCTGCTCAAGCCACCGGTGACGGCTAATTCGAATAATCCGTCATGGTTAGTGTCGGTGATCGCCGCACTGGCGTTGATGATTTCGGTTCCCCACGCGCCTGCGTCAACTGGAACGACTGCTCCGATTTTTGCGTACCAACCGGTGTCCATTAATTCTTGAAATTGTTGCCCATCCCATTCCTGAATCGAAAACTCAGACAGGTGAGCGCTGGCGTTATTCTGGAGGGCGACTTGCCTGTATCGGACGATTTCCGCTTTCCGGTTGGCATTCATATCTACGATGGTTTGGAGAAGAAACAGATCATCGTAGGCAGCCTCGGCCAGCAGGCGATATTTGCCGGCATGACAGCCGAGGAACTGCCAATCGCTGCCGTTTTCCCTGGGCAAGCTGATACTGATCTCTGCGATTCCATCCCCGGTGAGGTCGCCGCCAGCGATTTGTGCACCTCTCAGGAGGGGATTTTGAGTGATCCACTCATCGAATGCCTGCTGCAATTCTGGCAGGGGCCCCCCGGAATTTAGAAAATCCAAGAACGAGCTGAGACCAGAATAGTTGAAGGCGGGGGCTTGCCCCAAAGGAGGACAGCGGCCATCGAAGTCGGCGGGCGCGACCAGCAACGTGGGAGATGGCAAGATGATGGGGATCGGCGTCTCCGGAGGAGGGGTGTGGGTTGAAATTGGAAGTGTGGGTGTCGCCAAGGTGGCGGTTGCTGCCTGCGTTGCTGTGATCTGCGCCACCGGAAAGGGTGTCTTAATCGCCCGAACAGGCATTGGAAAAAGTAACTGCCACGACAGCAAACCGGCCAATCCCGCCACGATGATGAATCCCGCGCCCAGGACTGCGGCCCACTTCGGCTTACGTCGTGTGGGCAGCGGTGCTGCCTGCGGTATCTCGACCGGCGCTGGCGCAGCTTCAACCGGTTGCGCTGGAATTACTGGGGCGGGTTTCGGTTGAATTGGGGGGGCGAACTCCGGCGCAACAACAAAATACTGATTGCAAATTTTTACCGGATCAGGGTATCCGGCGCTATCTAAAAACTGCTCCAGCCAATGACGGTCCACATCGCTGTTGAGCACAATGAGACGCGCCAGCTTCTCGACATCTGCCGAGTCAGCGGGGATGCGTTTTTTGTAATACCAGTGGCCGAGGGCGTAACGGCCTTTGACGCCATCCTCGCGCAGCTCGTAGCCGAACATGTCGAGGATGTAGCCAATCGGCTTTTTCTGTACGATGTGGACTCTTTGGATCCCCTCGGTCAACAAATCGCCGAATTTTTGATGAGATTCTGCCATATTGGAGGCTGACTCTAAAAAATTAGAAGCTGCTCTGCAGCCCGCTCTGCCTTTTTAGAGCGGCATCTTTGTAAGATTAGGGCAACAAATACTCCCGCACGCATTTTTACCACACACTGCAAGGTTTTGTAAGGAGTTGATTGTATGCCCACCGTCACCCGCAAAATTTACCGAACTCTCACCCGATCTTTCGGACAGAACCACGCCTGCAAAACCGCCCGGCTGCCCATGATCGTTCTCGCCGCATTGCTGTTCGTTGGGTGGGCGCAGCCGGGTCAGGCATTGCAGCCGAGCCTGACTGACACCACGACTACAGTTGTTCCAGCCGTCACATTGACTGAAGTGGCGAGGGTGCCTGCAACAACTCCTAGACCCACCATGCCAGCGACAACGATCACTGCCCCAGAGATGATGAGAGGCAAGCTGGTCGCCCCGGTCGTGACTACGGCTCCCACGGAGACGCTGACCTCCACCCTGGTTGCCATCCCCCCAACGGCCACGCCCG
>DYIZ01000230.1 GCA_020723385.1 Candidatus Aquidulcis sp.
CCATTTATCTCAGCCGAAAGTTGCCATTTCCCACCAATTTACTCGGCCCCCCACAGTATGGGCCAACTTATTCAGCTTATCTCCCTCTCACCATCCGATAACCAGAAGCCAGTCTCACCGATTACTCATGTAGCCAGTGAAATTTGACGCAATCTGGCTTTGACTTTTCTTCCCCCGTAATGTATAATCGGCGTTTGCCTGAATTTTGGATACTACGGGAGAGTGGTTTATGGAAAATACCGAAATCGTGGAAGCCCCCAATAACACCGAGATCAAACGCAAACAGCACTACACCGGCAAAGTGGTCAAAACGATGCTGGCGGGCGCGATCGTTGATATCGGCCTGGAGGTTCCGGGTGTCGTTCACATCTCGAGGATACAGGAATCTCCTGTTCGCCGGGTTGAGGATGTCTTACAGGTGGGACAGTCTGTGGAAGTGTGGGTTCACCGCTCTGCATCGCAAAAAGGCCGCATCGAGCTGACGATGATCAAGCCGCTCGATCTGGAATGGCGCGAGCTTAAGAAAGACATGGTGATCAAGGGTAAAGTTGTTCGTCTGGAGAAGTTCGGCGCATTCGTCGAGATCGGCGCAGAACGCCCCGGGCTGGTTCACATCAGCGAGCTGACTCACGATTACATCAAAGAGGTCAGCGAGGTCGTCAAAGAAGGCGACGAGGTCGAGGTCAAAATCCTGGACGTGGACCGCAAGAAGAAGCAGATCAAGTTGAGTATGAAAGCGCTGGAAGTGAAACCGGAACCAGTCGTTAAAGTGACTAAATCCGGGCAGAAAGAGAAAGAAGAAGCCGCTCCCGAAGCCGAACAGCCTGTGCCCACAGCCATGGAAGCTGCACTGCGTGAAGCCATGGAACGCTCCAAGGAAACTCACCCGGAAGATGTCAAAGTGCAAAGCAAGGGCCAGCCCACCCGATCACGGCGCGAACTGGAAAACATTCTGAGCCGCACGCTGGATCATAAGAGCCGCTCCACCAAGCAATAATCTCTTCGGGATCACCACCCGCACGCGGGTGAGTCCCAAGCCGCATTCTTCGAGCATCGAGACCACATCCTGCTGAATTTCAAGGGGCCTGGCCGGCGCACATCCGTCCAGGTCTCTTTTGTGATTCAGAGATCATTATTCCACGGGGAAATAGCACAATCCAGCCGTCCCTGGACCGCTGTGGACGGCAAGCGCCGGGGACAATTCGGCAAACAGCCATTCCACCACACTCATGCGTTCTTCGATGAGCTGTTTGATCTTCTCGACTTCTTGCAATGCTCCAGCGTGAACGTAGGCGATCTTGATCTTCCCCATCCGGCCGACCGCGGTTTCGACCATGTCGGCCATCATTTGGTAGGCTTTGGCCCGGCTGCGGGCGGTCCCCAGGGCGACGATGACGCCATCCTCGAGGCCGATCAATGGCTTGATGTTGAGCAGCGTCCCGATGAGATGCTGCGCCATCCCGATGCGCCCGCCCATGTACAGGTATCTCAGGGTGTCGCCGGTCTGGATCATTTTGGTGATAGGGATCATCTGCTTGACGAGGGCGACAATCTCATCCAGGCTTTTGCCCGCCAGGGCCGCGCGGGCGGCTTCGATAACCATCCACCCCTGGCAGAGAGAGACGTTGCGAGTGTCAATCACTTCGATGCGCACACCAGGTATTTGTTCCTGAGCCATAGATTGGGCGATTTTAGCGGCCTGATAAGCGCCGCTGGCCTTGGATGTGATGTGAATGCTGACGATTTCCTTCATCCCGGAGTGAGCCAACTCATGGTAGACGGATAAGTAATCGCCGGGTCCCGGGCTGGCGGTGGTGGGGAGAATTTTGGCAGTTGCCAGCCAACGCAGGAATTCATCCCGCTGGATGGTGATCAAATCCCGCAGGACTTCCTGCCCGCGGTGGATGTAATACGCTACCCAATGGATGTCCAGCTCTCCGAGGATGGTTTCCGGCAAGCTGGCGACGCTGTCAGTCAATACAGCCACTTTAACCATGTCTCCCTCCAGGGTTAAGACGTTTGGTGAATGCTGCGTTTTCGATCAAGATTATTCTTCGCCACGATAATTTTATCCCGTTTTCGAAGAAACGGCATGGGGAATCAGAGAAACTGATCGGTGATTGCTGAACGCTGACGGCTGATCGCCAATTGCTAATCCCTGACCACCAAACTCCACCATGATGATACTCACCACTAATCGAGGATTAATCTACTTGACATCTGCCATTAATGTATGGTATTTTTGTGGGGCATTCTGAATAGCCCGTGGGCTTGCTCTTACTCCACCTTTGATGATTGAACAACTAGACGATTGGTTTTTAGCGCACCTGCCATCGCCCTGGGATCGGGCGGTACTTTCAACCTAGAAAAGATTGCCATCACCCCGTCTGGTGTGTGAATGCCCGTTCCGGTTATTTGCCGCCACATTCGATCCTTGCGCAATTGGACTCCCGTTCCGGGAGATGTTTCGTTTACCAACATGATGCCGTATGCTGCGGCATCATGTTTTTTTTATTATTTTCGCCAGGCCAGGTTGCCTGGCCGGAAAGGAGCCGCCCGCCGAATTTCGATCCCTCACTTTTTTCTCACGCCACGCATGATCGTCATATTTTCTATACTCTCTCTAGGAGGAACACTTTATGAAGAAAGCAAGAATTTTGATCGTTATTGCAGCCATATTGTTGTCGCTTAGCATGGTCTCAGTTGCGATGGCTGCAGCCGCGAAAGAAGAAGCAACAAGGCCTTTCACTGCTGCTGAAGTTGCACCAATTCAACCTCTGAATATCATCGAAGCCAGTCTGCTAAATGAAAGCTTCAATGACACCACATTCCCTCCTACGGGATGGGGAACCACAATAATTACTGATGTGAGTTCAACTGGCACCCCCGCCTGGACACGCGAAACCGCTGGTACTAGCCCCACCATCAGTCCGCACAGCGGCGCCGCGATGTCGAAATTCAACTCTTTCAGCGTCGGAGCGGGAGATGGAATGCGTCTTTATTCCAAGTCTCTCAACCTGACAGGTGTGACCAACCCAGCTATCAAATTCTGGATGTCTCACGATACTGGCTACGCAACAGCACCTTATGACCGCATCAAGGTTCAGGTTTCGACCGATGGCGGGGCCACATATACCACCATCGGCACGGTTAACCGATACGATGCCACCTGCTCGACACCCTGCTGGCAGCAGCACTCTTTCAGCCTTGCCGCCTATCTCGGGCAGGCCGACGTGCGAATCGGTTTCCTGGCCCACAGTCAGTATGGTAATAACATGTTTCTTGATGATGTTATGGTTGAAGTGGACGGGGCCGACTTGAGCACCTCTTATAAGAACGCTCAAGCCAGAGTTAAAGTAGATGACCCTATCACCTACAGCGTTCACATCATCAACTCAGGAAACCAGGCCACTACCAATGCCACAATGACAGACGCCATACCTGCCGGAACTGAATACATCCCCGGCAGCTTGTCCTGCTCAAGCGGCGCCTGCGGATATGTGGATGCCAGCACAACGGTCACCTGGACCGGTACACTCGCCGCCAGTGCTGCTGTTACTGTCACCTTTGCCGTTGATACTGACCTGGCGCCATGCGGCAACATCGTCAATCAGGCGGTCATCTCAGATACTGGATTGATCGGTGGTGAAGTCATCCGGCAGGCGACAACGCTGGTAGCCTACTATCTACCCGTGCTCGAAGAAGGTTTCGACGCGGCGACTTTCCCGCCTACCGATTGGGGTACACAGGATATCGTTGGCACCACCACCAATGCCTGGACGCGGCAAACCACTGGCTCCAATCCGACCATTAGCCCACGCACGGGCGCTGGCATGGCGCGCTACAACGCCGATATCATCACCACGGGCAACAGCACGCGGTTGTACAGCAAGGTGATTGATCTATCCACACTGACAAAACCCATGCTCACCTTCTGGATGTCGCACGATGATTTGAGCAACCTCAACGACCGCATCCAGGTGCAGATCTCTACCGACGGCGGCGCCACGTACACCGACGTGGGCACGCCGATCTACCGCTACGATGCTACGATCTGGATCGCAAGCTGGAAGCAGCATATGATTGACCTGTCAGCTTATGCCGGGCAATCCAACGTGCGCATCGCTTTCCTGGGTATCAGCGCTCTGGGTAACAACATCTTCCTGGACGACATCTGGCTGGCAGACCCCTGGGCACCCTGCCCGTATATCTCACTCGGCGCTAACCAAACCGAAATCGAGTGCTCCGGGAGAGATGTTCCTTACGATGTTATTGCCCTGAACGCGACGCCTGCCACGCAGACCATTACCATCGGCTACGACGATGGCAGTTGGCCATTGGCGGCCGGCCCGACAACAGTTGAGCTTGGCCCCGGCGAGGCGGAAACTATCAATCCGGTAGTACACATCCCAGGCACTGCTGCGCATTTCAGCACCGATACCTTCACGATGACCGCCACCGCCGGCACATATGGCGATGTTTTCAATGGCACCACCCGCGCCGATCTGATCGCAGGCTATTCAGACAAAGCCGATGTCACCACTGGGCGGTGGACACGCAACCACTCCCTGGTCTATTACAACGGCAAGTTGTATAAGTTTGGTGGTTACGATGGATTAGCCGAAACCTATGTCAATATCTATGACATCGCCACCAACACTTGGTCTGCTGGTACGTCTATGCCGCTCGCACGCTATTGGATAGACTGCGTAGAAATCGGTGGGAAAATCTACTGCGCTGGCGGCTATTCCACATCAGCGCAAACCACCTTGTATATCTATGACCCTGCCGGCGGGCCGGGCGGCACCTGGACAACCGGCGCCGTATTACCAACTGCCCGTTATGGATACGCGGGTGTGGCCTACAACGGTAAATACTACATCATGGGTGGGTACAGTGGCTCAGCCTATGTCAATACATTGTGGGCTTACGATCCTGCCACGAACACCTGGGACACCACCACCCTGGCATCGATGTCGGCTGCCCGGCGCGATGGCATGGCAGGTGTCATCGGCGGCAAGATCTACATCACTGGTGGACGCAGTGCAAGTTCCACTTACGTTATCACTACCGAGGTTTATGATCCTGCGCTGAACACGTGGAGCACAGTCGCCTCTCTGCCACCTTTCCCAGGCAGTACGACACCCGTTACAGGTTGGGTACTGGGGGCAGACGGGGTACTCTTCGATCGTTATCTGGTAATCGTAGGAGGCGCTCAACTTGACGCGGCTGTCTCGAATACCTATAACGCGCTAGCTTACGATACCGTCACCAACCAGTGGCAATGGCTGCCCAACTATAACCACAAGATCTACGGAGCCGAAGCCGACGGCGACGGCACCAGCTTGTGGCTGGCCAGCGGACGCTTGCACGAGGGCGGGCTGTTCCAATACAGCAAGTACACCACCAAACTACTCGTATGCGGCCCAGCCGACGCCGATCTGAGTTGTCTCAAGCTCGACGCGGAAGACCCGGTCACTCTTGGCGCGACCATCACCTACACGGTATATGTCACCAACACGGGTGTCAGCGACGCCTGGAACACTGTAGTCTCCGACGCCATCCCGGCTGGAACAACCTTCGTCTCGGCATCTCCTGAATGCGTTGAGGCCCTGGGAATCGTCACTTGCGACCTGGGCAGCCTGCGCAGCGGTCTGGCCGATTCGATCGAGATTGTGGTCAATGGCCCCGCAGCTGCCGGTGTCATCACCAACACCGTCAGCGTTACTTCGGATGAAGCGGATCTCAACTTGGCCAACAATTCAGATCTCGAAACAACAATGCTGACTAACGCTTCGATTGGACTGACCAAGCTGGCCTGCACCGATCCTATGGATCCGGCCACCTGCGGCGCGTCCATAGATGTGCTCTCCGGCACAACGGTGTATTACCAGTACGTTGTCCAAAATACCGGCGTTGTAACTTTCTCGAACCACACGCTGGTAGATGATCAACTGGGTACGATCTTCGCCGGAGTGCCGTACACCCTGACTCCTGGTGCGACTTTCTCGTTCACTGTCTCAACGGTCATCTTGACCGATACGACAAACACCGCCACCTGGACGGCCACCGACGGTGTCTATACCGTAGATGACGATGCTACCGCTACGGTTGATGTCGTTCCGGCGACGATCACCTTCGAGAAAACAGTCGGCACCGACCCG
>DYIZ01000039.1 GCA_020723385.1 Candidatus Aquidulcis sp.
GCCACGCTGGCTGCCTCACAAGTCCCGCTGGAAACGGCCCGCAAAGCGGTAGATGTGCTGGCGTTGGCAGTCGAAGCAGCCGCGTTCGGCAACCTCAACGCCATCACCGACGCCGGGACAGGCGCGGCGCTGGCGCGGGCGGCGCTCACCGGCGCCGGGCTGAACGTGCGCGTCAACACAGTGTCGCTGCAAGACCGCGCCGCAGCAGAAGCGCTGCTGACTGAGCTGCACGCCATCGAGGCCCGCGCCGCCGAATTGGAAGGCCAGTTAACGGCGCAACTGCGCGAGCGCGGGGGGCTGCCGCTGGCGTGAATCGAAAAGATCAACCACAAAGGGCACAAAGGACTCGAAAGAGCACGAAGTATTATTTAAAATACTTCGCGCCCTTCGTGGTTATGATTTGCTTTGCGCTGGCAGCGTGCGGGCAGGCGGCTACGGCAGAACCGACTGCGGTTGGGATAGGCACGCGTGTCTATCCCACACCGACTTGGATAGACACACAGGTCTATCCCAACACGCAGGTCTATCCCAACTCGCCCACCGCTACCCGGGTAGACACGCCCACCGCCCATCGCCCCTCACTGACGCCTACCCCGCCGCCATCTCTCTACGTCGCGCCGTATCTGCCGGAGGCGCTGCGCGCCGCAGTGATACTGCCCGAGGGTTGGGTGCTGACCGGTAACCCCGAGGGCGCGACCGAAAAGATCGAGGCTGGCGGCGAGAATCCGGTCAGCCGGTGGGTGTACGCTCTCGTCGCCCCGTTCCCGACGATCACCGATGAGGTAACCTCCACCGAGCTGCGCGACGCCTGGGGCGGGCAACCCCTGGCAGCCATGCCCGTTTCTATCTTCGTGGACGAGAGCACCTATGGGACGCTGTCGGCCCTGTGGGGCCAGCCATCCGCCGAAGGCGTCAAAATCCTCCCCAGCGATCAACTGCTCGATGCCGCCTGGGATAACCGCCCGGCGTGGGCCATCGTCCCGTTCGAGGCGCTGGAGCCGCGCTGGAAGGTGCTGACGGTGGACGGCCAATCGCCGGTGCGGAAGGATTTCGACCCGGCGGGTTATGCGTTGAGCGTGCCATTCTCCGCGCCGGAGGCGGGACTGCCGGCGACGAACCGCGACCCATCGAAGATGACGACGGTGGCGATGACGGGTGTGACGGCGCTGGTGCGGGCGACAGCGTGGATGATGGAAGAGAAGGGGGTGCTGTACCCGGCGGTGGACATCCGCGACTGGCTGCGAGCCGCCGACATCACCCACATCAGCAACGAGGTGCCGTTCGACCCGGACTGCCCGCGCCCCAACCCCGGCCAGCCGGAGCTAGTCTTTTGCAGCGATCCGAAATACATCGCGCTGCTGGAAGATATTGGCACCGATGTTGTGGAGCTGACCGGCGACCATTTCATTGATCCGGGGCCGGAGGCGACTCTGTTCACAATGGATCTCTACCGGCAGGTAGGGTGGTTAACCTATGGGGGCGGGGCTAATCTCGACGATGGTCTCAGCCCGGCGAAGTTCGAGCACAACGGGAACAAGATCGCCTTCGTGGGCTGCAACGCCAAAGGCGGCGGGTATGCCACGGCCAGCGACACCTACCCTGGCGCGGCCGCCTGCGGGTATGATACGCTCCACGCGGAGATCGCCCAACTGGTGAGCGAGGGCTATCTCGTCATCGCCACGTTCCAGCACCAGGAATATTACTCGTACAAAGTCAAGCCCGAATACCGCCCGGATTTCACCGGCATGGCCGACGCCGGCGCGGTGATCGTGCAGGGCAGCCAGGCGCACCAGCCGCAGAATTTCGAATTCTATGATGGATCGTTCATCCATTACGGGCTGGGCAACCTGTTTTTCGATCAAATCAAGGAACTCGGCGGCGATGGCTTGCCGCTCGACCGCGCCTTTATTGACCAGCACGTGTTTTACGATGGACGCTATATCAGCACAGAGGTGCTGACCATCCAATTTGTAGATTTCGCCCGCTCGCGCCCGATGACCCCGGAGGAACGGGAGGCTTTTTTGACGGTGATTTTCAAGGCGAGTGGGTGGGGCAGGTAGGCAGGGAAACAAGTAAACAGGTAGACAGGTAGACAACAGGGATTTACTTGTGTACCTGTGTACTTGTATACTTGTATACTTTTTCCCCTCACACTTCTTCACAAGGAGCAGACCATGGGACTCAAACCCGATCATTGGATTCGCAAGATGGCCCACGAGCAGCGCATGATCGAGCCGTTCGTCGAGGCGCAGGTGCGCAACGGCGTCATTTCGTACGGCGTGTCGTCGTATGGCTACGACATCCGCGTGGCCGACGAGTTCAAGATTTTCACCAACGTCTTTTCCGCCACGGTGGATCCGAAGCACTTCGACCCGCGCTCGATGGTGGATTTCCAGGGCGAGGTGTGCGTGATTCCGCCCAACTCGTTCGCTCTGGCGCGGACGATCGAATATTTCCGCATTCCGCGCAAGGTATTGACGGTGTGTTTGGGAAAAAGCACGTATGCAAGATGCGGAATCCTGTGCAATGTGACTCCCTTCGAGCCAGAATGGGAAGGTTTCGTCACCCTGGAAATCTCGAATACCACCCCGCTGCCCGCCAAAATCTACGCCAACGAGGGCATCGCCCAGGTGCTGTTCTTCGAGGCCGATGAGGAATGCGAGGTGTCGTACGCCGACAAGAAGGGGAAATACCAGGGGCAACAAAGTATCGTGCTGCCGAAGTTGTGATTTTGGGGATGAAAGTTGCAGGTTGAAGGTTACAAGTTACGAGACGAACCTTCAACCTGCACGGTTGGAGGAGGGTTTCGATGAACAGCAAACTTCGTTTCTTGATTGGGTTGCTGATCCCGCTGGGATTGGCGTTGTGTCTCGCCGGATGCAGCGCGACCGGCGACGGGAGAACGAAGACCGCCACCGCCGACCACAGACCGACGACCGCCGCGCCGGCGCTCACGACGACGCTCGCCCCTTCCGCGACGGCGACGGAATACCTTACCACCACGCCGCGGGCCACGATAACCCCTCGGCCGACCGCGACCAGAACGCCCACGGTTATTTCGCCCGAGCCGCTGAAATTGACCTTACCCACCACCGATGCGGCGAGCTACCAACTGCGCGCCTGGTCCGAAACCGACTGCCTGGCAATGGCAGATCGAATCGCGCAAAGGAATTTTGCCAACCCGACAGAGTTCTATGATGTGTCGGATTACGCGGCTGCGCTCCAGGCCGAGTGCTTGCTGCGCTATCGCGCTTCGCCGGATTGGATCGAGATGGCCTGGGAAATGGCAAGCATTGATCCCTCCTATTCCATGCTTCCTGAATTGCGTCCGAGGCAGGGTTTGTTTGCCTATCTGGTGGAAGATTTGCTGAACAATAAGAAAGTCAGCCTTTCGAATCTGCTCGACGAATTGAAAATACGCGGCTTTAGCTCTCATGAGTCCATAGGCATAGAAAACTTGTTTGGCGATGGACAAACAGCGCTTGTTTTCGAGACGCGTGTTTTCAACATGGCGAGCAGTGTGCAGTGCGGGATAAATTCCGTGCGACAGATCAATGGCAGGTATCAAGTGCAAATCATAGTGGATTGGATGCAATGCGAAGGGGTCATGTTTGGTGTCGAGTATGATTTTTACTCGCCTGACGATACGAATGCTAACAGCTTGCCGGAATTGAAAGTTGTAAGTAACAGTGCAATTGGCGGGCCTGCTTATAGCACCCAAACTCTATGGCTCTACGAATGGAATCCGTCGAATGAGAGTTTCAACACGTACCACTTCGACATTCTCAGCGGTTATTATTACTCGGATCAGATGCACGATGGTGATTGGAATTTCAGTCAACCGGATGAGCATGGGTTACAAAAATTGACTGTAAATGTGTATTTCTTTATAAAAGATGGCTGCCCGGATTTAACCCGCCAGCGCACCTATCTCTGGGATGGCGCCGTCTACGCTCTCGAAGATGACATCATCCTTCCGCCGCCAGACGGCCCACTCGAATGCCGGATTGACTGGGCCTATTCGGCGGGCCAGAACGACCAGGCTATCGGCATCCTGGCGGAGGCGCTCGACCACTGGCCGGAAGCGATGAACCAGGAGTGGGGGCCGGCCAGCCTCGACTATTTCCGCCTGCACTTGGGTATCTGGCGCGATCTGCGCGGCGAGAGCAGCCAGGCCCTGGCCTTGCTTCAAGCCCTGGCAGGCCATCCGAGCGACCCGCAGTTCGATTTACCGGCGCGCCTGGCTTCCGAATACCTCGATATGCGGGCAAAAGCAGGCATAGCCGGAGCCTGCTATAAGGTAGAGCAAACCTGGGATGCGGAGTACAACGCCCTGGAACAGGCAGTTTACCCTTCATCGGTTTACCTTAACGATCTCCGTGAACGTTGGGGCTTTGCCAATCCCTTCTGGTTTCATGCTTTTGGCGGCGTCATCCTCGACAACCTGTGCGAACCATACATAGACTTTACCAACGCCCTTTCCACACTCCAAGTGACTTCACCTGCCCAATTGGAATCCTGGTTCGAGACGGTGGGTATCGCCTGGCTGGCGATCGAACCCGCCGACCTCGACGGTGACGGAGCGGACGACTGGCTGGCGTTGATCCCGGGCTACCGGCAAGACATATCCCAGCTTTGGGCGTTCGTAAAGACGCCCAATGGCGCCCGCGCCAGCTACATCGGCCGATTGGAGGCATCCCCCGATCTGACCTTGCGCTCTTTTCGCCTGGCGAGCGGTGGGCCGCTGATTAACATAGCCTCGACGCCCGGCGAACTCAAAGCATTCTACGTCGCCCCTGATGGGAAGGTGAACGGGCTCTTAAGCTCATCATTCATCGTTTACTGGGTTGACACAGCCCAAAGCCAGATAATCATCGTGCGGAATAAGCCGGGATGGGATACACGCGAACAAGTATTTGTTTACACCTGGAACGGCTCAGACGATCTGACGAAGCGGGAAATCGGCTATGAGTACGATTACGATGGAGTCGAGCTGGAGGCCGGGCGGCTGTTGTTCGTGGAGCAGGATTTCCCCGCCGCCATCCAGTTCATCACCGACAAGCTAGACCAGGCCCCGCCGGAATCGCGCGATGGCATCTCCTGCGGCGATGCGCTTGGGTGCAATTACAACGTCCAGGATTGGCACGCTCCCTATTTACGTTATCTACTCGCTCTTGCTTATGAGATGGACGGCCAGCCCGATCAGGCCAGTCTGGTCTACTACGGCTTGTGGCTCGATTATCCCACCCACATTTTTGGCATGGTCGCCGCGGCCAAATTGGAGCCTCGTAATCCGTAAAACGTAATCCGTAAAAATCCCTTACGTTTTACGGATTACGGATTACGTTTTACTTCCTACTTTCAACCTTCCTCCACCCCCAATTTCGCCAATTTCGACAACCGCCCGCGCTCGTGGGTATCGAGGATACGCTTGCGGATGCGGTAATTATCCGGGGTGACCTCCAGCAGCTCGTCCTCGGCCAAATATTCGATGGCCTCGTCCAGGCTCATCTGGCGCGGCGGGGTCAGGCGGATTTCCATATCCCCGTGCGACGAGCGCATGTTGGTGAGATGCTTCTTCTTGCACACGTTGACGTTCAAATCGCCGGGACGCTGGTGCTCGCCCACCACCATGCCCTCGTACACCGGTACGCCCGGCCCGAAGAACAGGCTGCCGCGCTCCTCGGCGTTCTTCAACCCGTAAGTGACCGTCTCACCCGATTCCCAGGACACCAGCGAGCCAGACGTGCGGGTGGCCATCGCCCCCGCCATCGGCAGATAATCGTGAAACAGGGTGTGCATGACGCCATTGCCGCGCGTGGCGGTCAGGAACTGGTAGCGGAACCCTAACAGGCCGCGCGTCGGAGCCAGGTAGACCAACCGCACACTATTGTCGGCATTGTCGGTCATATCCAGCATCCGCCCGCGGCGTGAACCGAGCATTTCCACCACCACCCCCACCGTCTCGGGGCTGGTCTCGATGTGGACTTCCTCGAACGGCTCCAGCATCTCGCCGTCCTCGCCCTGGCGGAAGATCACCTCCGGGCGGGAGACCTGGAATTCGTAGCCCTCGCGGCGCATCGTCTCGATGAGAATGACCAAATGCAGCTCGCCGCGCCCGGAGACGGAAAAGGCGTCCGGGGTCTCGGTCTCGGCCACACGCAGCGCCACGTTGGAACGCAATTCGTCGAACAGGCGCTCGCGCAGCTTGCGGGAGGTATTCCAGCGGCCTTCACGGCCGGAGAAGGGCGACGTGTTGACCCCGAAGGTCATCCGCACCGTGGGTTCCTCGATCTTGATGGTGGGCAGAGCGACGGGATTCTCCGGGTCGGCGAGGGTCTCACCGATAGCGATGCCCTCCAGCCCGGCGATGGCGACGATCTCACCCGCCTGGGCATCCTCCACCTCGACGCGATTCAGCCCCTGGTGGATGTACAAATAACGGGCGCGCTCGGGCAGGTTTTCACCCGCCAGGGTGAGCCGCGCCACCGGTTGGCCGGCCCTCACGCGGCCAGCAAAGATGCGCCCTACGGCGGTCACGCCCCGGTAGTCATCGTAGCCCAGCGTCGTCACCAATATTTGCAGCGGCGCGTCCACGTCAACTTTGGGGGCCGGGATGTGGCGCAGGATGGCGTCGAACAGCGGTTTGAGATCCGGCCCCAGTTCGGAGGTCAGGCTGGCTTGCTGTGTGACGGCGTTGGCGTAAATGATGGGGAAATCAGCCTGCTCGTCAGTCGCGCCCAGCTCGATGAACAAATCGAAAGTCTGGTTCAGCGCCCGGCTGGGTTCGGCGTCTTTGCGGTCCACTTTGTTGATGACGACGATGGCGCGGTGGCCCATCTCGAGGGCTTTCTTGAGCACGAAGCGGGTCTGCGGCATGGGGCCTTCGGCGGCGTCTACCAGGAGCAGCACGCCGTCCACCATGTTCATCACGCGTTCCACCTCGCCGCCGAAATCGGCGTGGCCGGGGGTGTCCACGATATTGATTTTGACGGTCTGCTCGGAGACCGCATCCCAAATGGAAATGGCGGTGTTCTTGGCGAGGATGGTGATGCCGCGTTCGCGTTCGAGGTCGTTTGAATCCATCACGCGCTCGGCCACGCGCTGGTTGTCGCGGAAGGTGTGCGCCTGGCGCAGCAGGCCGTCTACCAGCGTGGTTTTGCCGTGGTCAACGTGTGCAATGATGGCGATATTACGGAGGTCGGTGCGGGGGGTGAGCATAGGTAATCAGGTATCAGGTAATTAGGTAATTAGGGATCAGGTAATCTGGGGCGGTCAACTTTCAACTTTCAACGGTCAACCGTCAACCGTCATCACAACAACGACCCCGGCCTTTAGGGACCGAGGTCGTTCGGCTTGCGGGCGGTATGTTACCAGAGACGGTGAAATTTGGGAAGAGGCAGAAACTCAAAGTTGACTAATCAACCCGCCAAAACCATTGACAGCCCGCCTGCTTTGCGGTATAAACCCGCCCAATACTTGACAACTGAATAGATAACTGAGTTTGCGCTCTTATCCAGAGAGGCGGAGGGACCGGCCCTGTGAAGCCTCGGCAACCGATCGGTTGATGGTTAACGGTTGACAGTTGGCAGAAATTACTACCAACCGCCAACTGTCAACCACCAACCAACACGGTGCCAATTCCGGCAGTAGGGATAACCCCGCAAGGGTTGTCCGATCTGGAAGATGAGAGGACGCGTCTTTTGCCATACGCCTCTTCCTTCTTTCAGAACGAAGAGGTTTTTTTATTTACTCAACTGCCCCGGTCAAGCGTCAAATTCTGGCTCTTGGGATTTACCGTGATACGCCGCCATCAGTAGGTCGGATTGGCAATCCGACCTACCCCGCGCTGCCGGATATGCTGGCCTGTCACGGCGATGCCCAATGAACCCAAATTCTTACATAGGAGACTCCACCATGCCCACCCCTCACCCCTTCGGCTTCACCACCCGCCAGCTTCACGCCGGGCAGCAACCCGACCCCGCCACTGGCTCGATGGCGCCGCCCATCTTCCAGACCGCCGCCTACGCCTTCCCCGATACCGACTACGCCGCCCGGTTGTTCGCGATGGAAGAGAAAGGCCACATCTACACCCGCATCAGCAACCCCACCAACGAGGGCTTCGAACAGCGCCTGGCCAACCTGGAGGGCGGCTCGGGGGCGATTGCAACCGCCTCGGGTCATGCCGCCCAAATGACGGCCATCCTGGCGATCTGCCAGGCGGGCGACCACATCGTCTCGGCGCAGACGCTCTATGGCGGGACGTTCAGCCAGTTTGCCTACACTTTCCCACGGCTGGGGATCGAGGTGACGCTGGTGGACCCGCGCCACCCCGAGGAATTCCGCCGCGCCATCCGGCCCAACACGAAGCTGCTCTACGGCGAGTCGCTCGGCAACCCGCTGGTCAACGTGTTTCCCTTCGAGGCGGTCGCGGCGATTGCACGGGAGGCGCGTCTCCCGCTGATGATTGACAACACCTTCGCCACGCCCTACCTGTGCCGCCCGTTCGAGTGGGGCGCGGCGATCGTCACGCACTCCACCACCAAATTCATCTGCGGGCACGGCACGACCATCGGCGGAGCCATCGTGGACGGCGGCACCTTCGATTGGGCAGCCAGCGGGCGCTTCCCCAATTTCACCACCCCCGATCCATCCTATCACGGCGTGGTGTACGCCGACCTGGGACCGCTGGCGTTCGTCACGAAGGCGCGTGCCCAGATTTTGCGCGACCTGGGAGCGTGCCAGGCTCCCTTCAATTCGTGGCTGATGCTGCAAGGGCTGGAGACGCTCAGCCTGCGCATGGATCGGCACGTGCAGAATGCCCAACGGGTGGCCGAATTCCTCGAGGGGCATCCCCGCTCCGGGTGGGTCAAATATCCCGGCCTGCCCAGCCATCCCGATCACGCCGCGGCGCAGCGTTATCTGCCCAAGGGGCCGGGGGCGATCCTGGGCTTCGGCGTCAAAGGCGGGCGCGCCGCGGGGGCGAAGTTCATCAACGATCTCAAACTCATCACCCACCTGGCGAACGTCGGTGACGCCAAATCGCTCGCCATCCACCCGGCCAGCACCACCCACAGCCAGCTTTCGGAGGATGAGCAGCGCCGCGCCGGGGTCACGCCCGATTTCATCCGCCTGAGCATCGGCATCGAGGATATCGAGGATATTTTGTGGGATTTGGGTCAGGCGCTGTCAGTGAGCAGTGAGTAGTAATCAGTCATCAGTCATCAGTGATCAGTGATCAGTGACCAGGAAACACTGATGACTGATGACTGATAACTGGTTAAGGAAGAAACCCAATGAACAATCACTCTGTCGGCATCGTTCAGCGCCAAACCTTCACCTTCGCCGAGAAGGAGCCGATGCGGCTAGACAGCGGGGAGATGCTGGGGCCGGTGACGCTGGCTTACGAAACCTATGGCCGCCTCAATGCCGAACGCAGCAACGCCATCCTGATCTGCCACGCCCTGTCGGGCGATTCGCACGTGGCGGGATATTACTCTGCGGAGGATCAATCTCCCGGCTGGTGGGACGAGTGCGTGGGGCCGGGCAAAGCCTTCGACACCGAGCGGTATTTCGTGATCTGCTCGAACGTGATCGGCGGCTGCCAGGGTTCCACCGGGCCGGGGACGATCAACCCCCAAACCGGCGATCCCTACGGGCTGCGCTTCCCGGTGATCACCATCGGGGACATGGTGCGCGCCCAGCGTCATCTGATTGACCATCTGGGCATCGAGCGCCTGCTGGCGGTCGCCGGGGGCAGCATGGGCGGGATGCAGGTTCTCCAATGGGCCGCCAGCTACCCCGAGCGGGTACGCGCCGCCCTGCCCATCGCCACGACCGCCCGCCACTCGCCGATGCTGATCGCTTTCGGGGAGGTGGGCCGCCAGGCGGTCTACGCCGACCCCAACTGGCAGGGCGGCGATTACTACGCCGGGCCGCGCCCCGCCGCCGGGTTAGCCGTCGCCCGCATGGTCGGGCACATCACCTACCTGTCCGAGCAGTCTATGCACCACAAGTTTGGCCGCCGCTTGCAGGCACGCCAGCGCTTCGGCTACGACTTCGGCGCCGACTTTGCTGTGGAGGGCTATCTGCGCCACAAGGGCAGCCGCTTCACCGAGCGCTTCGACGCCAATTCGTACCTGTACGTGACCAAAGCCATGGATTACTTCGATCTGGCGAACGGGAACGGCAGCCTGGCGGCGGCCTTCTCGCAGAGCAAGGGGATCGCCTACCTGGTGGTTTCGTTTACATCCGATTGGCTGTACCCGCCCTATCACTCGAAGGAGCTGGTCAGCGCCCTGACCGCCGCCGGGGCCGACGTGACCTACTGCAACCTCGAATCCACCTGGGGCCACGACGCCTTCCTGCTGGAGGTGGAGACGATGACGGGGCTGGTCTCGAATTTCCTGGAGCGGGTGGAGAAAACTGTCCGCTAATCTGCGCTAATCTGCGCGAATTTATCCCTCACCAACGGATTAGCGAAGATTGGCGGAGATTAGCGGATTCAACCCATTGCTTGCGCACTGGCAATTTTTGGAGAGTTATGACTATTACAACAATTCGCCCCGATTTGCTCGCTATCGCCGAGTTGATCCGGCCCGCCGAGACCGTGCTCGACCTGGGCTGCGGGGATGGGTCGCTGCTGCGCTGCCTGATAGACACCCGCCGCGTGACCGGGCGCGGTGTGGAGCTTTCGCAGGAGGGGGTGCTGGCCTGCGTGGAGAAAGGGGTCAGCGTGCGCCAGGGCGACCTGCACGAGGGGCTGGGCGACTATCCCGATGGCGCGTTCGACACGGTGATCCTGAGCGATACCATCCCCTACCTGAACGACCCGGCCTTCGTCATCCGCGAGATGCTGCGCGCCGGGCGGCGGGCCATCGTCAGCTTCCCGAACTGGGGACACTGGCGCTGCCGGTGGGATTTCCTGCGCCGCGGGCGCGCGCCGGTCACTCCGGGGCTGCCGCAGCCGTGGGACGCCGCCCCGCGCGCCCGCCCGCTGACCATGGCGGACTTCGAGGATTTCTGCGTCCGCAACGGGTTCCATATCGCCAGCCGAGTCTGCCTGCGGGGAGGGCGGCGGCTGGACTGTCGTTACGCGGCCAATTTGCGGGCGGAGGGGGTGATATTTGAGCTAAAATAGGTGGCAGGTAGCGGGTTGCAGGTTGAAAGTTAGTTCGGAGCGAGGAAGGCGTGAATGAACAAGAAACTGCGGATATTGAGTGGGATACTTGTTGCCGCGGGGTTGGCGTTGGGGCTGGCCGGGTGCGGGAAGACGGTGGACGGTGGACGGGAGACCAGCACGGCGACCGCCGACCGCAGGCCGACGACTGCCGCGCCGACACGGACGGGGACGGCGGTTCCGTCGGCGACGGCGACTGTACAACCGTCGCCGACGGCATCACCTTCGCCGGTTTCAACACTGACGCAAACAGTTACACCTGCGCCAACCGAGACCCAGATTCTCCCATTCTACTCCCAGCCTCAACCAGCTTTTGCTACCCCGACACCGATTTTTACACCTGAATCGGGGGCTTTATCATATCGTCTCAAAACCTGGACAGAAGAACAGGCTTTTGATCTTATTTGGCTCCTGGATCAATACGCACATGATAACGATATACGAGAGATCGGAGATAACCGGTTTGCATTCCAAATCGCGCAACAACCAATCCACCTGGCTCTCTTAGAATTTCTGTACCGGTTTCCTCATTCGACTAATAATGAATTAGCTAAATGGCGGCTTACATATACCAATGCGATCATCGGTAACTCCGAAAGTGACGCGTGGCTTTTGGAAACCTTGCAAACGGGGTTAAATGATGAGCGTTTTACGCCTAGCGACATGAAAAATGTGCTTGGAAAGTACGGCTTCACAATCTTCAATGGGTTCCATAGTGAGGATTTTATCCAAGCGCCCAATCTATTTGGTGATGGTCGAGATGTTCAAGTATTTCGTATCACAACGCAAGAATCTTGGGGCGGGGACGGGCTGTTTGTGGCTATGACAGAAGATAATACAGGCCACTATACTTTGACACCGATATACAGCGATTGGCACTTCAGTGTGGGCAGCGATTCAATTCCCTTCATTGGAGATAACAACCACAATGGTATTCCTGAAATCGTTTTATACATTGGGATACATATCAGCTTTGATTGTTTAGGGAATTTACTGATTTATGAATGGCGTGGCGATCACTTTATTGATTTGACCCGGCAGCAAATTGGGTTTGACGATTGCGGCTCGGAATGGAAATACGATACCCTTGATGAGAATGGCATTCCGACTATTCTCGTAGAAAACAGGCCATTCGAACCAGATGCACGTTTCAAATGGACCGGCCAATTCTACGAGCTATTGGAGACAATCAGGCCCAAACCAGAAGTACTCACTACTGATTCAGAGAGTCTCGATTGGCTGGCGAATGCGCTTGAGCAAGGCCAATATCAATTGATCAGTGAGCAAATCGAACAGTCGTTATCACAGCCTCTGCAGAATTACGGCGATTCTGGCCCAAGCGCGCCAGATTACCTGCGCTTTCAGTTAGGGATGAGTTATGCTTTACAGGCAAAAATCCCCGAGGCAAGAGACGTTCTTCGGTCATTGGTAGTCTCGCCAGTTAACCCATCGGTAACCGCACTCTCTACCGCAGCGCAGGCATTCCTGGACAACTACACTAGCGACCAAGACGTTTATACCGCCTGCTTAGGTGCTTTGGACGTGATGGAACAGGTTATTGCCCCTTATCGCGATGACAATGGATTCGTTGATTGGGATGTGTACCCCCATTATTGGGGTTACACACCTGGCTATCAACCCGATGTCCCAATATGCAGCCTGGAGGCTGCTTTAAAATTCATGGTGAGCAATTGGGAAGGGCCACACAACCTGAATATCCCTGTCGTTTTGCACGATTCTGGTGTAACGCTGTTCTATTCGTCTGAAACAGACGTAGATGGAGATGGCAACGAGGATTGGATTATTGCTACATCCACACCATGGAAAAACGAAGCGGGACTTTGGATTATGTTGACTACAGATAGTGGCTTTACACCGATTAGAATTGCTCCTTCAAACGACAATTCTCATAGAATGTCTGCTCAAGCTCAGATTAAAAGCGAGGTAATCAATCTGCCAGGGAGCGATCGTCCAGTTGTTTTCCTGCAAATAGGCGAAAAACTGTATGCGTTTCAACTTGTCATTGGGCAGATCAGACCGTATTTGCAATGGATTGTCAATCTATCGCACGTGGATGGTTACTCCATTCATGAAAACAACAATCCCCCAGAACTTCAAGTGACTTTCACCGCGGATGAATACACTCCAAACTGGCGCAGATACCAATGGAATGGAGAAAACAACGATTTTGATTTGGTGGATGAACAACCATCCACTGCTCAACTGCAAAATGAAGGCCCACACTTTGCCGCTCAACAAGCCGAGGCGAAATTGCTCGAAGACTGGAATCTGACCGAAGCAATTCCAATGCTTAAAACCGTGTTGTCTTACCATCAAACAAGTGGAGAGACTCCCAATTGGTACGAAAGCAATACACGTCCCCGCCTTTTCTACCTCCTCGCCCTCGCCTACGAACTGACCGGCGACGAAACCAACGCCGTCCAAACCTACTGGCAGCTCTGGCGCGATCACCCCGACAGCCCCTACGCCCTCATGGCGCGGGCCAAGCTGGAGCTGCGTAACCCATAAAACGTAATCCGTAAAGCGCCCATTACGTTTCACGCATTACGTTTTACTTCCCACCTTTCACATACTCGGAGCCGCTATGACTTTTGCCCAACGCATCCAACACCTCGAAGAAGAGGGCGCATACGCCGTCCTCGCCCGCGCCCAGGCGCTCGAAGCGCAGGAGCGTGAGATCATCCATCTCGAAATCGGCCAGCCGGATTTTCCTACCTGGCCCAACGTCAGCCTGGCGGGCATTCGCGCCATCGCCTCCGGGCAGACGCGCTACAACCCGCCAGCCGGACTGCCCCGGCTGCGGGAGGCCATCGCCGAAACCAGCGCCCGGCAGCACGGCGTCGCAATTCGGCCATCGCAGGTGATCGTCGCGCCGGGAGCCAAGCCGGGGCTGTTCTTCCCCACCCTGGCGCTGGTCGAACCCGGCGACGAAGTGATCTACCCCGATCCCGGCTTCCCCACCTACGCCGCGATGATCGGCGTGGCGGGCGGCGTCCCCGTGCCTGTGCCGCTGCGGGAAGAGAACCAATTTTCCTTCGACCTTGACCTATTCGACCAGCGGCTGTCTGACCGCACGAAACTGATCATCCTGAACTCCCCCGCCAACCCCACCGGCGGCGTCATCCCCCAGGCCGACCTCGAGCACATCGCCGCCGCGGCCCAAAAACACAACGCCTGGGTGCTCTCCGACGAAATCTACGCCCGGCTGGCCTACGACGGGCTGCACGTGCCCTCCATCGCTTCGCTGCCGGGAATGCTCGACCGCACCGTGATCTGCGATGGCTTCTCGAAAACCTACGCCATGACCGGCTGGCGGCTGGGCTGGATGATTGCGCCCGAGGCGCTGGCGAAGCGTCTCGAACTGCTGATGACCCACTCCATCGGCTGCACGGCGACCTTTACCCAATTGGCCGGGATCGAAGCCCTGTTGGGTGATCAATCCCCGGTGGAGGCCATCGTCGCCGGGTACCAGCGCCGCCGCGACCGCATCGTCGCCGGGTTGAACGCCATCCCCGGCGTCACCTGCCAATCGCCGCAGGGTGCGTTCTACGTCTTCCCTAACGTAAAATCCTTCGGGCTGACCTCCCGCGAAATCCAGAATCGCCTGCTTGATAAGGCCGGCGTGGCCGTACTGGCCGGGACGGACTTCGGTGCGGGCGGCGAAGGCTACCTGCGCCTGTGCTACGCCACCTCTATCGAGACGATTGACCGGGCGCTGGAGAAGATGGCGGAGGCGCTGAGGTAGACTCAGACCCCTGGGGTTTTAAAAACCCCAGGGGTCTTTTACTCTCCGACCGCGTGCGTCAGCGCCCGGTGGATCGGCAGATACCCCTGCGCGGCCAGCTCCGGCGTGGGGGTAGCCGCCTCGTCAGGTTTATCCGATAGGCCGAACAGCAGCGCCCCCTGCCGCCGCCAGCCCAGCGCGGCCGCCCGGACTTCCTGCGTGACCAGGATTTCCTCGTTCAGCCGCGTTTCGAGCGGCGCGTCATCATCCAAATTCCCAAAACAAGCAATCGTGCGCTGGTATTCGTTGCGCCGGAACGGCTTGAACGGCGTCGGATCGCCGCGCTGCACGTTGGCGTAGATTTCGGCGTGGATTTCGGCCAGCGCGGGCGGCAGGTCGGCGCGGCGGGCGTCCACCCCGGCGATGAACGCATCGAACGTCGCCAACTGCCCTCCGCGAACCGCCTCCACCACCGACTCCAGCCGGTACAGCCCGCTGCCCAGCATCAGGCACACGTAAGCCAGGTAATCCTGGTTGTCAGCGGTGAAGGGGTGAAATTCGGGCTGGTTGAGCCGGTCGTAGGCGGCGCGGAACGCCCCGGCATCGTAGGCGCTTCCCAACAGCGCGGCGACCGTGTCTTCCACGGCCTGCACCCGCGCCGCGTCAATCACCTGCCCGTTGCGCCCGCGCGCCCCCAGGGCAGTTTTGTCAATGTCCACGATGACCATGGTCGCTTCGTCAACTGCAAACCCGTGGGAAGCCGCGTAGGCAGCAAAATCGGCCAGCGCCGGCCAGCGGTTCGCGAGGTAAAGGGATTGCCCGGACTCGTGAGGGATGATCTCGACCGCGGGCGGTTTACCATTCTCCGAGCCGATAAAAGCCAGACCCGGCCAGCCGCCCGCGATGCAGATGTTGCCGAAGGCGGTCGCGTCGAGCAGGCGGGTGTCGCCAACGAACAACAGCCGCCGCAGGGGGGATGCGAGACCCCGCTGGGTTTGCGCGGCCCGCAAGAGGCGGACGATCACCCGGGCGTAGTTGCTCTCGCTTTTTCGTGGGATCCCTTTTGGCCCAAGCCCGATCTCGGCGCGTAAATCATCGAGGGTTGGCAAATCCCGGTCGGCGGGAATCAAATTCCGGTAAACCACCCAATCACCTAAAAATTCAGCGAGTGACGTTCGTCCGTAAAGGTTCATCTCAGCCTCCATTCAAGATCAGCGCATGGATCGCCATCACAGCCGCCTCGGCATCGCCGGAAGCTACCACCAGGCTGACCGAGACCTCCGACGATCCCTGGGCGATGGCAATCACGTTGACGCCGCGCTGCCCGAGGGCGCTGAAAATCCGCCCGGCCACGCCGGGAGTGTGGATCATCCCGGCCCCCACGGCGGTGATGATCGCTACGTCGCCGGTAGCCCACACCCGGTCAATGTCAGCTACGGATAGCTCGATAGCGAAGGCTTTTTCGAGCGCAGCCAGTACCTGTTCGGCAGCGTCGGACGGCACCGCGAAGCAGATGGACTGTTCGGAGGAGGCCTGGGTGATGAGCGGCACGCTGGTTCCGGTGGAGGCCACCGCCCCGAAGGTGCGCGCCGCCACGCCCGGCACACCCAACATGCCGCGCCCCTCGACAGTCACCAACCGCTGCCCGCGAATAGCGGTGACGGCTTTGACAATGTTATGCCCGTTCCCCCTATCCCCTTCTTTCGAGGGGAAAGGGGATAGGGGATAGGGGTCGTCATTCCCCTTTCCCTTATCCCCTATCCCCTGTTCTGCCTTCAGCCATGTGCCAGGGTGGGCCGGGTTGAACGTGTTGCAAATGCGCAGGCCGATGCCGGCATCCACCACCGGGCGGATCGTTTTGGGATGCAGCACTTTGGCCCCGAAGTAGGCCAGCTCGGCAATCTCGCGATAGGTGATCTCCGGGATGGTGCGGGCGTCGGGCACGAGGCGCGGGTCGGCGCTCATCACACCGTCCACGTCGGTCCAGATCCACACCTCGTCGGCGGGGAGCGCCGCGCCGAGGATGCCCGCTGAGTAGTCGCTCCCGCCGCGCCCGAGGGTGGTGGCGACCCCGGCGGGCGTGGCGGCAATGAACCCGGTCACAACCGGCGTGCTGCCCTGGGCCAGGATCGGCTCCAAAACCTGGCGCGTTTTCTGCGTGGTGGCGGTGAAATCGGGGTGGGCGTTCTGGAAGCAGTCGTCGGTGACGATGAGCTGCGTGGCCTCGACGAATTGGGCTGGCGTCCCCAGGCTTTCCAGCCCGGCCGCCATCAGCCGCACCGACAGGCGCTCGCCGAGGCCCGCTACCGCGTCCAGGGCGCGCGGCGTGGCCTCGCCCAGCACGGCGATGGCGTGGCATAACCCCGTGAAATCGGCGATCAGGTGGTCAACTTCCTGTTTGACCTGGGCGCGGCGCGCCAGGTCGGTCACCACGGCGTCGGCGATGGCGTGGTGCATCTGGCGCAGGCGGTTCTCAGACTGGTAGAAGGTCTGCGTGTCGCCGCGCGCCGCCTTCGAGGCGCTGTCGAGCAGCAGGTTGGTGACGGTGGACAGTGCCGAGGCGACCGCCACCACACGCGGCCACTCGGCGCGGCTTTGGCGCACGATGGCGATAGATTGCGCCATCGCTTCGGGCGTGCCAACCGATGTCCCGCCGAATTTCATGACGAGGGTTTTCGTTGCAAAATCATCATTGGTTTTCATGGATGCCTCCAAAAAAAATCGAGCCACAGAGTCCACAGTGAACGCAGAGAATCTATTCGCCATTTCTCTGAGAACTCTGTGATCTCTGTGGCTGAAATCAACTCAAACTAAAATTGCATCTTCTAGCGCCTCGATTTCGGCGGGGAGCACGACCGGGGCGGGCATGGATTGGGTGATGATGCCGGGGTCCTTCAGCCCGTGGCCGGTGCAGACACCCACCACGCGCAAGCCGCGCGGGTTCAGCTTCCCGGCGCGGACTTCGGCGGCCAGGCCGGCCAGCCCGGCGGCGGAAGCTGGCTCGACCCACAACCCTTCGCTCGCCAGGGTACGCTGCATTGCCAAGATGTCTTCGTCGCTCACAGCGATGATCTTGCCGCCCGATTCTTCGGCGGCTTGCAGCGCCTGCTCGCCGCGCGCCGGCTTGCCGATGCGGATGGCGGTGGCGACCGTCTCCGGGTGCTCCACCGGGTGACCGAGCACCAGCGGAGCTGCGCCCACCGCCTGCACGCCGAGGATACGCGGCAGCCCCGAGGCATGAAGATCGTTGTATTGCCGAAATCCCATCCAATAGGCAGTGATGTTTCCGGCGTTGCCCACCGGCAGGCAGAACAAGTCCGGGGCGCTGTCCAGCGTGTCGCAAATCTCGAAGGCGGCGGTCTTCTGGCCCTCCAGGCGGTAGGGGTTGAGCGAGTTGACCAGCGCAATTGGCTGTTTCTGCGTGATCTCGACCACCAGCGCCAGGGCGTCGTCGAACGAGCCGTCAACCTGGATGACCTGCGCCCCGTAAGCGACCGCCCCCGCCAGCTTGCCCGCCGCTACCTTGCCCTGCGGGATGAGCACGATACAGCGCAGCCCGGCGCGTGCCGCGTAAGCTGCGGCAGAAGCCGCCGTGTTGCCGGTCGAAGCGCAGATCACGGTTTTGACGCCGCGCCCGACCGCCTCGCCGATGGCGACGGTCATCCCCCGGTCTTTGAACGACCCGGTGGGGTTCAGCCCCTCGAATTTGGCAAACAGATCGAACCCGCCGCCCAGCGCATCAGCCAGTCGCGGCAGCGGGATGAGCGGCGTGTTCCCCTCGAGCAGGGTGATGGCGACGGTGTGGGCGGGGATGTCGAGCAGCGAGCGGTAACGTTGAAGAACTCCGGCGTAGGTCATGGGAAACTCCATTCTATTCGTAGTTGGCGCTTCAGCGCCACATGTGCGCTAAAGCGCACACTACAAGCCTAATAAAAACGCCCCGTTGGAGAGCGGGGCGTTGGGTCGAACAAGTCGAGACAGATACAGATCAACCGCCGACGCGCCGACGCCCCAGGAGGGCCTGGGTAGTTGTGGTAGTGGTCGCGGTGAAGGTGATCTGGGCTGACATTGGGCGCAACTATACCACCGGCAAAGGGGATGGTCAAGGAAAATCCGTAAGCCGTGATAGAATCCCCCACGATGAACCTCTCCGAACATCTCCAGGGTATCCTGGATTCTCTTCCCACCAAACCCGGCTGCTACATCATGAAAAACGCCGACGGCAAGATCATCTATGTCGGCAAAGCGGTCAATTTGCGCAACCGGGTGCGCTCCTACTTCCACACCAACCTGCCGGACGCCAAAACGCGCCAGCTCGTGCGGCACATCGCCGATATCGAGTGGATCCTGGTTGGGTCGGAGCTGGAAGCGCTCATCCTGGAGATGAACCTCATCAAGCGCCATCGTCCGATGTACAACATCCGCATGAAGGACGACAAGCGCTACCCATACATCAAAGTCCACTGGGGGGAGCCTTTCCCCAAGGTCACCGTCACCCGGCAGATCGTCGAGGATGGCAGCCGTTATTACGGGCCATACACCAGCGCCTGGGCTGTTTACCAATCGCTCGATGTGCTGCGGCGCGTCTTCCCGTTCCTCACCTGCGACCGCGACATCACCGGCAAAGACGCCCGCGCCTGCCTGTACTACGACATCAAGCTGTGCACCGCCCCGTGCATCGGCGCGATCAACCAGGCCGGCTACCGGCAGATGATTGACGACCTGTGCCATTTCCTGGAAGGCCATTCCGAGGGGATCGTCGCCCGCCTGCAGGAGCAGATGACCCAGGCCGCGGAGGGTCTGCAATTCGAGCGGGCCGCGGCGCTCCGTGATCAGTTGCGCGCCATCGAGCAGATCATCTCCCGGCAGAAAGTGGTCTTTTCCAGCGATTACGTCGATTCCGACGTGATTGCGATGGCGCGCACCAATGGAGAAGCCTGTATCCAGGTGTTCTTCATCCGGGGCGGCAAGCTCATCGGGCGTGAGTATTTCATCATGGAAGGCGCCGACGAGACCCCCGACGCATCGGTGCTGACCGAGTTTCTCAAGCAATTCTATGACGAGACGCCCACCGTGCCTGGGCAACTGCTGCTGCCCACCGACATCGAGGAGGCGCAGATCATCCGCGAGTGGCTCAACACCCGGCGCGGCGGCGAGAAGGTGGAGATTCGCGTGCCCCGTGAGGGCCAGCAGTCCGAACTGGTGAAGATGGCTGCCGAAAACGCGGCTGAGACCCTCACGGCGCTCAAAGCCCAATGGGAAAACGACACCCACCGCCAGGAACAGGCTCTGGCTGACTTGCAGTCAGCCTTCGGGCTGGCCGAGCCGCCCAACCGCATCGAGTGCTACGACATCTCGAACACGCAGGGCGTGATGGCGGTGGGCAGCATGGTCGTCTTCGAGCAGGGCGCGCCGAAGAAGGGCCACTACCGCCGCTTCAACATCCGCACCGTGCAGGGGCCGGACGATTTTGCCAGCATGGAGGAGGTGCTGCGCCGCCGTTTTGGGCGCTGGAAGCTGCTCAATGACCCGGAGACGATCCAAAGCAAAAAGGCCGATCCATCCTTTGCCCGCCTGCCGGATCTGCTCATTGTGGATGGCGGCAAAGGCCAGTTGGGGCGCGCTGTTAAAGTGCTCGAAGAATACGGGCTGCTCGGGCAGATCCCGGTGACAGGGCTGGCCAAGCAAAACGAGGAGTTGTTCGTCCCACTGCGGGCCGAGCCGATCATCCTGCCGCGCCAATCCCAGGGATTGTATCTCGTGCAACGAGTGCGCGACGAAGCCCACCGGTTTGCCATCACCGCCCACCGGGCGCGGCGCGACAAGCAGGGCGTCGCCTCCCGGCTGGACTCGATCCCCGGCATCGGCCCATCGCGCCGCAGGGTGCTGCTGAAGCACTTCGGCTCCATCGAAGATATCCGGGAAGCGACATTGGAAGAGCTGCAACGAGCGCCAGGGATCACAAAAAAGCTGGCAGAGACGATCAAGGAGCAGTTGGCGTGAAAACCGCCTGGTTAGTAGACGACGATGACGAGATGGGCCGCGCTCTGAAGCTGATGCTCAAGCTGCTTGGCTACCAGATGCGCGCCTTTCTGAACGCCCGCAATGCCGTCAAAATTCTCCAATACGGCGAGCGTCCCGATGTGCTCATTCTCGACATCAACATGCCCGAGGTCAGCGGTATGGATATGCTAGAATTCGTGCGCCGCAACAATGACTGGCGCGAGATTCCGGTGGTCATGCTCTCCACCGAGTATTCACCCCCTCTGATTGATAAGGCGCTGGCCATGGGCGCCGATTCCTACGTTTGTAAGCCGGTGACGCTGGATGAGTTGGAAACAGCCATCGGCCTGGCAATCGAAAAACGAAAAACCGATCAATAGCAGGAGATTTGTTATGTCACCTAAAAAGACTTCATCCGAACAACGCCGCATGAACATCATGCAGATTCTATTTGCCTTGCTGTGCTTGATCGTTATTGCTTCGATGGTTTTCGCTGCATTTGCTAAATTTTAACGATTACATCATCCCCGCAGCAAACCCTGGATGGCGTTGCTGAAATCGCCGACAGAAAACGGTTTTTGCAGCCAGTGGACTGCGCCCATCTCGAGCAGGGCGCGGTCTTGCATTTCCAGCGGGTGCCCGGTGATCAACAATACTTTGACCAACGGCCAACGCGGCTGAATCGTGCGGAGCAGGCTGACCCCGCCCATCTCCGGCATCACCACATCGCTGACCACGAGGGCTATCGAGCGGCCTGCCTGGTTGAGGATACGCAGCGCCTCGATCCCGTTCGAGGCAGTCAAAACCCAGAAATTATACGCCCGGAGCAAGGTTTGCAGCGCATCACGGGTGGTCGCATCGTCTTCAACCACTAACACCGTTCGACCTGCGCCGTCGAAGTGTGCGGGAGAAGGTTCCTGACCAGGAGGAATTTCGGGAACCGCCAGGGCAGGCAGGAAGATCGTGAATTTCGTCCCTTCCTTCATCCGGCTTTCGACGTCAATGTAACCCTGGTGCTGTTTGACGATCCCATACACTTGCGACAAGCCCAGCCCTGTACCTTGCCCAACCGGCTTGGTGGTGAAAAACGGCTCGAAGATATGATTCCGCACATCGAGCGTCATACCTACTCCCGTATCCTCAGCCGTGATACGAATCCAATCCCCGTAAGGCATATCAGGCAAGGGCAGGGGATCGCCTGGCCGGAAATTCACGTGATTCAAAGTAAACCGGATGGTTCCCCCCTCGGGCATCGCATCGCGGGCATTGAGCGCCAAATTCATGAAGGCCTGCTGCAAGCGTGTTGGATCGGCGGTAATCAGGTAGCTATCCGAATGGTAGGTCAATTCGAGATGGATGGTCTCGGGTAAAACCCGCCGCAAGAGTTTGTTCAACTCCTTGAGGAAGGGCAGCAAGTCAATGGGGGTTTGCTCCATCACCGAGCGGCGGCTGAAATCCAAAATCTGGCGAATAAGGCTGGAAGCGCGTTTTATCTGCTGTTCGATGATGCCCAATCGTTCGCGGCTGGTGGGCAGCAGGCTCGTATCTGCCAGCAGCAAATCGGTATACACCATGATGGCAGCCATGATATTGTTGAAATCGTGGGCGATGCCGGCTGCCAATTGTCCGACCGTCGCCAGCCGTTCCTGCATCTGAATGCGCGCCAGATTTTCCCGCTCGCGGGTGACCTCGCGGACGGTTAAGACCCATTGGTGAGATTCTCCCGCAATAGGACGCGTCTGCGCCTCGAAGAGACGGCGGGGCGTGCTCTCCAAGATGATCTCGGTCGGGAGAGGATCATCGTGACGAGCCATCAATTCAGATAATGAGCACGAGCCGAGGGTGCTCAAAACGTCACCCGGCTCTCCGCTGCCAAGCGCTACCAGTATTTCGCGCCCCAGCGGGTTGGCGGTCTGAATGCGATAGTTGTTGTCGAGCAAAATCACGCCTACCGGCAAGTATTCGATCAGGCTCTCCAACCGGTATTGTTCCGCCGCCAGGAGATCCACCAGGCTCTGCACTTGTTGGTAACGCTCGGCGTTGATTAAGGCCAACCCGACTTGTTTGCAAATTGCTTGCAACAACTCCAAATGATCTTTTGAAAAAGCCGCTGGCAGGCGATGCAGAACCAATATCACCCCCAGCAAGCGTTCGCCATCCACAATGGGAGCTGCCACCACCGAATGCGCATCCTGATTTAGTACAGCAATATGCAGCCAGCGCGGATCTTCGTCAACTTCTGGAACGCTGACCGCTTCACGGTTTTCAGCGACCCAACCGGCCAGGCCTCTTCCGGGTTTAAGCGCAACCTTGGGGTCCAGTTCAGCCGGGGAAACGCCATCCAGGCCAGTGAGGGCGCGCAAGCTCAATTGTCCTGTCTCCGGCACATATAAGAATGCCTCCCCGACCATGCCATCCATCGCCTGGCAGGTGAGCCGGGTAGCAATATCGAGAATCGAATCGGCATCCAGGTTGACGACAAGCGCCTGACCGATATCGTAGAGCAGCCGGACGTGGCGGCGCTCGGTGGCCGCTTCCTGAAACAGGCGAGCATTTTCAATGGCAATCGCGGCCTGGTCTCCAAGAAATTGGATCAGGCGCTGCTCCGCTTCAGAGAAGTTGCGCGGCTTCGGGAAAGAGACATTCATCACGCCGACCACGCCCTGGCCGATTTTGAGCGGGATGCCGATGATCGCTCCCTGCCAGTTTGGATCATGGATTGGCGCCGACTGGAACAAAGGATGCGTCAACATATTCGAGACGACGATGGGCTGTCCCGTCCGGGCAACGGAATACGTCAGCCCAGATGAACGCGGTTGAGCCACTGGAAAACCTCGCCGCCCAATCGACCACAACGCCGCGCCAAAGGCCAATCGTCCATCGTCTTCGTCGGGATGGTAAAGAAAGATATGGGCGTTCTGCGCCCCTGGCAGCAGCTTGAGGGTGCTTTCCAGGATGGCATAGAGCACAGCTTCCAATTCCAGGCTGGCTGTCAGGCTCAAACTGGCCTGGCGCAGGGCTTCAAGCTCGGCGGCGCGCTTCTCGGCGGCCTCGAACAGGCGGGCATTGGCAATGGCAATGGCGGCCTGGTTGGCAAAAGCCATCACCGTATCCGCTACCGAAATATCATAAGCATTGATCGAACGGCTATCCACGTTCAAGGAGCCAATCATCTGGCCCTTGACCAGCAGCGGCGCGCCGACCCACGAACGGATATACGCCGAATCGGGAGTCACAGTCCAGCGTGGATCGTTGTACGTATCCGGCATGACCAGCCGCTGCTGGTCAGCCCACTGAACTGCCAGGATATTGACGCTCAATGTACGCACTGTCTGGCGCGCCTGTTCGATATCTGGGAACCCACGCCCGGCAGCCAGATAAAGCTTCCCCATCTCGTCTATCAAATGTACAGATACACTGTCGTAATTGACCACCCGCCCCAGCAGATCGAGGATGCTTTCAAGCACGTCGTCCAGCCTCAGCTCAGAGGTCAACACCGCAGCCACTTCTTGCAAGGTGCGCGCCAGCAGCAACTGGGCGCGTTCGGCTTCGAACAGGCGCGCATTCTGTATGGCAATTGACATGTGCTGCGCCAAAGCCTGCGCCACCCGGGCATCCTCGCTGCGGAAGAAGCAGGTGTTCGTATTATCCGCCATCAACACGCCGATCATGCGATCACGGGAGACAATCGGCACGCCCAAAAAGGAACGCACATGCTCAGCGCCGGGCACCCAAATCCATCCGGGATGCTCACGCACATCCGGGATAATCACCGGCTCCAGAGAACGCGCCATCTCTGCCAGAATTGGGCTGCTCTTCAGCAGGTCGCCGGTCACCTGGCTGGTTGCCTGCTCGTCTGAATAACCAATTCCGGTGGCAATGGCCGGCTTGTCTTGTTCGTTGTACAACAACACCGAGGCCGTATCGAAGGTAAGCACACGCTTCAGTTGTTCAAGGATCAACCGCAGAACTTCGTCCAGTTTCAAGCTGCGGTTCATGGCCTGGCTCACATCCCGCAATGTCTCAGCCTGGGCGCGGATGGCACGTTCTGCTTCCAGCAAGCGGGCATTCTCGGCAGCGATGGCAGACTGCTCTTCGGCGCGGCGGCGGGCGGATTCCTCGGCGCGCTTGCGGTCGGTAATGTCGGTAAACGCCACCAGCGTGCCGACGAACCGCCCGTTCTCGAAACGCGGCGCGCCGCTCACCTGCACGGAAATGCGCGTGCCATCCTTACGCATCAATTCCAGTTCATAACGGTCGGCCACGCCATGTTTACGCCGCTGGTCAGCAGAATAGATCGCCGCCCGCTGGTCTTCGGGCACCGTTTGTGACCAGTGTTGGCCGACCATCTCCTCGGGCGTGAAACCCAACATGGCGGCAGCCGCCGGATTGACAAACTTGAAATAACCGGCTTCGTCTTGCAGCGCGATCCCCTCGAAAACACTTTGGACGATACCCTCATTGAACTCATTGACCCGGCGAAGCTCTTCCTCTGCCCGTTTACGCTCGGTGATATCGAAGGCGGTACCCAACCCGGCGGGGCGGCCTTCGACCTGGATGATCTCACCCGTGAAATCAACCCAGTGGACATCTCCGCTTTTCATGACGATCCTGAGCTCGTATCGCTTTGGCGGCGAGCCGCCCTGCTGCCGCTCCATTCCTCGCTCTCGTACCATATTCGCATCGTCAGGATGAACAATGTCCCAAAAATTCATACTGAGAAGCTCATTGTGCGAGTAACCGGACAGAGCCTCCATCGCCGGGTTGACGTAAAGGAACTTGGCGCCCTGGTAGATGAAAATGGCTGAGGCGGTTGTTTCTGCCAAAGCCCGAAAACGGGTTTCACTCTCCTGCAGAGCATTCTCGATCCGCTGGCGCTCATCAAGCTCCTGGCGCATCGAGGCAATCAGACGAGCATTTTCGAGGGCCACCGAAACCTGGTTGGCAAACGCTTCGATGGCCGGTACATCCTGTGTGGTTAATCCGGGGCCATTAATGCCGATCAATCCCTGGGTTTGACCTTCTATCGTCACCGGTGAATAAATACCCGGCTGCCCGCCAAAAGCGCCAAGAAGCACATCCACCGAGGGTCTGGCGATCTCGGGCAAGACTTCAACAATGATAGCATTGTTGTTTTCGACGTATTCCGATTGCCCACTATCTATAACCCGCCCATAAATACCTGAATTTTTGCGATCGAAGCTGAAACCCACCATCTTCAAACCGGTGAGTTTCTCCATCCGAGCCAGGAGTTGTGAGCGATCAGGATAGGCCGCCGCCCGGACAACAATACGGCGGCCTGTCTCGTCCAGCATAGCGATTCCCCCGACCAATCCGGCAAGCGAAATTTGCTCACTGAAATTTTGATAGACCAATTCTTCAGAACGTGCTGAGCGCTGCAGCCGGGCGGCAGAGGCGTTCAGCACGTGCAGCAATTCGACTTTCCGACCCTGAGTGGGATGCTGTTCCTTGCGAGCAGGCCGTTTTCCCATGTGAGGAATTATAGACGAATTTTATCAAAACGGGCAAAGTTTCCCGGTTTCGCCAAAAACTCCCGGAGTTTGGGAAACTCCGGGAGTTTTTGGCATTGCCGATAGTTTTGTGCGGCACTCCACTGGTTGGCCTGCGTGTGCGCGTTAGCGCAGATCAAGACGCTAAAACGTCTACGACAAACAGAATTCGCGATTTACTGAATTTAGAACAATCCCACGACCCGGCCCGTGGTAAGGTCGAGGTCAACATCGTAGAATACCGGGCGGGTGGGCAAACCAGGCATCGTACGCATCTCACCCAGCAGCGGGTACAGGAAACCTGCCCCCACCGAGGCGCGAATATCCCTGACGGGGATGCGGAATCCTTTGGGTACGCCTTTCAGATTCTGGTCATGGCTCAAGCTGAGGTGGGTCTTTGCCATGCACAGGGGCAGTTTATCGAAGCCCAGGCGGGTGTAAAGCTCGATCTTGGCTTCAGCCTCGGGCAGGTAATCCACCCCATCGGCTCCGTAGATTTCCTTGCAGATGATCTCGATCTTATCCTTGATGGGCAAATCCAACGGATAGAGGAATTTGAAATCGCCCGGTTTCTCGCAGGCTTTGATCACCGCTTCGGCCAAAGCCAGCGCGCCCTTGCCGCCTTCCATCCAATGGGTGCAGACCACTGCGTCTTCTGCGCCAGACTCGATAGCTGCCTGGCGCACCAGATCGCATTCCGCCGGGGTGTCGGTGGCAAACGAGTTGACCGCCACCACCACCGGGATACCAAAGCGGCGTGCATTCTTGATGTGATGCTGCATGTTAGGCAGGCCGGCGCGCAGCAGATCGAGGTTCTCGTCGGTGTATTCGGGTGCGAGCGGCTTCCCGGCAACCACCTTCGGGCCGCCGCCGTGCATTTTCAGCGCTCGCACTGTTGCGACCAGCACCACGCAGTTGGGGATCAGCCCGGAGTAGCGGCACTTGATATCCATGAACTTTTCCATGCCTATATCAGCGCCGAAGCCAGACTCGGTCACCACGTAATCGGCCAGCTTGAGGGCAATCCGGTCGGCGATGATGGAACTTTGGCCGTGGGCAATGTTGGCAAACGGCCCGGCGTGGACGAAGACCGGCGTACCTTCGAGAGTTTGCATCAACGTGGGTTTGATGGCATCCTTCATAAGGACCGTCATCGCCCCGGCGACGCCCAAATCTTCGGCGGTGACAGCTTCGCCCTTCGTGTTCGTGCCGATGACGATGGCGCCAAAGCGGCCACGCATATCTGCCAGATCAGTGGTCAGCGCCAGGATCGCCATGACTTCGCTGGCAACCGTGATATCGAAGCCCGTCTGGCGGGTCATGCCCTTCTCTTCGGGGCCTTGCCCAATGGTGATATCGCGCAGGAAACGGTCGCTGGTATCCATCACCCGGCGGATGGTGATGCTGGCGGGGTCAATATTCAACCGGGCGAACAGGCTGCGCTCTTCTTTGGTCAGCTCGGCCGGATCGTTCTTCTCGATGCCCAACCGCTTGAGGCGGCGCAGCATGGATGGCGAGAACTTTCGCTTACCTTGTTTATCGGGCGGGCAGAGGGCGTTGAACAACTTCTCATCATCAGGCTGAGAAGCTTCATGGAAATAGCGGACATCTATGGCTGCGGCCAATAGATTATTGGCAGCGGTAATGGCGTGAATATCGCCAGTGAGGTGCAAATTGAAATCTTCCATCGGGATCACCTGGCTGTAACCGCCGCCCGCCGCGCCGCCCTTGATGCCGAAGGTTGGCCCTTGCGAGGGTTGGCGGATACAGGTGAAGACGCGTTTGCCCAGGTGCGCTCCCAGGGCCTGCGAGAGACCCACGGTGGTGGTGGTCTTGCCCTCGCCGAGCGGGGTGGGCGTGATGGCCGTTACGTCAATATATTTGCCATCAGGAACCTCTTTGAGGCGCTCCAACGCTTCCAGCCGGACTTTAGCCTTGTAATTGCCATACAATTCCAATTCGGCGGGCAGCAGGCCGACCTCATCCGCTACATCGGCAATTGGCTTCAGGTCGGCTTCTTGCGCAACCTCGATATCGGATGGAACGGGGAAATGGAGTTTCAAAGGTACGGGTCTGAATTTACGCAATCCTGGAAAATCATTGGATGTGTTCATTTGGACGGTCCTTTCTTTGGCGTTTCTGGGTGGATGCTGATATTCTATTGTGGCAAATTTCCGGGATAACTTCAAGAGACGCTTATCCTGACTCGCCGCGCTGAGTGTCACAAAGCAAATGGGCAAATCAGCAAAAGAGCAAATGAGCGAATCGGCGAAGGAGGAGGAGAGCCGAGTGGGGGTCAGATTTTCAGCTTGCGGGGGATTCGGCGGCGAGGCGGAGAGCGGTTTCGAGGTCGGCGGGGGTGTTGACGTTGAGAAAGGCCAGGTCGTTCGGATCGAGAGGGGCGGTTTCTTCGGGCGTCAGGTAATGAATTTGGGCTGCTGCATACCAGGCATCGGCGCGCCATTGACCAGTCTGGAGGGCAGCTTCCACCATCGGAAGGCAGGTCTCCCGGCGGTAGACAGCGTGGAACGGCTCCAGCCCGTTGGGGGTCTGCGGAATGACCGCGTCAGCGGGCGTTTCGAGGAGCAAGTCGCGCCCGGCGGCGAGCAGCGCGGCGCTGACGAAAGGCATGTCGCAGGCGACGATTGCGACCACCGGGTGTCGCGATACCTTCAGGGCTGTATACAGACCCCCCAAGGCCCCGCGCCCCGGTATCACATCCGAGGCGAGCGGAACCCCCAGGAAGCGATAACCCTCCGGGTGGTTGGTCGTCACAATCGTTTCATCAGCCATGGAAGAAACCCGGCGCAGCACACGGGCGATCAATGTCTCGCCCAAAAATGGGATCAACGCCTTGTCTTGCCCCATGCGGCGCGAGCCGCCGCCCGCCTGGATCACAACTGTCAACATCGCTTACCGGAAATTGGTCCCGGCCCCAAAGATTTCGCCGCGCAGCTTGTACCCCACCACTTCCAGCTTGGGTGTGAACATCGGGCGAATACCGGTTGGCCGCAGGTTACCCAGGATCTTGCCTTCCGCGCTGACGCCAGTCTGATCGAATTTAAAAATGTCAGACATGGTGACAACATCGCCTTCCATGCCGGAGATTTCGGTGATCGAAGAGATGCGGCGGCTGCCGTCGGAGGAACGGTTGTAATGGATGACCAACTGGATGGCGGCGACAATTTGGCGGCGGATCGCCAGCAGCGGCATATCCAGGTTAGCCATCATCGCCATCGTCTCCAGGCGGGCAACGGCATCACGCGGCGAGTTGGCGTGTACGGTGGTCATCGAGCCGTGATGCCCGGTGTTCATGGCTTGCAGCATATCCAGGGTTTCGCCGGTGCGCACCTCGCCGACGATGAGGCGGTCGGGTCGCATCCGCAAAGCGTTGCGCACCAAATCGCGGGTCGTCACCTCGCCGGCGCCGTCCATATTGGGCGGCCGGCTCTCCAGGCGGATGACATGGCGCTGCTTGAGCTGAAGCTCGACGGCATCCTCGATGGTGACGATGCGCTGGTTGCCGGGAATGAAACCGGAGAGGATATTCAAAAAGGTGGTCTTGCCGGAGCTGGTAGGGCCGGAAATGATGATGTTCAAGCGGGCAACGACGCAGGCCTCCAAAAATTCGGCCATGTGCGGGGTCAGCGAACCGGTGGCGACCAACTCGTCAACCGTCATGCGGTTCATCAAAAATTTTCGGATGGAGATCGAGGGGCCATCCACCGCTGCGGGAGGGATAATGGCGTTGACGCGTGACCCATCCGGCAGGCGCGCGTCCACCATCGGGTGATCGGCGTCCACCCGCCGCCCCAGGGGGTGAATAATGCGGTCAATGATGCGCAGCACATGGGCGTCATCATCGAATTTGACATCCGTCTCGATCAACTCGCTGTTGCGCTCGATGTAGACCGACTTCGGCCCATTGACCATCACTTCGCTGATGGAAGGATCATCGAGCAGGGGCTGGATCGGGCCGAGGCCAACGAGATTATCCAGAATCTCGCGGAAGAGCTGATTCTTCGTAAATTCATCGAGCTGGAGCTTGGTCTGGGTGTAGAGGCTCTCCAGCCAATGGGAGGCCACCATGCGGTGGTTGACCTTTGGCGGATGCGTCTCGAGTTGCTGGGCGAGGGCCGAGGTCAAGTAATCGCGCAGCTTGAGCAAGACAGGGTGATCGGGTGGCGGCTGTAGGGTCATGGCATCCTCCTCAAGTACGATTATAATTGCTATTGGCGAACCTGTCGCCGGAAAGGAAGGAAGTTATGACGACAGTTGCCGATACGCTGGATCAATTGACCCGCGAAGGCGAGTTGTATGAAAAACTGCCCGACCAGTCGGTGCGCTGTTACGCCTGCGGGCACCGCTGCCTGATCCGTGAGGGGCGGCGCGGCATCTGCAAAGTGCGCTTCAACCAGGGGGGTGTGTTGCGCGTGCCCTGGGGATATGTCGCCGGGCTGCAAGCCGACCCGATCGAGAAAAAACCATTCTTCCACCTGCTCCCCGGATCTGACGCGCTGACATTCGGGATGCTGGGCTGCAATCTCCACTGCATTTACTGCCAGAATTGGCTCTCATCTCAAACCCTGCGCGACTCGGAATCGGATATGTCGGCGGAGAACATCCGCATCGCCACGCCGGAGCAAATCGTCACTTACGCCAAACACACCGGCTCGAACGTGATCGCGTCATCCTACAACGAGCCGCTGATCACCTCCGAGTGGGCGGTGGCAATCTTCGAGCGGGCGAAAGAGGCCGCCATCAAGTGTGTGTACGTCTCGAACGGCAATATGACCCCCGAGGTATTGAAATATCTGCGCCCGTACCTGGTGGGTTACAAAATTGACCTAAAAACCATGCAAGACAAACACTACCGCCAGTTGGGCGGTGTGCTGCAAAATGTTTTGGATGGGATTAAGCTGGCTCACGAGATGGGGCTGTGGGTGGAGATCGTCACCCTGGTGGTGCCGGGCTTCAACGACAGCAACGAAGAGCTAATGGAGGCTGGGCGGTTCATCGCATCCGTCTCGCCCGACATTCCGTGGCACGTCACCGCTTTCCACCCGGATTACAAAATGACTGGCCCGCCCCCCACCTCGGTGGCCACGCTGATGCGGGCGGTGGAAATCGGGCAGGAGGCGGGTTTGCATTACGTGTACGCTGGCAACCTTCACGGGCGGGCAAAGAGCTACGAGAATACCGTCTGCCCGAAATGCCAGACGACGCTCATCGAGCGGGCGGGCTTTACGATTTACAGCTATCACCTGACCGCAGAGGGTCGCTGCCCAAAGTGCGGCACAGCGATCCCCGGCGTGTGGCCCGACGAGCCGGAGGCCGTGAGAGTCGGCGGGTGGGGGATGCCGAGGTGGGTGAGGTGAGGAAGGTTGCAGGTTGAAAGTTGAAGGTTATTGTGTGGAACTTTCAACGTTCAACCTTCAACCGAATGATCCTGCGGTCAATCGCCCCGAAGCGGTATTTATAATCCTCGTCGCCGCGCATGAAATCGAAGCGCGTCCGCTTTGCTTCGTTAGCCCATTGCAACAAATGGCCGAGCAGCACCCAGCCCGGCGACCACTCGCGGAACTCGAAATCCAGCCCGGAGTTGTAGACCCATATCACGTTGTCGTAGTCGAAGTTGAGGTAAGCAGCGGCTTTCTTCCCGCCGATCTCGATGAATGCCAGTTGCAGCCACCCTGCGCGGAAGGCGGCATGGACAGCCGTGCGCATTTGGGTGCGCATCACATCGGTGAGGAAACGCGCTTTTTCGGGATCGTAGGCCATCAGGCGTAAAAAATCGTCCATCTCGGCGTCCAGGGTGGACTCGTCGGCTGCCATGTACCAGCGCACGGGCAGCCCGCCTTCCTCGATACGGCGCATCTTGCGGCGGATTTCGTGGCGCTGTTTCTTGTCCACCTGCGCGGCCAGGTATTGCTCCCAATCGCCGGGGAGGGGGATGTAGGGACAATGTTGGAGGTCTTGGCGGGCGACGCGCCACCCGCGGGATACAGCGGCCCTCTCCAATGCCAGGATCGTCGGGGAAGAATCCAGCAAGTTATAGAGATCCAACACCCGCCAGGCGGGCGCCTGCGGGCCGTCCAAAAATCCCAACAGCTCATCCACGAAAGCGGGCAGGCGCTCCGGCGAGGCCATCAGATCGAGATAATCCGAAATCTCGACGCTGCCCAGCAGCATCAGCGCCGGTTCGCCATCCCGGTTGAGGGTGGAAAACAGCGGGGCGACACCGGCCAGCGCACCATCCTGCCGGGCGGTGACGATAGCCAGCTCGCCGCTCGGCCACTCGCCGCCTCCGAGCGTTCGCTGCCAGGCGCGCAGGTATTCGTGCCGCAAAAACGGCACGTGACTTGCACTGTTTGCCAGCAGTTCGTTCCATTCGCCGGCCAGAGCGTCGAATTCGGGTAAAGTGCGGATGAGGTCGAGGTGCATGGTTGTCCTTTTTATTACGAATTTCGCTTTCCACACGCAACTCGCATTTTACCAGTATAATTCCTTTCATACCCTATCAGACTATTTGTCTATCAAACTACGCGACTTATGTCCCTTGATCTCAACCTCCTCCCTCTCTCCCGCGCCGACGGACTCGACCAGAGTGAGCTGCCCGGCCTGTACGCGGCAGCACCGCCCCGGCGCACGGCGCGCGGGCGCAACGCCGACCGGCTGATCCTGCACTTCAGCATGACGGGCAATGCGCCGCTTTCCGCCGAACAGCAAGGCCAGATTCTCGCCCGGCTTGCCGAAACTTACTTTCAGACTCCCGGCGCGGTCACCGCCGCCACGCGGGCGGTGGCCGAGGCGCTCAACCAATTCCTGCTCGACCGCAACCGGCGCACCACCAGCAATGGGCGGCAGGGAATCGGGATGCTGTCTGTGGCGGTTGTGCGGGATGAGACTCTCATTCTTGGGCAGAGCGGCCCGACTCACGCCTTCGTCATCACCCCGCGCGGCGTCCAATACCTGTACGATCCTGAGTTGTCGGGAAGAGGGTTGGGGGTCAGCCGGACGGCGCCGATCCGGTATTTCCAGGCGCAACTGCACCCCGGCGACCTGCTCCTGCTCACCTCTCAGCTTGCCCCCGGTTGGAGTGAAACTTCGCTGAACAATGTCTACAGCCTGGGGTTAGAAAGCCTGCGCCGGCGGCTCATCAGCCATTCTGAAGAGTCGCTGGATGCCCTGGTCGTTCAGGCCCAGCCGGGGAATGGCAAGCTGCGCATCCTGCGCCCGAAAGCGGGCAGCGGTCAGCAGTCAGCGGTCAGCGATCAGCAATCTGCGGTCGGTGATCAGCAGTCAGCAGTCAGCGATCAGCAATCTGCGGTCGGCGGTCAACCGTCAACCGTCAACCGTCAACCGTCAACGGTCGGTGATCAGCAATCTGCGGTCGGCGGTCAACCGTTAACCGTCAACCGTCAACAGTCAACCGTCAACAGTCAGCCGCCAGTTGCCGCATCACCGCCTGGACGCTGGATACGCCAGCCGTCGCCGCCGCTTGATGAGCGCCGCAGGCCATCCGGGGCTGAAAAAGCCAGCGAGACGGCCAAACCCGCCCGGCCGCGCCCATCCCTGCCTAAGCTCAATCTCGACCCGCTCAAAAATGCAGTCGCCTCCATTGGACGCGCCCTGGGCAATACCCTGCGGGCGGTTTCGGCGAGTGTGAACACGCTCATGCGGCGCGTCCTGCCCGATGAGAGTTTGCTGCAAATTCCCCCTTCGACGATGATTTTCTTCGCCATCGCTGTCCCGGTCATCCTGGCCGTTATCGGCGGGTTCGTTTATATACGCCGTGGGCGCGCCGAGCAATTCCAATTGCACTATCACGAAGCAGCCATTGCCGCTGTCGGCGCAAGGCAAATGACCGATATGGCTGAACAACGTACCGCTTGGAACAACGTGCTCTCCTTACTGGACGATACTGAAACTTATGGCAAATCCGCTGACTCGCAGGCGCTGCGAGGCGAGGCTAATGCCGCCCTCGATCAAATCCAATGGATTCAACGGCTGGATTACCAACCGGCCATCACCGGCATCGGCTCGCCGGATGCTTCGATGCTCATCACCCACATGGCCGCCACCGCCGATGAATTGTTCTATCTCAACAGCACCCAGGGCAACGTGCGGCGCGCCACTTTCAACGGTTCCGGCTACGATGTGGATACCCGCTTCTTCTGCAATCTGCCCACCGGCAGCGATCCCATCGTGGACATCATCGCCCTGCCAAGGGGCAACACACAAAACGCGGTACTGATGGGCATGGATGCCAACGGGATGTTGATTTTCTGCGCGGAAAACGGTGAAGCGCCGCGCTCCCAGCAAATGGCTCCCCCGCACACCAATTGGGGTTCACCCAACGCCTTTACCCTCGACACCGGCGATTTGTTCGTGCTCGACCCGCCAACCAACGCCGTCTGGATTTTCCGCGCTATGAGCATTGATGTGCAGCCGCAGTCGTTCTTCAGCGAAGAGATCCCGGCCAACATGCAAAATGCGGTTGACCTGGCCGTCAATCGCGACGATCTTTACCTGCTGCACACCGACAGCACACTGACCTTTTGCACCTTCAGCGGATTCGAAGTCGCCCCCACTCGCTGCACTGATAACACCGTCTACAACGATCCCCGGCCGGGCTACACCAGCGGGCCATTCGTTGACGATGCGCTGTTCAGCCAGATTCTATATACGCCACCCCCTGAGTCATCGCTGTACCTGCTCGACGCCAAACATCAAGCCATCTACCGGTTCAGTATGCAGCTCACCCTGCACAGCCAGTACCGCCCGGTCGAGGAATTGTCAGGCGGCGCAGAGGTCACTGCCTTCACGGTCACTCCCAACCGCAGGCTGATCATCGCCATCGGCAATCAAATCTTCTATGCCAATCTTCCTTGAGCCGACTTATAGAGAAAACGCCTAGAAATTGCACAACTGCGTCATTCTGAGGGTGCGAAGCACCCGAAGAATCCCCCAAGCGCGGCGTGAATTCATGCCTGAAGTGGCTCGAATTTGCCTCTGCATCAGGGATTCTTCGCTTTGCTCAGAATGACAGTTTTCAACGTCTATTGATGAATACAAAAAATGGGTGTGCAACTGGGACATTACCCCGGTCGCACACCCATTTTCCGGTATTCTATGGCCTGGGCGGGGTGATCTGAATCAGGGTCGGCGAGGGGGATGACACGACCAGCGGGGTAATCACCGGAATTTGGGTGGAGGTATCCCGGAGGCGAATGGTAGGGGATGGGATCGTCGGCGACGATGTGGGTGACGGCAGCGGACTGGGGGATGGCGTGATAGTCGCCTTAGGCGGGGGCGCAAAAGCCGGGCGCGTCATCGTGATCGTCGGGGAAACTGTAGGCGTTGGCGTGGGACGCCGCAGGTAGCTTACTGCGAAGATTCCCCCAACGACCAACGCCGCAATCACCGCCAGGATCGTCGCTGCTGCCAGGCAGGTCAGCGCCAGGGGCCAGGGTTTCCTGGGGATTACCGGAAGCATATCTTTGACGATCAACCGCCGTGTTTCTGGACGGCCAACCGGGGCTTCGAGCGTGACAATCGTGATATTATCGTGACCGCCGCGCTGATTCGCCAGGTTGATCAACTGCTCCAGGGCCGCCGTGCGCTCCAGGGCCGTCATGGCTCCCTGGATTTCATTGTCGTCCACCAGATCGGTCAACCCATCGGTACACATCAACAGCCGGTCGCCGGGGATCAGACTCAGGCCCTGGTTGGCCTCGGATTGCTCTGAAGTCTCACCGGGGACCAGCTTCAACCGGAAGTCGGGAACCACCGGGGTTTGCGACCCCAAGTGGCGGCGGATGACGTGCGCATTGGGATGTTTGCGCGCCTGCTCGGGGGTCAACGCGCCATACTCGACGGCTTCCTGCACCCAGGTGTGGTCAATCGTCAACTGGCGGATGGTATCCCCGCGCAGCAAATACAATCGTGAATCGCCCACTGAGGCGGCGAACAACCGGTTGCCAATCACCAACACGCATACGCAAGTCGCCCCCATGCCTTTTTGCGCCGTGTTGCGCTGCGCCTGCTCACGGATGGATTGGCTGGCCTGGCCGATGGCGTCTCGCAGGGCGCTGACCGGCTGGGTTCCGTCGCTCTGCGCGATGAGGTTGCTGATTTTCTCGACTGCAATCTCGGCGGCGACTTCGCCGGCGCGATGCCCGCCGATGCCGTCGCAAACGATGGCAAACACTGCCGGGGTGACATCATCCACACCGAGGCGGTACGCCGAGACCGAGAAGCGGTCTTCGTTGTTCTTGCCGCGCATCCCGGCATGGGTAGCGGCGGCGATGTAGAGGTGGGCGCGCTCCTGGCGGATCATGGTTTTTGCCCCTCCATGATCACCGGCCTGCGTACCCGACCCGGCTCACGCAGCGTGAAGCGAAAGCCGACCCGCCCGATGTGGATCAAATCGCCGTTTTCCAGCGATGCGCCTTCGGTCGAGACAGGCGTGTAATTGACCCATGTGCCTGCCACAGAACCGGCATCCGAAATGCGGTAGCCAGTCCCATCGAAACGCAGCCGGGCGTGCAGCGGCTCGACCGAGGGGTCGTCCAGCGATTGGCTGGCCTTGTCGGGGTCGCGGCCGAAGGTCATCTCGCCGGCGGTAATCGGGATCGGCGGGCTGAGGGGTTCTTCTTCTGGCTCGACAATGGGCATGAGATACCCCACCGGCTTGACATCCTGCCGTGGGGCTTGCGGGAACCGCCGCCAGCCGGAAAGCCGCCGCACCGCCGGCTCGGATCTGATCTCCACCGGCTGGGTTACGGGGTCATGAGGGCGCTTTGGCTCGGCAGTTTTCTTCGCAGGTTTTCCATCACCGGGGGATTTGGCCTGTCCGAACGTGCGCGGGCGAATGCGCCCGCCGAGGATGAGCACCAATCCGAGCACCGCGCCCGCCACCAATACCGCCGCACCCGCTAGTTGCAGGCTGCGCCGCGAAAGCGTCGCCAGCACGCCGGTTTGCGGGCGCTGGATGATGATCTGCACCGGCGCTTCGACGCTGAACCCGCTCAACCCCAACGTGTCCACCACTTCCACCCGCAGGAGATGACTCCCGCTGTCGGCGTACTGGCTCAAATCCCAGGTGAACTCGTCGAACGGCGGAGCGAGATTAGCGGCGACTGCCAGGTTGTCCACGTATAAAATGGTCTGCGAGATGGCACGCGTAAAGCCATCGGGGAATTCGATGTGGACTTTGAGAGACTGCTCAGCGGGGAAGTAAACCGGCTCTGCCTGCTCATCTTCTTCGAGGATGGCGGCGCGGTTGATGGTGGTAGGCGGCGAGATGAAGATCGGGTTAGGCGGCTGGATGGTCAAGCCGAAGGCTTGCGGCTCCGAGCGGACTGCCGCGCCGCCCACAGTGACCTCGACCGACAGTTGGTGCGTGCCGCTGGTCACGATCTGGGATTCATAAACCAACCGGTAAATGCTGCGATGCGGGCTGAGATAAGATTCTACGGACGGGATGGTCTCGGTGTTGGCGAAAGCAAAGAACTGGCCCCCGGTTTCATTGGCGAGGGTTTGAAGCTGGAGGGTACCGGGAGCGGTGAAGAAATCAGTGGAGGCCAGCAGCCACACACAGATGCGCACTCCCGCCTGGCGGGCGCGCGCCCCCAGGGTTTGCAAGCCCACGGCGAGGTCGCCGCCCTGGGGAGGGGTGAGGAACAGGACGACGCGCTCCATCCCCTCACGCGGCGGCGTCTCGGCGGCGATCTCGACAGCGCGCGCCAGCGCAGACAGGGTCGGCTCGGCGCTGGCGGCGGGAAGCTGGTAGGCTTCGAACGCGTCCAGCCATGCCTGGCGTGTGGCAAGGTGCAGTGTCTCGGGCGCGCCGTCAGCAATGAAGCTCAGGTCGTCGCCGTCGAAATCAGGATTCTCCCGGCCCCAGGCGCGCAGCGCATCGGCGATGTAGTCGTAACGGGCGACGCCGCGCGCATCCCGGATGGCGAAGGAATCGCCAGGGGCGATTGCCAAAACAAATTGGACGCCCGGAGTCAACTCGGTCAGCCCGACGTTTGTAAGAAGCAGGTCATCTTCGAAAACCCGGATGTCTTGCAACTGAAGACCCGCCACGAAGCTGCCCTGGGCGTCATGTACATCCAGAAACGTGGTGATATTCGGGAATTCGCCGGTGATGGGCGGAAAAACTGTCACCTCGATGGGCGACTGCGCGCCAACCGGGTACACGCTAACCGTCAGAATACTCACACAGCAAAGTATGATAAGTGCAAGCTGAATTGCCCGCTTGTGCATGGATGAATTTTAGCACAGGTGGGGGGAAAGGTGAAAGTTGAATGTTGAAGGTTGGTAGTTGACAGTTGGCGGTTGGGAGTAAAGGATCATTCGACCGGAGCGGGCAGGGACTCGGATTCGATAGGCGCGGCAGGTCTGGCGGTCAGGCGCAGATAGGTCAGTGTCCAGGCTGCCTGAGAGTAAACATTGATCACGCCGCTCAAGACGACGAGCACCGGCAGATAAGCCAGCAAACACAGTCCGCCGATGAGCAACTGATTCCAAAGCGAGCTGTATCCAACCCCGCTGGAAACGTTATAGGACATGCTGAATGTCATCGGCATCATCACGACGAGCATGGGCAAAGCGATAATGACTCCGACAATCATGCCAATTCCCAGGAGGACGATAAGGGACATCAAGAAAAGATTGCCAGCATTGGCTTTCGAGACTTCCCACCCACGCCGGATCGCAGCAAAGACGCCTAAATCTTCGATGACCAATGCATTGATGGCTTGTAGAATGATCACGCCCAATACATAACTGAATGGAATAAGCAAGCAAAATAACGGGAAGATGCATAACATGCCCAGGCCAAAAGTGACAATACTGAGCAGGATTGCTGGCAGCATGATGAGGAGCATCACCACGAACACTGTCAGTGACACCAGCAAATTCAGGCCCAATACCCGCCAGAAAAACGGCATGCTGTCGCGGAGCAAACCGCCGAATGTGAGCCGGTCAGCATCCAGGTCTGCTCGCCGCACACCCAGGATACAGGCGATCTCGCCAATGGCGCTAAAAACCATCGTGGCGATCAGAAAAACGAGAAAAACAAGCACCCCCGCCACAATGACCACTTCGAATGGAAAATCGCGCAGATCGCCAAATATGCTTCTCAGTTCTGGGGGCGTCGGGCCAAAGGCGACCATCTGAATCCCCCGGTTGACGAACTGGTTGACGATATTGAAACCCTGGGAAAAGCCAACTGCCAGAATTCCAAACAGCCAGAGCACTTTGTATTTCCAGGTTATGCGCCAGGCGCGTGATAAAACTTCACCGAAATCGAGGGTCATGGCAGATCTCCTTAGAAAACTAATATTTTGAACAGGGATGAGCAGGATACACAGGATAAAGGGATGTCATCCTGAAAATCCTGTCTATCCTTGGTGATTTTCACTCACCGATGATGAGCATCCGGTCATCAACAACTCCATCCCAATTCTGTTTACGAAAAATCACCTTCACCGTTTCACAACGCGACTATCGTTATTCCCACTCAATGGTCGCGGGGGGCTTGCTGGTGATGTCGTACACCACCCGGTTAACGCCCGGCACCTCGTTGACGATGCGGTTGGCAACCCGCGCCAGCAGATCGTGGGACAGGCGCGCCCAATCGGCGGTCATAAAATCGTCGGTGGTGACGGCGCGCAGGGCAATCGTCTCCTGGTAGGTGCGGAAGTCGCCCATCACGCCCACCGAGCGCACGGGGAGCAGGACGGCGAAAGCCTGCGAGGTACCTTCTCCGCTCGACCCCTTTCCCTTATCCCCTATCCCCTCGGGTGAGGGGGTAGGGGATAGGGGATTAAGGGTTAGCAACCCGGCTGCCGCAAGCTCACCGGTGAAAATCGCGTCGGCGGATTGCAGGCGGGCGATGCGCTCGGGGGTCACCTCTCCCAGGCAGCGCACGGCCAGCCCGGGGCCGGGGAACGGCTGCCGCCAAACGAGATCGGCGGGCAGGCCGAGCGCCTCGCCCACGGCGCGCACCTCGTCTTTGAACAGGTAGCGCAGCGGCTCGACCAGCGCGAATTGCATGTCTTCCGGCAGGCCGCCCACGTTGTGATGGGTTTTGATGCGGGCGGCCTTGGCCCGGTCAGGGGCAGCGGATTCCACCACATCGGGGTAGATGGTGCCCTGCACGAGGAATTTCGGTTGGCCGAGGGCGCGCGCCTGCGTCTCGAAGATGCGGATAAACTTCTCGCCGATGATGCGGCGCTTCGTCTCGGGTTCGGTCACCCCCCGCAGGGCGGCGAAATACTCGTCGGCGGCGTCCACGGCGATCAACTCGGCTCCCAGCACGCCGCGGAACGCGCCGATCACCTGCGCCGCCTCGCCCTGGCGCATCAGCCCGGTATCCACGAACACCGCCACGAGCTGGTCGCCCACGGCCTTTTGCACCAGCGCCGTCGCCACCGATGAATCCACACCGCCGGATACCGCGGAAAGCACCTTCTCGCCGCCGACCTGCTGACGGATGTTGTTGATGCTCTGCGAGATGATGGACTCCGGCGTCCAGTCGGGCGTGACGCCGCAGATGTCAATCACGAATCGGCGCAAAATCTCGGGGCCGAGCGGGGTGTGGCGCACCTCGGGGTGGAACTGCACCCCGTAGTAACGCCGCCCCTCGTCTCCCATGGCCGCCACCGGGGAGCTGCCGCTGCGTGCGAGCGGGGTAAATCCCGCGGGCGGCGTCTCGATCCGGTCGCCATGTGACATCCAGGCTTGAAAGGAAGTAACAGGGGTGAGGGGATTAGGGGATAGGGGTTCGACGATGGCGGAGCCGTATTCCCGGTGCGCGGAGGGGTTGACTTTGCCGCCCAGGGCTTGGGTGAGGGCCTGCATTCCGTAGCAGATGCCGAGGATGGGCAGGCGGCTGTCGAGCACGTAGGGCAGCAGGTGAGGCGCGCCCGGCTCGTAGACCGAGGCCGGCCCGCCGGAAAGGATGAAACCCTGCGGCTGGAGCGCCAGCACTTTCTCGGCAGGCGCGTCCCAGGGGAACAATTCGCAGTACACGTGCAGCTCACGCACGCGGCGGGCGATCAGTTGGGCGTATTGGGAACCGAAGTCGAGGATGGCAATGTTCATAAGTTGAAGGTGGGAAGGTTGAAAGTTGAAAGTTGGTTGTCAGTTTTCAGTTATCAGTTATCAGTGATCAGTTTCCACTGATAACTGATAACTGATAACTGATCGAATGGGCAGACATCTTCCGGCTCATAGTCGAGGCTTTGCTCGCCAAAATAGGCGATTGCGTAATCGCCATTACCGAGATAGGCCAGGATTTCGACCGGGTGGGCGGTCGCATATTCGATGGCTTTCCCGCAGGCGAGGCCCATACTCTGCGAGGTTTGGTATTCATCCCAGAAGGCGGTGGCCATCTCAGCGTAAGCATGTCCCGGCTGGCTGGCGGGAAACTCGGACTGGAGGGTGTTGTAGACTGTCTGCGCGTCGGACAGGTAGCCGCGCAGAAGATGCAGCAGCATGATGCGGTATTGCGCATACGCGGCGAGGTTCGGGTATTCGATCGGGTCAGAAGCAGGCGGAGTAGGATATTGTTGACAATTCGGCTTGGTCGCCCAACAAATAACTTCATAGCGATTGCGTTCGCTCGACCACCAATCGAGTTTATCGCTAAATATCGCGTCTTGATAAAATGCAAGCGCCTTTTCGTAATTTCCAGCAAGGGAATACCGGTCGCCATCCTGAATGGCCTCAAAACGGAACTGTGGAGGAGAATATTCCAAAGAGAAATAAGCAAAAATTTCTCCATTCCACATATAAGTGTATTCTTCTCCGCGGCTAGGAAGACCGTTTGGGAATGGATCATACCCACGAATGACAAGCTCAACCGTCCTATTACTATCCGTATCTTGGAGGGTCATTTCCCCCATTTCCGCAGCAGCAACGTCGGGATAATAGAAAAGATGATTATCAGGCCGGGTTACCAAAAGACTTTTATAACCATCCGCACTCCATTCAAAAACCCTATAAAGCGCCCATAGTTTTAGAGCGAATGATTTGACTACGATTTCTGGTATTCCATCCAAATTCATATCAGATGTTGCAACTATCCATGGCGATGCAGCACGGTTCGACCAATCATCATTTTCTTGACTGAGTAAAGTTTTGTATTTCCCCTCGCCGCAACCAAAAATATAGAGGTTGACTCGACTGACAATCAACTCTGAAACGCTATCTCCTGTCAGATCAGCCTCATAAAGGTGGGTTCGGTTGAATTCCGCCTTGCTTGTTATTGCAGAATCGTAAGAATAATCCGGCTCCAATCCCTGTTGATCCGTCCACTCCAAGGCTTTTATTACAGCTTGTGGCATACCGCCGGCATTGAGAAAATCCAAAATAGGTTCCTCCAGGCGAGGAAATTCGACAGACAACACTTCCTGGAAATCTGGCGTCAGGTTGGGATCACCCTCCGGGCACACCGCCGGCGGCGCAGGCGTGCGCTTGACCACGCTGGCCGCGTCGAAAGTCGGGGTGATCGAAGGCAATCGCGTCGCCGTTGGAACCGGCGTTTGGGTCGCTGTTGGACGGGCTGTATTCGATGGTCTCATCGTTGCGCTCGG
>DYIZ01000040.1 GCA_020723385.1 Candidatus Aquidulcis sp.
GGCTGTCCGATGCTGAAGTGCAGTTGGCAAAGTATCGTGAGGCGCTGAATACACCGTGAACTGGTGAAAATGGCTCAGGAAGGCAGGAAGTTAGAAAAATCTTTATGCCACTCTCCACAGGTCAAATTCTGAATAACCGTTACCGCATCGTCAAACTGCTTGGGCAGGGTGGTTTTGGCGCGGTGTATCGCGCCTGGGACACCAGCTTCAACCTGCCTTGCGCGGTGAAGGAAAATAGTGAGGTTTCGGAAGCGGCGCAGCGGCAGTTTATGCGCGAAGCGCAGATTTTGCACACACTGCGCCATCCTAACCTGCCGATGGTCAAGGATTATTTCTTTATTCCTGGGCAGGGGCAATACCTGGTGATGGATTTCGTGGAGGGGGAAGATTTATCGCAAATCCTCGAAAATCGGGGTGAGCCGATTCCCGAAAGCCAGGCGGTGGGATGGATCGAACAGATCTGTGACGCATTGAGTTACCTGCACTCGCAGGAGCCGCCCATTATCCACCGCGACATCAAACCGGCCAACATCAAAATCACGCCTAAAGGTCAGGCGGTGCTGGTGGATTTTGGCATCGCCAAGCTCTATGATCCCAAGTCGAAGACGACCCTGGGGGCGCGCGCCGTCACACCAGGTTATGCGCCTTACGAGCAGTACGGCCAGGGCAGCACCGACGCCCGCACAGACGTGTACGCCATCGGAGCGACGCTATACACCCTGCTCACCGGACAGGAGCCGGTGGAGAGCATCCAGCGGGTAGCACAGGATACGCTGCCCACACCGCGCAGCCTCAACCCGATGATCTCAGCGGGAGTGGAGCAGGCAATTCTCAAAGCCATGTCAGTTGTGGCTGACCGGCGCTGGCCGACGGCAGATGAATTCAAACAAGCCCTGGCGGCAAAGCCAGGTATTGTTCCCCAGCCTGCTTCGCCGCGCCGCCAACCGGTCATGCCAACGATACAGCCCACCCAGACAGTTATAAGTGAACCGGCACAAGCAACATCCCTGGGCAGGCCGGTTTCACCCAATTTACAGGCTGCCCTCGTTGTTGGCTCATCCAGCCGGAAATTCCCCTTGTGGGGTTGGGCGATCATAGCGGGCGGCATGTTACTGTTGGTAATGATAATGATTGTCAGCATACCTCTGATTCTTCCCCGGGCGGCCAAAACAACATTGGCTCCAACAGAGCCAGTAGCAGTAATCAACACGCAGCAAGCGCCAACAGCGGTTGTCGTTTTTCAACCTACAGTAACCAAAAGCCCAACCATCCCCCGAGTCACTCCCACCAAAACCGTTCAACCGACACCAACTCAGCCCTGCGCCCCTGCCAGCAATGGCATATTGGCAAGTGTTGATCCTCGTGGCCAATATATTGTTTGGTGGCATAATCACAGCGGCAGCCGGGGTGAATTCCTTCTAAGTTTGGTTCAGCAGTTCAACGCTTCCAATGTTTGCGGTATAACTGTCGGAGCGGAGTACCAAGGAAGCTATAACGATCTCAGTGACAAAATGAATGCTGGATTGCAATCGGGCGATTTACCCGCCCTGGTTGTCGGCTATCAGAACAACGAAGCCTTCTACCAGAAGGTTGACGGCCTGGTAGACATGAATGTCTATGTTGATGATCTCACCTGGGGGTTGACTGAGGCTGAGATTGTTGATTTCTACCCTGGCCTTTGGATGCAATCTATCCACCCGGCGTACGATTACCAACGCCTGGGATTCCCGCCCAATCGCATGATGGAAGTGTTGTTCTACAATGCCACCTGGGCAAAGGAACTAGGCTTCTACAATCCCCCGACGTCGCCAATGGAATTCGAAGTGCAAGCCTGTGCCGGCGCGGCTGTAAACGGCGATGGAACCGGCGGATTCATCTTACGTGATGATGCCTCTGCCGTGGCAGCCTGGACGTTTGCTTTTGGCGGCACTGTATTAGCGGAAGATGGTGTAACCTATGTTTACAATTCACAGGCCACCATTGACGCTATGACGATGCTCAAGCGCATGTACGACAAGGGGTGTGCATATTTCTTCACTGAAGGCTACCCCGATCCTGAGTTTGCTGCCCGCCATGCACTTTTCACTATGGGTTCCACTTCGGGCATCCCCTTCTATGTCAATGATCTGGCTAATATCGGCAGCAGCGACGATTTCGCTGTTTTGGCCATCCCATACACAACCGAATACCCCGTTCAAAACATCTACGGCGGCGATGTAATGATCCCCAAAACATCCCCCGAGCAGCAACTTGCAGCCTGGATTTTCATCAAGTGGTTTACATCTCCCGATATCCAGGCTGAATGGGTCAAGGCCACCAATTATTTCCCAACTCGCGCCACCACCAATGATTTTCTCGCTGATTACATGGCTTCAAATCCACAGTGGGCTGCTGCAAATGCTTTGTTGCCCTATGGGATATATGAGCCTCAACTGATCTCATACACGGAAGTTCGTGCTGAAGTAACATCAGCTTTTAATCGAATCATGCAAGGTGCAAATATTCGAACAACACTCGATGAATTAACGCAAATAGCCAATCAATTACAAGCAGAGATGAGCAAATAGTCTCCGTAAATATCCTCACAACTTTCAATTTCGAGAATAACCATGCCCCTCTCCACTGGTCAAATCCTCAACAATCGTTACCGTGTCGTGCGTATGCTCGGACAGGGCGGGTTCGGTGCGGTCTACCGCGCCTGGGATATCAACCTCGAGCGCCCGTGCGCCATCAAAGAGAACCTGGACGCCTCCCCGGAGGCGCAAGCTCAATTCGGGCGCGAGGCGCGCATCCTGGCGAACCTGATCCATCCCAACCTGGCGCGGGTGATTGATTACTTCTTCCTGCCCTCCCAGGGTCAGTATTTTGTGATGGATTACGTCGAGGGGGAAGATATGGCGCAGATGCTCGACCGCCTCGGCCCGCTGCCTGAAAACCAGGCCCTGCCGTGGATTGCCCAGGTATGCGATGCGGTGAGTTATCTGCACTCGCAGAACCCACCCATCATCCACCGGGATATCAAACCTGCCAACATCAAAATCACGCCCGAAGGCCGCGCCGTGCTGGTAGATTTCGGCATTGCCAAGATTTACGACGCCAAACTGCGCACCACCGTCGGGGCGCGGGCGGTCACGCCGGGTTTCTCGCCCCCCGAGCAGTATGGGCAGGGCAACACCGATCATCGCACCGACATCTACGCTCTCGGCGCTACCCTGTACACGGTGCTCACCGGGCAAACCCCTCCCGACAGTGTGGATTTGCTGGCCGGAAACGTGATGGGGCCGGCGCCGGCGCATATCATCAACCGGCAGGTATCGGCCTCGATTGGCTCAGCGCTCGAAAAGGCCATGCAGCTCAACCGCACCTCGCGTTTCGGCACGATGACGGAATTCAAGTCCGCGCTATCCGGCGGATGGCAGCGCCCGTCCGGCCCGGTGCTGGCGACGGTGCTTGAATCGGATCCATCCCGCTCAACGGCCGCGCCGTCTGTCCCGGCGGCGGTTCAATATCCTTCGGCTTCGCTCACGCCTTCGATCCCCATCCCGATGCCGACCGCCGCGCCGCGGCGTCTGCCCTGGGTTTGGATCGCCGTGCTCGTGGGTGTGCTATGCCTGGGGGCAACCCTCGGCGGCGGGGCGATCATTTATGCGCTTGGCGTGCGCACCCCGGTTGTCGTCACGCAAATCGTGATGCTCCCCACATCCACCCGGCAGCCAACGGCGACGTCGGCCCCATCGGCCACAAATGTCCCACAGGCTACACTTGTTCCCACCTCCCCGCCGGCCGCCACCGAAGCGCCGGGGGCAACTCCCGCCACCGGCGGGATCATCTCACCGGACAACGCTTACCAGGTTTCCCAGGTTTATCGCTTCGGCAAAGGCACCATCAACAGCGTCGCCTGGCAGGACAGCCAAACCGTGGCCGTGGCAACCTCTTTGGGACTCTATCAATACAACATCTGGAGTTTCAACGAGAATTTTTATGGAAGCACGGACGGCTGGGTGACTAATTTGATCTACAATCCGGAGCGCCAACTGCTGGCGGCAGTCATAGATTACCGCGTGCAGGTTTGGGATACGTATGGCAATGTTCTGTATTGGTTGACCGATGAAAGCATTTCCAGCAATCTGGCTTTCAGCCCGGATGGCCGCTACCTGGCCGCCGGCAGCTATGACAATAACGTTCTCGTTTGGGATATGGATGATGGTCATACCGTGGTGATCATGAGCGGGCATACCGAAACGGTGCGCTACGTGGCATTCGGCTCTGATGGGCGTACTGTGGCCTCGGGCGGCTACGATGACACCGCCATCCTGTGGGATTTCTACACCGGCGAGAGACTGCACACGCTCACCGGTCATACGGATGACATTTACTCCCTGGCCCTCAGCCCCGATGGGCGGTGGCTGGCAACCGGCGGCGGGTACAATGATACCGTCGTCAAAGTGTGGGATGTATCCACCGGTAATTTACTACACACGCTGACCGGGCACGATGGCGCGATCTGGCGGCTGGAGTTCAGCCCGGACGGCCGATATCTGTTTTCGGTTAACTACGGCAAATTGTTCGTGTGGTGGGCCGACTCGGGCGGCTTGATCTATTCAGATACCGATGCCGCCAATGCCGCCTTCAGCCCGGATAGCAGCTTGCTGGCAGTTGGTCATTACAATGATACGATGGCATTGCTCGACGCCGCCAGCGGGCAAGCGATACAGGTTGCGGATGTTTCGATCAGTGACATTTCTGCGATTTCCTTCAGCCCGGATGGAACCCAGGTTGCGCTGCTCACTTATGACAGCCAGTTATCCTTCTGGAACCTGAGCAACAATACGATGAGCATCCCCCTGCCGGACCATTATAGCAGTTTCGAATCGCTCCAGCTGAGTCCAGATGGACGCACGCTGGCGGCATCGCTTTCAAAGACGGTGATGGTGTTCGACGCCGCCTCAGCCCAATTGATGTATACCCTCTATGGGCACTCAGAATACATCCACGACATGGCATTCAGCCCGGATGGGCGCACCCTGGCGACGGGCAGTTACGATAACCGCGTCATTCTATGGGATGTGGAGTCTGGATCATTGTTGAGAACTCTCGACGGTCATGGCAGCGATGTCGAGACGGTGGCCTTCAGCCCCGATGGGCGCTACGTTGTCTCGGGGGGTGACGACCACAACGCGATTGTTTGGGATGCCCAAAGCGGGGATTGGCTGGTCACCCTCAGCGGGCACACCGACTGGGTGTATGAGCTGGCCTTCAGCCCCGACGGCCGTTACCTGGCGACCTCGGGGGCTTACAACGATAAAACCATCCGCCTGTGGCGCGTCTCCGACTGGCAGTTGATCTCGACGCTCAGCGGGCACAATGATATTGTGTACAATCTGGCCTTTTCACCCGATGGACAGTGGCTGGCATCGGGCGGCGGCTACGATGACAAAACTGTCCGGCTGTGGAATGTTGGCGGCGGTTACCTCGAACGAACCTTCACAGATTTCACCAGTGGTCTCGCCAAAATCATCTTCAGCAGCGATGGGAGCGTGCTCTACACCGGGAGTTGGGATGGCTACATCCGGGTTTGGAACATCGCCAACGGAGCGCTCCTTTACACACTGGAAAACAGTACCGGGCGCTTTTGCCTCGACCCGCGTGAGCAAATCCTGGCAGACGGCGACTATAGCAACGATCTGCGATTGTGGAACCTGGCGACGGGCGAATTGTTGATCGCACTCGACGGTTCTGTTGGCAGCCTCAACGGCATCGTCTTTGCCGGCGACGGCAGCCTCATCATCACTTCCGGTTACGATGGTACCTTGCGTTGGTGGAGTATCCCATGACCCTTTCTACCGGACAAATTCTCAATAACCGCTACCGCATTGTCAAAAAGCTCGGACAAGGCGGTTTTGGCGCGGTCTACCGCGCCTGGGATGTGAATTTCAACCTGCCCTGCGCCCTCAAAGAAAATACCGAAACCACCTCCGAGGCCCAGCGCCAGTTCATGCGGGAGGCGCAAATCCTGCACACGCTGCGCCACCCCGGCCTGCCGCTGGTCAAGGATCATTTCATCATCCCGGAGCAGGGGCAATACCTGGTGATGGATTACATCGAGGGCGATGATCTCTCGCAGATCATGGAGCAGGCGGGCGGCCCTCTGCCCGAGACGCAGGCGTTGGCCTGGATTGCCCAGGTTTGCGACGCGCTCACCTATCTGCACACGCAAAACCCGCCGGTGATCCACCGCGACATCAAACCGGCCAACATCAAGATCACCCCCCAGGGGCAGGCGGTGTTGGTGGATTTCGGCATCGCCAAAATCTACGATCCGGGCACGCGCACCACATTGGGGGCGCGCGCTGTCACGCCCGGCTACGCGCCGTTCGAGCAATACGGGCAGGCGCCTACGGATGCCCGCACCGATGTTTATGCCCTGGGGGCCACGCTCTACTCGATGTTGACCGGGCGCGATCCCGTGGAAAGCATCACCCGCATGGCCGGGACGCCGCTGGCCGAGCCGAGGTCGCTGAACCCGGCGATTTCAGCCAACACCGAAAAGGCGCTGCTGCACGCCCTGGCGGTCTACCCGAACGAGCGCTTCCAGACGGTGGCGGAGTTCCGGTCGGCGCTGGTGGGGACCGGCCCTTTGCCCCCTGTGCAGAAACCCGCTTCCGCGCCAATCATGGCGACGGTTATGCCGACGGAGGTCATGCCGCAATCACCGGTAGTCGCTGCGCCTCCTGCCCACATCCAGCCGCCCCCGCCGCTGAGACCTGTAGCGCTGCCCGACTCTGAGCGGAAACGAGGCGCTCCCTGGATTTTGTTCGCTATCCTCGGAGGCGTGCTGCTTCTCGGGTTGGTTGGGGGTCTGGCTGGATTGGCATATCTTCTGTGGCCCAGGGCAGCCACCCCCACTTCGATCGCGGTCGCGCCGACCCGAATCGCCACCGAGGAATTGAGACCCACTGAACCGCCCGCACTCTCGCCGTCCGCCACCCGCAGGCCGACCTCCCAACCCACGGCCCGGCCCACCTCCACCCAGACACCCATACTCGAAGGGCCGTCTCGCCTGACCACGATCACATTATGGGAGCAGGAAGGCGACGATGTGGATTATTTTATGGACGACCTGATCGCAGATTTTCAGGCGCGTTATCCCAATGTCCGCGTGGAGCGCCTTCACTACGAGAATGAAGCCTTGCGGGAGCATTTCCTTATCGCTGTCGCGGCCGGCGCTGGCCCGGATTTGATCCGCGCGCCGGGCGATTTCGTCGGGCCGCTCAACGAGGCAGACAGTATTGCCCCAGCGAATCAGTATTTCGACCAGAAGCTGCTTTTCCAGTTCTATTCCGGCGCCCTCGATGCGGCACGGGTAGGCAACGTGCTGTGGGGCGTGCCAGATAACTACGGCAACCACCTCATGCTGCTGTACAATAAGGATTTGGTTCCCCAGGCACCGGTCACTTTCGATGAGATGAAAGCATTGGCAAGAACATTGAGAAAGGGCGATTCGTATGGCCTCGCCTTCAACCTCAATGAGCCATATTGGGGGGCAGGCTTCTTTGGGTCATTCGGGGGCTGGCCTCTGGATATAAATGACAATCCCCAGTTCGACAATCAGGCTTTCATTGACTATCTTCACTTTGTCAAGTCGTTGAAAGACGAAGACATCGTTCCTCAGGAGTGTGACTATCCCTGCGCCGATTCGGGTTTCAGAGAAGGCCGCTTCGCCATGATCATCAACGGCGATTGGTCTTTGGCTGATTATTCGAATGTTTTCGGCGACCGGTTAGGCGTCGCGCCGGTTCCCGCCATCAACGGACATGTTTTCACCGAAATGACCTCCAGTAAATTTTATATGGTCTCGAAGGCCGCGTTAGATGATCCCGACCATAAGGCATCGGTGGAGGTGTTCGTCGAATACATGACCTCCGCCGATGTGCAGCGGCGCTGGCTGCACGAGCAAAAACGACTGCCGTCCAACAGAGCCGTCGCCGAGGATACCGTCATCACCACCGATCCGGTGTTGGCTGGCTCGATGGCCGCGTTGGCCAACGGGCGCGGTATGCCAGCAGCCCCGGAGATGCGCTGCGCCTGGGATGCCTGGCGAACCAACCTGGAGGGCGTGATGGCTGGCTCGCTCTCTCCCGAATTTGCATCTGCCCAGGCGCAATCTGCCGCTGATGAGTGTGTGGCGGCATTGAGGAAATAGCGTATGGCGAATGGCGTATAGCGTAAGACTCTTCCGGTATTTGCCATGAGCCATACGCTATAAGCCATCTGTGTGTTCTGGAAGGTCTCCATGCCTCTCACTCAAGGGATTATTCTCAATAACCGCTACCGCATCGTCAAGCTGCTCGGGCAGGGCGGGTTCGGGGCGGTTTACCGCGCCTGGGATATTAATCTCAACCGGGCGTGTGCGCTCAAAGAGAATCTGGACGCCTCCCCCGAAGCGCAAGCCCAGTTCGGGCGCGAAGCGCTGATCCTCGCCAATCTCAATCATCCCAACCTGGCGCGGGTTTCGGATTATTTCTTCATCCCTGACCAGGGACAGTATTTCGTCATGGATTTCGTTCAGGGCGACGATCTCCAGCAGATGTTGGATAGAGCGGTCAGCGGTCTCCCCGAAACGCAGGTTTTGCAATGGATCGCGCAAATCTGCGACGCGGTGGCTTACCTCCACGCTCAAAATCCGCCCATCATCCACCGCGACATCAAACCGGCCAATATCAAGATCACGCCCGAGGGGAAAGCGATTCTGGTAGATTTCGGCATCGCCAAGATTTACGACCCCAACCTGAAGACGACCGTCGGGGCGCGCGCCGTCACGCCGGGGTTCTCGCCCCCCGAACAATATGGGCAGGGCAAGACCGACAATCGCTCGGACATCTATGCCCTGGGGGCGACGTTGTATACCCTGCTCACCGGCCGCACCCCGCCCGACAGCGTGGACGTGATGACGGGCAACGCTCCGCCGCCCCTGGCCGCCCATTACGCCAACCGGCAGGTGAGCGAGTGGGTGGGTTCGGCGGTCGCCAGGGCGATGGCGCTCAACCGGACGGAGCGGTTCGCCAGCGTGGGCGATTTCAAGAACGCGCTCAGCGCCAGCCCATCTCCGCCCAGGCCGGCCGCGATTCACACGGTTTACGAGTTCCCCTCGGCGGTTGTATCCCAAACTACTGCCGCGCCCCCTGCGGCTGTGGCAGCTCCCCCCATCGCGCCAGCCTTCACCCCGCCGGCCTCGCGCCCGCTTCGCCGGGCGGTCCCATGGATTCCTATCATCGGCGCGTTGGTGCTGTGCGCGGTGTGCGGCGGATTGTACGGTCTGAGCCGCATCCCCAAGGCGACACAGGTCGCCACGCCAGAGTGGACGAAACCTGTCGCCGCAGTGAGCGGCATCCCCCCGACCACGCCGTCCCCGGAGCCGACGCGCACGCCAACCGATACCGCTACGCCCATCCCGCCAACCGGGACGCACACTCTCACGCCGCTGCCGGTCAGCCGGGTCATCGCGCCGGGTAACGCCGCCGATGTCATCGAACTCGAACGCTGGGGGCGGGGTATTCTGCTGGATGTGGCCTGGTCGCCGGACGGCGACTTGATCGCGGTTGCGACCTCGCTGGGAATTTACGTGTATGCGGCTGATTCCCTGGGCGAGGAGCTTTTCATCAACACGGGAGGATACGTTTACTCGGTCGCTTTCAGTCCCAATGGCGAGCAGTTGGCTTCCAGCGGAATGAATGGCGATTTGCGGCTGTGGAATGCGCGCAGCGGCGATCTCCTGCAGACCTACCGCGGTCACGAATCCACCGTCCGGATGGTGGCTTTCAGCCCGGATGGGCGCATGTTAGCCTCGGGCGGCTCCGATTCGACGGTGCGGTTGTGGGACGTATCCAGCGGCGTGCTGCTGCAGACCTTGCAGCGAGATGGCGCTCTGCGTGTGGTATCTTTCAGCGCGGATAGCAGCCGTGTGGCCGGCGCGGGCAGCAGTAATTACGATATCCAGATATGGGATACCGCCAGCGGCCAACTGGTGCAGACCCTCGCCGGTCATACAACAAGCGTGATGGGATTATCTTTTAGCCCGGATGGAAGCCATTTGGTTTCCAGCGGGTATGATGGCGTCCGTCTGTGGGATCTGCGGAATGGGAGCCAGCAGGCCACTTTGCTCGAGGGTTATACCCTGAGCCAGATTACCTTCAGCCCGGATGGCAGCCTGATTGCCGGGGCAAGCGATGCGGATGTCTACTTATGGAATGGCTACGACGGTCAATTTTCTGTGTCGTTCGCCGGGCACCAAAGGCCGGTGCGCGATGTGGGCTTCAGCCCGGATGGCAGCCAGTTGACCTCGGCAGGCATGGATGGCGTGTTGAAAGTCTGGGAGATTAGCAGTGGGCAGGTGTTGGCGGCGCGTGACGACCACTCCACCTACGTTTACGGCCTGGCAGTCAGTCTGGATGGCAGCCAGCTTTTTACTAACACTTATAGCCCGAACACGTTGCAAGTGCTCGATCCCCAAACCGGGCAGGTATCCTGGTCTTTTGATTACACCGATTACATCAACGATTTGGCTCTCAGCCCGGATGGAACCAAGCTGGCCACAGCGGCTTCTGACCTGCGCCTGTGGGATGCGAAAACCGGGGAGCTGCTGTACACCCAGGAGTTAGGCTCGTCTCAGTACGTGGGCTGTCTTGATTACAGCCCGGATGGAATGGTGGTGGCGGCGAGCTGCGCTGACGACAAGTACGTTCATTACTGGAACGTCGAAACTGGGCAGTTGATTTATTCTACCGAGTATGAAGAAACAATCGCTGCGCTGGCATTCAGCCCGGATGGATATACAATTGCGATTGCTTTGAACAATGCGAAGGTGTATGTCTGGAATTGGAAAGCCAGGGATCCGGTGACCACGCTCGATATTCTCACCTATGCGGTAGCCTTCAGCACGGATGGCAGTCAGCTAGTGATGGCTGATAACAACGAGGTGGCTCTGCCCGTATGGGACACCGCCAGTTGGCAAATGGCGCGCACTATCAAGGGGCTGACGAATACCATATCTGTGCTGTCGTTTAACCGCTATGGCAACCTGCTCGTCACGGCAGATTATGACAATAACATTATTCTATGGAACACCGAGACCTGGGAGCCGCTGACCACGTTGACAGGGCACACTTCATCCATTTCATCGCTCGCTTTCAGCCCGGATGGGACGCGGCTATTCTCTGGGAGCTACGACGGCACGATCCGAATTTGGGGGCTGCCGTGAAGAAATCCGGGGCTCCGGGAATTGCCGTGCCTAACTCGCTCAAAGGGGACGACAGTCCCCGTATCTGGCGGTTGGAACTCGCGAACCGCCAGGGCTTAGTCGCCGGACTGTCGTCCGGCGCGAGCGTCACGGCAATTCCCAAAGAGCCAGAAATCCACTCTCTCAAAAGGAATGTTCTATGCCACTCAACTCTGGTCAAATCCTGAACAATCGTTACCGCATCGTCAAATTGTTGGGGGAGGGCGGGTTTGGCGCGGTCTACCGCGCCTGGGATATGAATCTCAACGGCCCGTGCGCGGTGAAGGAAAACAACGAAACCTCCCCCGACGCGGCGCGCCAGTTCGCCCGTGAAGCCTCGCTGCTCTTCAATTTGCATCACCCCAACCTGCCGCGCGTCACCGATCATTTCACCGTGCCGGGGCAGGGTCAATACCTGGTGATGGATTTTGTCGAGGGGGAGGATATGCAGGCGATGCTGACACGAGCGGGCGGCGCGCTGCCCGAGGAGCAGGTGCTGGCCTGGGTGGCACAAATTTGCGATGCGCTGGCCTACATGCACGCCCAGAACCCGCCCATCATTCACCGGGATATCAAGCCCGGCAATATCAAGATCACCCCGGATGGCCGCGCTGTGCTGGTGGATTTCGGCATCGCCAAAGCCTACGATCCGAACCTCGCCACCACCCAGGGGGCGCGCGCCGTCACCCCGGGTTTTTCACCCCCCGAGCAATATGGGGAAGGCAAGACCGACGCCCGCTCGGATGTGTACGCCCTGGGGGCCACGCTTTATACCCTGCTCACCGGTCAAATCCCGGCATCCAGTGTGGACATCATCGCCGGGACGTCGCCGCTGCCCAAACCGGTGACGGTGGTCAACCCGCAGGTCACCGCGAAAGTGAGCGACGCCATCACCCGGGCGATGAATCCCGGCCGGACGGGGCGCTTCGGCAGTGTGAGTGAGCTGCGCGCCGCCCTGGGCCTGCCGACCGCTCCCCTGGCGCGGCCCGCCTCCGCTCCCATCATGGCGACGGTGGCGGCGACGGAATCTGCCTCCAGTTTATCGTCGGCGACGCTGCTGGCTACCGAGCCGCCGCCAGCGAGACCGTTTTCCGCTGAACCGCCCTCGAAGCCGGAGAAGCGCAGATCGCGTGGCTGGATCTGGGCGGCGGCGGGCGGGGTGGCGCTGCTGGTGGTGTGCGGCGCGCTGGTGGGCGGTTTCTTCGCCCTGCGCCCGCTGATTTTCCCGGTTGCAACCGAAGCGCCAACGGCGGTGATGCTGGTTCCCACCCAGCCCCCGGCCAAGCCGACCAATCCGCCTCCCGCCCCCACGGATGTTCCCGCCCCAACCGATGCGCCAACGGCTGTCCCACAGGCTGCCATCGTCAAAGTTGGATTGGTGACCGACACCGGCGGGATCAACGATAGATCGTTCAACCAATCGGCCTGGATGGGCGTGCAGAAGGCCGCAAAGGAATTTGGCTTCGAGGCGCGCTACATCGAATCCAAGCAGCCAACGGATTACGAGAAGAATATTGATCAGTTTGCGACCGAAGGCTACGATGTGATCATCACGGTGGGTTTTTTCATGGGCGACGCCACGGCGATCAAAGCCAGGCAATATCCCGATATTCACTTCGCGGTGGTTGACAATGCCTATTTCCCCACGACAGGCTATGCGGCCTGCCCGGACACTGTGAAAGACTGTTACGACGATGGCGGCCTGAGTAATGTGACCAGCCTGATGTTTCAGGAGGATGAGGTGGGTTTCCTGGCCGGTGTGCTGGCGGCAGGCATGACCAAAACCGATGTGATCTGTTCGGTGTCGGGCATCGAAATCCCGCCGGTGGCGCGCTTCGTCACGGGGTACCAGAATGGAGCGAAATGGTTCCGGCCGGGCATCCAGACGCTCAATGTTTATATCCCCTCGTTCACCGACCCGGCCAAAGGCAAAGAGGTGGCAATCAGCATGATCGGCCAAAATTGTGATGTGATCTTTGGCGTCGGCGGCAATACCGGCAACGGCGGCCTGCTGGCGGCAAAGGAAAAAGGCCTGATGGCAATCGGTGTGGATGTTGACCAATATCTTACATACCCGGAGGTTGGCAGCGCGCTGATCTCCAGTGCAATGAAGAATGTGGATACCGCCGTTTATGAGTACTTGAAGATGGCATCTTTGGGCAAGACGAAGTCCGGCATCATCACCGCTAACCTACGTAATCGCGGGGTGGGATTAGCGCCGTTCCATGACTGGGAAGGCCAGGTTCCGCCGTCTGTACTTGGGAAAATCAAAGAAGCGATTGATGGGCTGATCAACGGAACAATCAGTACCGGGTACAAACCTTGACCCCTAAAAACCGGAATCAAACAGGGATGGACAGGATAAACAGGATAAAACCTATAAATCCTAAAAATCCCGTTCATCCCTGTTTTGCATCCATGCAACGCATCCAAATGTAATGTGAAGAAACTATGCCCCTCAATACCGGACAAATTCTCAACAACCGCTACCGCATCGTCAAGAAACTCGGCGAGGGCGGGTTCGGCGCGGTGTACCGCGCCTGGGATACGACTTTCAACCTGCCGTGCGCGCTGAAGGAAAATATCGAGACCTCGCCCGAGGCGCAGCGCCAATTCGAGCGGGAAGCGCGGCTGCTGCGCGTGCTGCGCCATCCCAACCTGCCTTCGGTGAGCGATTATTTCATCGTTCCGGGGCAAGGCCAATACCTGGTGATGGATTTCGTCGAGGGGAAAGACTTACAGGTTATCCTCGAAGAGAATGGGACGCCCCTGCCCGAGGGTCAGGCGCTGGCCTGGGCGGCGCAAATCTGCGACGCGCTCGACTACCTGCACTCGCAAAATCCGCCCATCATTCATCGGGATATCAAGCCCGCCAACATCAAGATTACCCCGCAGGGCCAGGCGATGCTGGTGGATTTCGGCATTGCTAAAGTGTACGATCCCAATGCGAAGACGACCCTGGGGGCGCGCGCCGTCACGCCGGGCTACTCGCCAGCGGAGCAGTATGGCCAGGGGACAACCGACGCCCGCTCGGACATCTACGCCCTGGGAGCCACGCTGTACGCCGCGTTAACCGGCCAGCAGCCCACCGAGAGTGTGCAGCGCACGGTGGGCATCACCATGCCGCTGCCGCGCGCCCTCAACCCGGCGCTATCCGATGCGGTGGAGGGCATCATCCTCAAAGCGATGGAAATGCTGCCTGCCCTGCGGTACCAGACGGCGCGTGAATTTCGGGCCGCGCTGGGGAAGCAGCAGGCTGTGACGCCTGCTGCGCCGCTTGCCGCGCCGCTCCCTGCGCCGCCTGCCGCTCCTGCTCGTCCGCCATCCCAGCCGACGTTACCGCCCATTTCGCAGCCGCCATCCCGCGTGGGGTCTTCCCCGGTAGCTGCCCGTCCCACCGATTACACGCCCCCTCCACAGTCCGTTTCACCGGTTTACACGCTGCCGGTTGTAGCCGCCCCGGCCGCGCCGCGCAAAAAGTGGCTGCCGTGGGCGATATTCGGGAGCATTGTGATCGTGCTGCTGGCCGGTGGAGGATTGCTGGCCGGAGGCGGCGCGCTCTTGGCCCGGAAATCCACCGCTGCCCCGACGGCGACGTTTACTCCCGTGCCTGCCCTGGCGAGGCCCTCGCCGACCCAAACCGCCTCGCCCACCCGCACGGCGACCGCCAGCGCGACGCAGACGGCTACAATCGTGCCGACTTTCACCTTTACGCCGACCACAGCCTCAACCGATACACCCACAATGCCGCCGACCGCCAGCCCGACGGCGACGGCTACCGCGACGCGTACGCTGCGCCCTCCGACGCAGAAGCCGCCCACTCAGCCGCCGCCCACTCAGCCGCCGCAAGAGCCGCCCACAGACGAACCGCCGACGCCCGCCAACCCCTGAAAACTATGACTATCTCGAAAAACAATCATGCCGTCCATTTGGCAGTTATCATTTCCCTGTTAATTCTGCTCGCTTCCAGCGGGATCAGCCCAACTTTTGCCGTCTCCTCCCAGGCCGATTCCAATGCCCCGAACACACCGCCTTTTGAGGACAGCGGGATTACCCTGCAATCGGTTTACTTAGGCGAGGCAGCCTGGGGCGACTACGACAACGACGGCGATTTGGATATACTGAGAGCGGGCGGCGGAAACACACAGGTCTACCGGAACGATGGAGGCAGCGGTTTCACCGACATAAACGCTGGGCTGAAGGGACTTGAGTATAGCTCGGTTGCCTGGGGAGATTCCGACAAAGATGGTGATCTTGATTTTCTCCTCATTGGATGGGATGGCTCGAACGGCAGTCGAATGGCCTATCTCTACCGGAATGATGGAGGAGATGTATTTACCAAGGTCACTATCGGGCCTGGACTGTCCAATGGCTCTTGCACGTGGGCTGATTATGATAATGATGGGGATCTGGATTTTCTGCTGACGGGTTGGGATGGCACATATCCGGATTCCCGGTTGTACCGAAATAATGGAGCGGGTACTTTTTCCGAGGTCACCGCAACGATTATGGCGGCTACCAATAGTCATGTAGCTTGGGGAGATTACGACAATGACGGAAATCTAGATATTCTGATGGTAACCGGGGCAGCCTCCGTCATTTATCGAAATGATGGGGCAGGTATTTTTACGGACATCGGTGCGGGCCTGGAAGCTATATCTGGTTCTGTGGCCTGGGGAGATTACGATAATGACGGCGATCTGGATGTATTGATGTCCGGTTACATCAGCGGGGGAAATGTGTCAAAAGTATATTCCAACGAAGGAGGGGGTGTATTCACTGACATCAATGCCAGCCTGGCCTCAGGCCCCTGGTCATCGGCCGCCTGGGGTGATTATGACAACGATGGCGATCTCGACATCTTACTGACGGCAGAAGTTACCGGCGTTCAAGTCACCAAAGTCTACCGGAACGATGGCGGCGGCGCGTTTACCGACATCAACGCCGGGCTGCCTGCTGGAACTTACATCGCCTGGGGCGATTATGACAACGATGGCAAGCTGGATATCCTGCTCGGCGGGATGTCTGTCACCAAGATTTACCACAATATCACCGCCAGCGCCAACACACCGCCATCTGCGCCGACTGGCTTGTCAGCTTCGATAGCCGATGGAATTGCCGCATTTGGCTGGAACCCGGCGGAGGATGACCAGACTCTGCCCGAGGGCCTGACCTATAATCTGCGCCTCGGCACGACGCCGGGAGGCAGCGAAATCGCGGTTCCAATGGCTGACCTGGACAGCGGGTACCGCCGCCTGCCCGCCTTGGGAAACACCAACCTGGGGATCACGGCAACCCTTGGCGGTCTGGATTTGCCGCCATTTTCCACGTATTACTGGAGCGTCCAGGCTGTTGATTCCGCCTGGGCCGGCTCGCCCTTCGCACTCGAAGGCAGTTTTAGCGTACCGTTGGGAGTACCAGCCCTTGATTCCATCGCAAATACGGATAGAGATGGGGATTACACACTTTCCTGGAATGTCGTGCCATACGCTACCACCTACACGTTGGAAGAAGACAATGATCCCGGCTTCCTCTCGCCTGCAACCCGTTATCAGGGCGTGCAACACCAGTATCAAGTGAATGATCAACCGAGTGGGGGTTGGTATTATCGAGTCAGGGCTTCGAATGCCAATGGTGAAAGCGTCTGGAGTTCGACGCAAACTGTTTGCGTTCAAGGCTGGATCTATCTGCCGGTGATGATGCGCCGCTATCCGCCTATCCCGGATGCGCCGGCCCTCTATGGGATCAGCAATCCCGGCGGCGATGACAACTACTCAGTTAGTTGGAGCCCCGCCGACCTGGCCGAGAGTTACATTCTCGAAGAATCTATCAACAGCGATTTCTCAGACGCGACCCAGGTTTATAACGGAGTAGGCACTTCCACCGACATCAACAGCAAAGACCCAACCCGCTATTACTATCGCGTCAAGTCCCACAATGCCTACGGCGACAGCGGCTGGTCGAACGTTCAGTCGGTAGACGTGTTTTGGGAACTCGAACCCAACGATATCTATCTGCAAGCCAACGGCCCGCTGCTCTCCGGCCTGCCTTATTACGGCTACCCCAATGACCAGAAGGATTACTTCAGCTTCTACCTGCCCACGGCAGGAACGATCAGCATTGACCTCACCAACCACACCGGCGGCGGGGTGCAGGTACAGCTATTCTACGAGGTCGCCGACGCCGGCCACCGGGTGGGATTCGATTACGACGCCCCGTATCACATCGCGTATTCCGGCGCGGCGGGGTGGTACTACGTTTATATCTACACCGCTTCTGGCTTCAATACAAGCACGCCGTACACCTTGCAAGTGACGTATCCATAATGGCGACACCTGCAAGAGTACAACTCCCACAATTTGCCGAGCCGCCTCAGGCATCGAATGTCTTTAGAGGAATTTGATGATGGTGAATCGAAGTACTCGCCGGGTAATGAAGTCCGTTATCGTACTTTTTCTTGCATTGTCGGTATTGGCTTCTACTCCTGCCAGCGGGAAGAATAATCCAGAGCTAATGCTTTCGGTTGCCGAAAAATACTCGGAACGGTTGGGCTCCTTTGAAAACTGCGGCATCCCGCTGGCCGATGTCGAGACCGGTTCGCAAGCTTGTAGTGACAGTTCTAATGGAGACTTACAAGTCGAATCGACAATAAATCCGAATAAACTACAATTGGCGGGTGACGCTAGTTTTCCCCAATTAAACCTGAACTGTACCTTTCAGATTGTAGATGATACGGATGTTCGTGAAACTGATATCGCTTTAGATGCATCTGGCTACCCTCGCATCAGTTATTATGACGATACTAACCATGACTTGCGATACGCTTACCAAACTATTTCTGGGTGGATGACTCAGACTATAGATAGTTATGGTGAGGTTGGTGATGCTTTATCTCTGGTCTTGGACAATAACGGTTATCCCCATATCAGTTACGTTGATGAAACTAATTATTATCTGAAATATGCCCATCAAGATGCCTCTGGCTGGCATATAGAAGTCGTGACGACAGGAGGTTCTCGGTTAACCTCTTTAGCCTTGGATAGTAACGATTACCCACATATCAGTTATCTACATAACCTATATTACCTGAAACATGCCTATCAGGATGCCTCCGGTTGGCATTTTTCAAATGCAGGTGTTCAAGGCCCTACTTGGTCTCCATCCCTGGTTTTGGATCACAACAATTATCCTCACATTGGATATGCCAACTCCCCTGATTTTTTGAGTGTCTACAGCCTGGGATACACTTATCAGGACGAATCAGGCTGGTATACCGAAACACTAGACAGCATCGGGGATATCAGTGGTGTTAGCCTGGAACTAGACACAGAAGGCTATCCCCATATCATCTACAATAATAATGGTTCTCTAAAATACACCTATCAGGATTCGTTAGGCTGGCATATCCAGGATATAGAGGATACCGGGGATGGATTCCGGTTATCTCTGGTTCTGGATAATAACGATTATCCACATTTTAGCTATGTCGTTGATTCTGGTTATGGTTATAATAATTTAATGTACGCCTATCAGAGTATTTTGGGCTGGCACATCCAAACTATAGACAATGAAAACAACGCTAACTTCTCCTCCCTCGCCTTAGACAAGGATGCATTTCCTCATTTCAGCTATCGCGGCGATGTGGGTCTGATGTATGCATTTTGCACACCTGTCTATCAATTGTATCTGCCGCTTGCGACTCGTCGGTATCCGCCTCTTCCCGAAATCCCCACTCTTTCTACTATTGCCAACCCCGATGGCAATGGCAGCTACACGGTCAGTTGGGGCAGCGCCTATCCGGCTGAAAGTTACATCCTCGAAGAATCTATCAATGGCGATTTCTCTGGTGCAACCCAGGTTTACAATGGGTCGGAAACTTCCACAACCATCAGCGGCAGAGAACCCACCCGCTACTACTACCGCGTCAAAGCCCATAATTCCTATGGCGACAGCGGATGGTCGAATTCACAGTCTGTGGATGTAGTCTGGGAGCTTGAACCCAACAACGATTACCTGCACGCCAACGGCCCGCTGCTCTCCGGTTTGGCTTATTACGGTTTTCCCAACGATCAAAAAGACTATTTCAAGGTCTACCTCCCCGCCGATGGCGCTCTCACCATTGACCTTACCAACCACACCGGCAGCGGGGTGCAATTGCAGCTATTCTACGAGGTCGCCGACGCTGCCCACCGGGTGGGATTCGATTACGACGCCCCATATCACATCACGTATTCCGGCGCGGCGGGCTGGTATTATGTTTACGTTTACACTGAGTCCGGTTTCAACAGTGCTACACCATACACCTTGCAAGTGATCTACCCATGATCGAGATGACTTATGCACATCACTCGAATCCTCCCTGTTCGTTTATTGGCTCTCACGATTTTGCTTGGCGTTTTGGGATATAGCCCCGCAGCCTCGCGTGCCTTGCCCGCAGACATCGAGTGGCGCGCCGAAGTAGTTAATAGTGGAGATGTAGGTGGATACTCGCCGCTGGCCTTGGATAGTAATGATTACCCTCATATTGTTTATCCGTCGAGCCAGGATGGCGTTGATTTTCTGCGGTATCTCTGGCGGGACGCAGCCGGCTGGCATAGCGCTAACATTAACACCCCAGGTTACATCGGCGATGTATCTCTTGCCTTGGACGCCAACGGCTATGGTCGTATCAGCTTCTCGGGTTTCAGCGGTTGGGGCTATAACCCGTTGCAATACGCCTGGCAAAACGCATCAGGATGGCATATCGAAGTGGTTGATCAGGATGTAGCAGTTGTCTTTGCCCCCTCCCTGGTTTTAGATTCCAGCGGGTACGCTCACGTTTCTTACTGCGCTTCGGATGAAAGCGACAATTATTCCTTGAAATACGCCTGGCAAGACGCAGGCGGTTGGCATTTGACGACGGTAGATAATACCGGGCAGGTTGGGCTGTTCAACTCGCTGGCGCTGGACGGCAATGGTTACGCCCACATCAGCTATCTGGATGATTCCAATCACGATTTAAAGTATGCCTGGCAGGACGCGGGCGGTTGGCATTTGACAACGGTAGACGGTGATGGGAATGTCGGGGCGCATACCTCCCTGGCTTTGGATCATGATGGTTATGCTCATATCAGTTATTGTTCATTTGGATCGGAATGGTATTACGAACATGATCTGATGTATGCTTGGCAGGATGCTGGAGGCTGGTATACCGCCACGCTGGATTACGTCAACGTGGGCGCATATACCTCGTTGGCGCTCGATCAGGATGATTACGCCCACATCAGTTACCAGCTTACCGTTGGGGATGATCTGAAATATACCTGGCAAAATACTGATGGCTGGCATACAACCACAGTGGATAGCTCGGGGGGCGGCTATTCTTCGCTCGAGCTGGACAACCGTGGAATGCCTCACGTCACTTATCAAACCGATGTCGGCTTAAAATACGCCCACGCGGGCTATTTCCTTCATCTCCCCTTGATAGGCAAGTCATTCCTCCCCTGCTTCTCCGGCGCTTTCGAGGTCGAGCCTAACAACGCCTACCTCCAATCCACCGGCCCCCTGTGCAGCGGGCAGACCGTCTCCGGCTATCCCGACGACCAAAAGGATTACTACAGCGTCTACCTCCCCGCCGGCGGCACGCTCACTATTGACCTCGCCAACCACACCGGCAGCGGGGTGCAGTTGCAGCTTTTCTACCAGGTCGCCGATGCCGATCACCGCGTGGGATTTGATTACACTTCGCCTTACCGAATCGTATACACAGGGCAGGCAGGGTGGTATTATATTTACATCTACACCGAGTCCGGCTTCAACACCGCCACGCCGTACACCTTGCATGTGACTTACCCCTGATTGGAAACCATCATGCCCCTCGAAACCGGGAAAATTCTCAACAACCGTTACCGCATCGTCAAGCTGCTCGGACAGGGCGGCTTTGGGGCGGTCTACCGCGCCTGGGATATGACCCTCAACCGCCCGTGCGCCGTCAAAGAAAACCTGGATGCTTCGCCCGAGGCGCACAATCAATTCAATCGGGAAGCGATCATCCTGGCGAATCTGAACCACCCCAATCTCGCCCGCGTCACCGATTATTTCTTCATCCCCGGCCAGGGTCAATACTTCGTGATGGATTTCGTCGAGGGCGAGGATTTACAGCAGATTCTCGATCATGCCAGAAGCCCGCTGTCCGAAGACCAGGCGCTGCCCTGGATCGTCCAGATTTGCGACGCGCTCGAATACCTGCACACGCAAACCCCGCCCATCATTCACCGCGACATCAAACCGGCCAATATCAAGATCACGCCGCAAGGCAAAGCCATGCTGGTGGATTTCGGCATCGCCAAAATTTACGACGCGAAGCTGAAAACGACCGTTGGCGCCCGCGCCGTCACGCCGGGTTACTCCCCGGTGGAGCAGTACGGACAAGGGGTCACCGATGGCCGCTCGGATCTCTATTCCCTGGGGGCCACGCTCTACACGCTGCTCACCGGCCTGACGCCCCCCGACAGTGTGGACATCGTTTCGCACAATGCCCCGCCTCCCCAGCCGGTGAATGTTGTCAACCCGCGCATCACAGCCGGCCTGGGAGGAGTCGTCGCCCGGGCGATGCAAACCGACCGCACCGGGCGTTACAGCACCGTTGGCGAGTTCAAACGCGCCCTGGCTGCCGCCGCCGGGCCTGCGCCTGCGGCGGAACTGCGTGAAGTTTCACCTACTTTGATGCAGACGGTTGCCGCTCCCACTGCCGCGCCAGTCGCGGGAACCCTGGAAGGGAGCGCCCCCTCGGTTGATTTTCCTGCCCCAAGCGCCAAATCGCTCCCCTGGATTTGGATCCCTGCCGTTGGGATCATGTTGATGCTGTGTGTGGCTTTATCCGCCGGTGGGATTTACCTGTTTCGCCCGCGCACCCCTCAGGCGATCGTCGTCACACAGATCGTCGAGAAGCCGGTGGAGGTGATTCAAACCGGTGAACCCAAAGTCGTAGAAGTTGTCATTACCGCGACGCCAGTTCCGACCAAGCCGCCCGCCCCTACCGAACTGCCCGGGCCAACCCTCACCCCAACGATCGGCCCGCCGCCCGAGCTGCGCTGGTTTATTGGCCTGGGCCAGGGCAGCGAGCCAAATCTGGTAGAGGCCGAACAGGCGGTCGTGGACCAGTTCAATGCCGCTCACCCCGGTATCCACCTGACCCTGGAAATCGTCGCAAACGACAGGGCCTACGATGTTCTGACCGCCGAGATCGCCGCCGGCAACCCGCCCGACATCGTCGGCCCGGCAGGACTCTCGCCAATCGAGCAATTCCACGGCCATTGGCTGGATCTCAGCCCGTACATTGCCGCTGCCGATTACGATTTGTCACAATTCGAGCCGAGAACGGTCAGCCAGCTCGATACCGCCGAGGGTCAGATCGCCCTTCCTTTCAAAGTTTTCCCGGGGGTGCTTTTTTACAACAAGCAATTGTTTGACAATGCCGGGTTGAATTATCCGCCCGCCCGCTACGGTGTGCCTTATCGCTGGCCCGATGGCAGCACCGACGAGTGGAACTTCGACACCCTGCGCACCCTGGCAATGCGCCTGACCCTCGACAACGCCGGAAGAGACGCTGCCAACCCGTCCTTCAATACTAACAATATTGTGCAGTACGGCTTCGCCTACCAATGGCTGGATATCCGCCAGGTTGGAACTTACTGGGGCGTGGGCAGCCTGGTCGCCGCGGATGGCCGCACAGCGCAGCTCCCCGACCCCTGGCGGGACAGCCTCCACTGGGCCTTTAACGGCATTTGGATAGATCATTTCATGCCAGACAACAGCGTGGTGGGCAGCGCAGAATTCAGTGAGGGTAACGTCTTCAACTCCGGCAGAATCGCTATGGCGCTCAACCATGCCTGGTATACCTGTTGTATGCCTAATCTCAGCGAGAAATGGGACCTGGCTGCCGTTCCATCATACAAGGGACAGGTAACAACCCCGGCGCACCATGATACTTTTTACGTCCTCAACTCGACTCAATACCCGGAGCAGGCCTTCGAGGTGATCCAATACCTGGTTGGCGATGCAGCTCAAGCCTTGCACACCGCCTACGGCGTTAGTATGCCCGCCCGCCGCGCCGATCAGGCTGCCTACTTCGATGGGCTGGATCAACAATTTCCCTGGGGCGTCAACTGGCAAGTTGCCATTGACAGCCTGGCTTACCTCGCCGTTCCTTCGCATGAGAGCTATATGCCTGGCTATAATGAGGCCGCCGGTTATTGCAGCACTCTCTGGTATGACACCATATCCGGCAATAGCAGCATTGACTTGGACTACGAGCTTGATCGGTTCCTCGCGGATTTACAGGCCTTGTTCGACAGGAATCCGTAGGTTGTATGCCCCTCACCACCGGACAAACGCTCAATGATCGTTACCGTATCGTCAGCTTGCTCGGGCAGGGCGGCTTTGGCGCGGTGTATCGCGCCTGGGATCTGAATCTCAACCGGGCGGTAGCGGTCAAGGAAAACCTGGAAGCCTCCGAAACAGCAGCCCGCCAGTTCACCCGCGAAGCCTCCATCCTCGCCAATTTGCATCATCCCAACCTGCCGCGCGTCACCGACTACTTCTTCATCCCAGATCAGGGACAGTATCTCGTGATGGATTTCGTCGAGGGGAAAGATTTGCAAACTCTCCTCGAAGAGAAGGGGGTGCCGCTGTCCGAGGGGGATGCGCTGGCCTGGGTGAGCCAGATCTGTGACGCGCTGACCCACCTGCACGCCCACAAACCGGCGATCATCCACCGCGACATCAAGCCCGCCAATATCAAGATCACCCCCGAGGGTAAAGCCGTCCTCGTGGATTTCGGCATCGCCAAAGTCTACGACGCCAACGCGCCCACAACCCTCGGCGCGCGCGCCATCACCCCCGGTTATTCGCCGCAGGAGCAGTATGGGCGCGGCGGCAAGACCGACGCCCGCTCGGATGTGTATGCCCTGGGGGCCACGCTGTATGCGCTGCTGGCCTGCCGCGAGCCAGTGGAATGCGTGGAGCGCAGCATGGGCGTACCTTTGCCGGCCCCGCGCAGCCTCAACCCGGCCATTGCGCCCCGCGTCGAGGCTGCCATACTCCGGGCGATGGCCATGCGCCCGGACGATCGCTTTCAATCCATGGCCCAATTCAAAGCAGCCCTGCACGGGCTGCCCTCCACGCCCGCCGTATCGCCCGAGGGCCGCGCGTCATCTGCGCCAGTCACCGGCGGCCGCGCTGAGGTTCGGTCACTCCCCGGAGCGCCCAGGCGCACGGTTCCCTGGGTGTGGGCGGGGCTGGCAGTCACCGTGCTGTGTATCGCCAGCGCAGCGGTTGCCGGGTTCAGCCTGCTCGATTTCAACCCGAAGCCAGTCACAATGACTGCCACCCCCACCCAATTAACACTCACGGGTGGGGCTACCGCGATACCGTCGCCTGTTCCATCCGTATCCCCTGCCCTCTCCCCGACGATCACAGTCACCTCCCCGCCCCGCGCCGGCGACCAGCGGGTCAATGCGATCAGCGGCTCGACGCTCGTCTACATCCCCGCGGGTCAATTCGAGATGGGCGTGACAGCCGTCCAAGCGCAGACACTCATCAATCTGTGCCCAAAATGCCCGATCAACACCTTCGATCATTCCCAGCCAGCCCACCCGGTCAGCTTGAGCGCCTATTGGATAGAGCTGACCGAGACGACCAACGCCCAATATGCTGGCTGCGTGGCGGCCGGGGTCTGCCTGCCGCCTTCGTCCTTTGGCTCGGATACCCGCCAGAGTTATTATGATGACCCGGTGTACGCAAATTTCCCGGTGATCTTCGTCAACTGGCAAAGTGCAGTCACCTATTGCCAATGGGCCGGGGGGCGCCTGCCCACCGAAGCCGAGTGGGAATACGCCGCGCGCGGCGGCGATGGGCGTCTGTTCCCGTGGGGCAGCCAGCCGCCCGGCCCCGGCCTGGCGAACTCCGGCCAGATGGTCGGCGACACGACCGAGGCTGGCGCGTACCCGCTGGGAGCCAGCCCCTTCGGCCTGCTCGATATGGCGGGCAACGTGTGGGAATGGGTGGCCGATTGGTGGGAATCGGATTATTACGTCAATTCCCCTGCCGAGAACCCCCAGGGGCCGCCATCGTCCAGCGACGGGCGGCGCGTTGGGCGCGGCGGATCGTACTATTGGGGTGATGGCTTTGCCAGCGCCGTTTATCACGATTGGTACGATCCCGAAAAAGCCAACGCTGGGGTGGGTTTCCGCTGCGTGGTGGATGCCGAGCCATGAAATTTCACCGCAGGGACGCAGAGTACGCAGAGTTTAAAAACTCTCTGCGCTCTCTGCGGTGAATCCCTTGTTAGGCAGTGCTATAGATACAACGACAGCAAGCAAGAATTGATAAGCAGTAAATTAGTGTAAAAGAAAGACATCTGCAATGCGTATCACGATTTTATCACTCGGCTCACGCGGCGATGTGCAGCCCTTCATCGCATTGGCGGTAGGGTTGCAAAAAACAGGCCGCCACAAAGTACGCTTCGCCGCGCCCGATAATTTCGAGTCGCTTGCGAGAGAATACAGCCTAAACTTTTCTCCACTTGGTGTGGATACGCAGAAAATGCTGGGACCAGGCGGCATAGACCCCGATCAAAACCTCCTGCTGTGGTTTTCGGAAGTTCTCCGCTCAATGAAACCTCTGGCCGAGCGAATTACAGAAAGTACATGGCTGGCTTGTCAGGACGCGGAGTTTATCATCTACTCACTGGTGGGGATTGGGGCTTATCATGTAGCTGAGAAATTAGGCGTTCCTTGTATGATGGCATCCCCAATACCAGGGGTTACCCCCACGCGTGCGTACCCCAATCCGAATGGCATTTTCCCATCATTGCCTCTGGGTGGGGGATACAATAGACTGACTCACATTCTCTCAGGGCAACTCTTTCAAATATTCACGGGGCCTTTGATCAACCGCTGGAGAAAAGAAAAACTCCATTTGCCGGCAATTCCCTTTGGCAAGAACCCCTATTTCCACATGGGCGGTCGCCCCCAGCCCATCTTGGGCAGTTACAGCCCCATCATTTCACCCAAACCGCCCGATTGGGGAGACAACATCCACGTTTGTGGTTACTGGTTTCTTGACCCCGCGCCAGATTGGCAACCGTCTGCCCAATTAATTGCTTTTCTCGAAGCAGGCGCGCCGCCTGTATATATTGGCTTTGGCAGCATGGCAAACCGCGCTCCCCAGAAAATGGCCCAACTCGTGCAGGAAGCATTAGTGTTATCAGAGCAGAGGGGCATACTCGCTGCAGGTTGGGGTGGACTAGATAACGCTAATTTACCTGATAATATTTTTGCGCTGGATTCTACCCCCCATGCCTGGTTATTTCCTCGTACGGCGGCGGTGGTACACCATGGTGGCGCAGGCACAACAGGAGCCGGGTTCCGCGCCGGCATACCCTCTGTCCTTGTGCCGCATCTGGGCGATCAACCCTTCTGGGCTAAACGGGTGACAGAATTGGGCGTTGGTCCCCAACCCATACCACGCAATAAACTGACTTCAGACCGATTAGCAGCAGCCATCACCACTGCCACCACAGACCAAAATATGCAAGCACGCGCAGCAGCCTTAGGTGAACGTATTCGGGCAGAAGATGGTGTTGCGCGAACAATTGAGATTATTGAAGGTTTTTCCCAATGAGTCGCAGTAACGCTCTCAGTCGAGGGAGTATTGTACAGATAATTACAGCACCACATCGGTATCTGGTGGGCGCTGCCCAACCCGGTTTGCAAGAGACTCGGCTTCGCCTCAGGGTACGCGGCGCGAATATTAACAATCAGTTATAGCCAAAAAGTGTTTCGGGCGAAAAACGCCGAGCACCTGAAACAAACGTTGGTGCAGTAGACTCAAACTTATCTATCGAGGACATCATGGAGCAAGCCAAAACCTGCCCGAAATGCTACACCCCCAACCGCCCCCAGGCCAAATATTGCGCCCAGTGCGGCCAGCCGCTCGGCGCGGCGCGGGTCATCTCGCCGCCCCAGGGAGCGGCGACGGTGTACTGCCCGCGCTGCCGCGCCTCGAACCGCGCGGATGCCCGCAACTGCGCCCAATGCGGCCAGCCGCTGCTGCAAGTGGTCATGCCGCCAGTGCAGAAAAAATCGTCCTCAGTTAACATCTGGCTGATCGTCGGAGGCGTGATTTTGATCGCTGTTTGCTGCCTGGGGGTGATCGTAGCTGGCGTGGCGGGCGTTCTGTTGGGTGATGCGTATGCCGCCGCGATGGTGCAGCCAGTGGAAGTCACGCTGCCGCCCCACCCGACGAGCACACGCGCTCCCGTGCGGCTCAGCCCCACCCACACCAGCACCATCCCCCTCACCGATACACCCACACCAACCGCCTCGCCGCTGCCAGTGTTGACCGATACGCCCACCCCACTTCCCACGCGCCGCCCAACCGATACGGCAACGCCCCTGACGGGCGCCCCGGGGCCTTTCGCTCCCAAAGAAGGCGCGTACGCTCCGGATTTCACCCTGCTTGACGTGATCACGGGGGAGATGGTCTCGCTGAGCCAGTTCTACGGCCAGCCGGTAATGATCAACTTCTGGGCGACATGGTGTACCTACTGTGTCCAGGAAATGCCCGCCATCCAGTCAGCTTACGAACAGCATCTGGCCGAGGGGCTGGTGATCCTGGCGGTGAATGTCGGCGATACAGAACATGAAGCCCGTTCCTTCGCCGATGATGAGGGCCTGACTTTCAATGTCCTGCTCGACCCCTACAGCGATATGAATGCGCTGTACGAGCTGGAGGGCTATCCCACCAGCATTTTCGTCAAGCCGGATGGGATGATCGCTTACGTCCAGCTCGGTTCGATGGAGGGCTATGAGCTGGAGGAATACCTGGCGTTGATCCTGGAATAGAAAGGGAGATAGAGCGGAAAATTAGGCGTGTTGGTCAGCTACGCTGACCAACACGCCTAATTTTCCGGGTTATTCCCTTTTCTTGCTTTGGGAAGTGACAGGACGGAAAAGGGGAGCTGAATCCCAAAGGATCGAATCAGCTCGATGCGCTGGCGTAGCGCCGCGTCCCAAAACGGAACAGCAGCGAAGCCGCGCCGACCAGCACGACCGCCAGCCCGACCATGCCTGCCAGCGCTCCGGGGGACGAGGCGCCGGAGAGCATCCCGGCGGGCACAGTGGTGATAATCCCGACCGGGATGACCCACGTCAGCAGCAGCCGCAGCCAGCCTGGATACAGCCCCAGCGGGTAGCGCGCCATCTGGAAGACGCCGTCGAACACCCAGGTAAAGAGCACCCCCGGACTCCAAAAAACCAGCGCCGTAAAGGCCAGCAGGATGGCGTACAGGATAGCGACAGCGGCGGCCAGGGCGATCACGAACCCGGCGATGCGCGCCGCCGAGAGCGTCTGGCCCAGGCGGGATACAGCCACCCCAAGAGTTCCCAAACCCAAAGCGAGATCGAACAGCGAGAAGATACGCCATTTGCGGAAGCTCGCCAGGAATTGAGTATCCACCGGGCGCAGCAGCACGAAATCCAGCCGCCCGCTCCACACATCGCCGTCCATCCCGGCCAGCGCTTCCAGGCTGGGGCCGATGAACAGGCTGCGCACCGCCCCCACGCTGAGATAGACTCCCAGCAGCGCCAGCGTGCTGGCGAAGCTCCAGCCCTGCACCGATTCCACCTGTCCGAACAGAACGAATATGCCCAGCACGCCTGTCCCCAGGTTGAGCAGCGAATACAGCAGGCCGATGGCAAAATTGGCCCGGTAAGCCGTCTCCTCCTGCACCGAAGCGCGGGCGAAAAGAGAGATAAGTTTCAAATAACGCATTTGAACACCTCGAATAATCCTTTCCCTCCCCCAAATACGGCGTTCTTTGCCGTATTTGGGGGAGAGTCGGTAAAGAACACCGGCGGGAGGGGGCAGTGGCTACCCTCCCACCGCCGAATAGCGGCGCACACCCTGCCGCCACATCAGCGCCGACAGTCCGAGCGCCAGCGCCAGCCAGCCGAGCTGCACCGCAAAGCCCAGCGCCAGCCCGACGGGATCCACCTGCCCGGTGAGTATCTCCACCGGGAAGCCGACCATATACCGGAAGGGCAGCGCCACAGCGGCGGAATGGAGCAGACCGGGCAGCAGCGCCACCGGCGCGACCTGACCCGCCAGCAGGAAAACCAGCGAATCCTGCACCGCCAGCAGCGCGTCGGCGCGGGTGGCCCAGAATGCCAACAGCGCCAGCCAGTACCCCCAAAAGAAGCGCAACGCCCACGCCAGCAGCAGCGCCGGGAGAAAAGCCAGCACGTTACCGGGGGTGAGGTGCATCTCCGGGCGCAGGATCAACGCCAGCACGATCACCACCGGCAGATCGAAAGCCAGGTAAACCACTTTCCCGGCCAGCTCGCTGGACAATGCGTCGAACAACGGATGCAGCGGGCGCATCAACAGGCGGTTCATCTGCCCGTAACGGATGAGATCGCCCACCGTCCAGTTGGTTTGCGAATAGGTGATCTGGTTGACCAATATCAACGCCAGGTAGTACGCCACGAACTCGCCGCGCGTCATCCCGCCGATGGCGCGCCCCCCGGCGGCGGTGGCCCACACCAGCAGGTAGATCAGCGGGGGGATCATCCAGCCAAAAGCCAGGATGAAGAAGAAACTGCGATATTGCAGCCAGGAAGCCCACGTCCCCCGGATCAGCGCCCACCCCCCGCGCAAATTCACCGAGGTTCGTAGTATGCGCTTTAGCGCAGAGAAAGGCGCTGAAGCGCCCACTACGAACGGCTTGCGAGATTTGCCCATTTGCTGATTTGTCATCCTTGCACCCCCTCCTGATACACCTGGTCAATCACCGCTTCGATGGGCGGATCTTCCACGGTCAGGTCAACCACCGGAAGGGATTGCAGCAATTTGGCGGTGATCTCCGGGGCGGCGGTGCGCGCCACCCGCAGGGTCAGGTGATTCCCGTTGGCCTCGATCACCTCGGCTCCGGCTGGAATCCCTCCACGGTCTTCGGTCAACGGTCTTCCGTCTTCCAGAGTCACCCGCACCAGCTTGAACGGCGCCATTTTCTGCGCCAGGCTGCCCAATTCGCCGTCGTAGAGCAGCTTGCCGTGGTGGATCAGGATCACGCGCGGGCAGAGCGCCAGCACGTCGGCCATGTAGTGGCTGGTGAGCAGCACGGTGACGCCGCTGCGGCGGTTGTACTCGGCCAAAAAGCGGCGCAGGCGAAGCTGCATCGAAACGTCCAGCCCGAGCGTGGGTTCGTCGAGGAACATAATCGCGGGCTGGTGCAGCAGCCCGGCCACCAGCTCGCACTTCATGCGCTCGCCCAGCGACAGGTCGCGCACCGGCTTGGTCAGCAGCTCGGCCATTTCGAGCAGGTCGAACAGTTCGTCGAGGGTTTGGCGCAGGCGGGCGGGCGGCACACTATAGATTTCACCGATCACGCGGAACGAGTCCAGCGGCGGAATATCCCACAGCATCTGACTTTTATTACCCAGCACCATGCTGATCTGCCGCAGGTAGGCGGGCCTGCGCTCCCAGGGGACGAACCCGGCGACATGCGCCTGGCCCGCAGAGGGGTGGAGCAGCCCGCAGAGCATCTTAAGCGTGGTGGTCTTGCCCGCCCCGTTGGGGCCGATCAGCCCAACCATTTCTCCCTGCTGGATGGTGAAGTTGATCTCCTGCACAGCGTGGACATCGTTGTAGGTGCGGCGCGCCAGGCTTTTCAGGGCCGCTTTCAGCCCACCGGCGCGCACGGGGACGCGGTAGGTTTTCGATAAACTTTGGACGGATATTTGTGCTTCGGTCACGATTGATCTCCTCGTTTGATGGTCCCTGTCCCCTATCCCTTATTCCCTCAAAGGAGAGGAGATAAGGGATGTTGGTTCCCTACCGCGCCACCTCGTACCGCAGCCAGACCAGATTCTCTCCGATCCGCTCGAGGTGGATCAACTTCAGGGGGATGACACCCTCCTCGCTGGTCAGATCGGGGGCGGTGAACATCGAGCGGGGCGAGCTTCCCCCCACCATGCAGGGATCGAGCAGCACGCTGACCTCGCTGACCAGCCCGGCGCGCAGCAGGACGCCGTTGAGCGTACCGCCGCTGTCCACGCGCACAGAGTTGATCCCGAAGCGGCTATTCAACTCCTCCAGCGCGGCGCGCAAATCCACGTGGTCTTCCCCGGCGATGATGTGATCAATGCCGCGCCGGGCCAGGTCAGCCACATAATCGGCAGGCGTAGCTTGCGAGCACAGCACGATGATGTTGCGCCAGAAAGGCTGCGAGCGCAGGGAATTCCAGTTACGGATGCGCCCGCGGCTGTCCACCACGACGAGGTGCGGCACTGCCAGGGGGTGATATTCCGCTGGCGGGGTGACGGTTTCCGCATCGGGGGCGGGCGCCGGCCCGTCCGCCGCCAGAATAGTGTCGCTCCCCGACAGCATGGCGTCGGCATTCCAGCGCGAGGCCAGCTCGTAGTAGATGCCCATGTCAATCTTCCCGCTGCCGAAATCCATGCGTCCATCCACGCTGACGCCGTTGAAGAGGATCACTTGAGGTAGCATTTTTGTCTCCTGTGTGGTTGAAGGTCGGAAGGTTGAAAGTTGAAGGTTGGGCTGCGACCGAACTTTCAACTTGCAACTTCCAACTCTATTCTACAACCCTGGTGTGCAAGTGGAGGGTTGGCAGCAGCAAAGACCCCCGGAGTATCCAAAACTCCAGGAGTCTTTGACAATCGAACCATGAGAATTACCGCAAAAACTGGCCCGTATACGATCTTTCCACCTGGGCCACCTGTTCGGGCGTGCCTTCGGCCACGATTTCCCCGCCGGACGCGCCGCCATCCGGGCCGAGGTCAATCACCCAATCCGCCGAGCGAATCAACTCCAGGTTATGCTCGACGACGATGACGCTGTTTCCGTTATCAACGAGGCGTTGCAAAACTGCCAGCAGGCGAATGGTATCGGCGAGGTGCAAGCCCGTCGTCGGTTCATCGAGCAGGTAGAGGGTTCGTCCTGTGGCGCGGCGTCCGAGTTCCTTGGCGAGTTTGACGCGCTGGGCTTCTCCGCCTGAGAGCGTGGTGGCAGGCTGGCCGAGCTGCAAGTAGCCCAGGCCTACGTCCGACATGACTTGCAGGCGGGATGCAGCCGCGGGAACATCCTCAAACAAAGCCAGAGCCTCTTCGACAGTCATGTTCAACACCTGCGAAATATCGTAGCCGCGATACTTGATTGCCAGCGTCTCACGCTTGAAACGGCGACCGTGACAGGCAGGGCAGCGCACTTCGACATCGGGCAGGAAGTGCATTTTAACGGTCAGTGTGCCTGCCCCTTCGCAGCGTTCACAGCGCCCCCCCGGATGGTCTTTATCCGCAGGAACATTGAACGAAAAATGGCGCGCGGTCACTCTATTCTTTTTGGCGTCGGGCGTGGCGGCAAACGCCTCGCGGATGGGCGTGAACGTATCGGAGTAAGTGGCGGCGTTCGAGCGCGGGATGCGCCCAATGTGAGCCTGGTCAATGGTGATAACCTTGTCAATGTGCTCCCAGCCGGTGATCGAGTCATGTTCGCCTGGGATTTCCGCTGCGCCATTCAACCTTTGGCGCGCGGCAACATCGAGAATGTCAAAGATCAGCGAGGATTTGCCCGAACCAGAGACGCCCGTCACCGCCACCAGCAGTCCAAGCGGAATCTTCACAGTCAGGTTTATTAAGTTGAACTGGCGCGCCCCCCAAATCGTCAACGCTTTGTGTGGGTCGGATTGCCAGCTCGACCTACGGCGTGCGGGCAGCGGCGCTGTCACCGTTCCGGCGATGAATGCGCCTGTCAGCGACTCTTTGGTTTTGGCTACTTCATCCGGCGTCCCCGCGGCAACGATTTGCCCGCCATGTTTGCCGCCGCCCGGCCCCACGTCTATCAGATAGTCGGCGGCTTTGATGAGATCGAGATCGTGCTCCACCACCAGCACAGTATTGTCCAAATCGCGCAGGCGGCGCAGAACGTTGATGAGACGCTGCGTATCGCGTGGATGAAGGCCAATCGTCGGCTCGTCGAGGATGTAGAGCACGCCGGTCAACCCGGACCCGAGCAGGGCTGCCAATCGAAGGCGTTGGGCTTCGCCCGCAGAGAGAGTCGGCGAAGAGCGTTCGAGCGACAGGTAGCCAACGCCCACCTCGAGCAAGCGTCCAACGCGCTCGTACAGGTCATCCAAAATGGGGCGGGCGATCAACATTTCTTCTGAAGTGAACTGCGGGGGCAGACTTTTGAGCCAGGCGTCGAGGTCGTTGAGCGGCAGTTGCGAAACGGTGATAATGGTTTTGCCTGCTACTGTCACGGCGCGGCTTTCGGGACGCAGGCGCGTGCCATCGCAATCCATGCATGGCTGGGAAGTGAATAAGCCCTCCAGTTTTTCAAGGTAAGCGGCGTTAGCGCCGTGCTCATCGTAACGGCGTTGCAGGTTGGTGACCACGCCTTCGAATCGTCCCTGCGCGTTGGTGGCGGGTGGTTTGACGTTTGGGAAGTGGCGGCGGAACTGTGGACTCTCCGTGCCGTACAGCAACAGGTCGCGTTGAATGGGCGTGTAATCCTTGATAGCTTTGGCAGGGTCGAATTCGAAACCAAAATATTTGCCTGTGTTTTTCAAAATCTGGCTGTAGTGATTGACATGGAATTCGATCCAACCATCCACGGCATATTCGAGGATGCTCCTGGTTTCGTCGAGCAGACGGCTGACGATGACCTGCCGCACCACGCCCAACCCTGTGCAGGTGGGGCAGGCGCCTGCGGGCTTGTTGAAAGAAAAATTGGCCATGCCCATCTCGGGTAATTTCGCGCCGCAACGCGGGCAGGGATAGGTTCCATCGGGGCTTTCATCGGATTCGTCCTGCCAGTTATCGTCGGGGGATTCATAAGTGGGGGGCGGGACATCTTTCCCGCACTGGGGGCAGGGGCGGTGCCCGAGGCGGGCGTACAAAACTCGCAGATAGGTGAAGATTTCGGTGACAGTCCCCACCGTCGAGCGGGGACTGTGATTGGTCAGGAATTGGTCCACGCTGATGGACGGGGACAAGCCAACGATAGAATCCACAGGTGGTTTGCTCAATCCACCTGTGACCAGACCGAGCGATTCCATATACTGCCGCTGACCTTCTTTGTGCAGGATGTCGAAGGCCAGGGTGGATTTGCCCGACCCCGACAGGCCGGTGAAGACAACGAGCTGGTTCTTGGGAATGGACAGGGTAACGTTTTTGAGATTGTGCAGGCGGGCGTTTTTGATGGTAATGGCAGATTGCATGGAAACTCCTTGGGGAAATAGCGTATAGCGTATGGCAAATAGCGTATGGCGACCTGATACTTGTTTACTTTTTTACTTGTCTACTTGCCTATCTCTATTTTACAACCCTGGTGGGCAAGTGGAGGGTTTGATGTTTGTCCGTAAGCACGCAAATGAGCAGGTTTACCGCTGGTAGTATAATGCCGATATGCAAACCGACCGTTCGCGCCAGTTCTACATTGCCCGGCTCAATAAAGTGCTCGATGCCATTCGCGCCAATCTCGACCAGCCTTTGACGCTGGATATGCTGGCAGGCGTGGCGGGGTTCTCGCCTTTCCACTTCCACCGAATCTTCAAAACCCTGGTTGGCGAAACGCTCGGGGAGTATATCCAGCGCGCCAGGCTCGAAAAGGCGGCTAATTGGCTCGCGGCCCGCCCAGATCAAACGGTGCTGGAGATCGCCATCGGCTGTGGATTCACCAGCGCAGCGATCTTCTCACGGGCGTTCCGGTCGCGCTTTGGGGCCAGTCCCAGCCAATTCCGTCGGAAATATAGCAATCCAGGCAAAGTGGAGCGCAATGGGGGCAAAGACTCACCAGAACTTCCAGTCTACAATGTGGGCAGTGATTCACCTATATTCGAAAGGAGACAACTGCCCATGGACGTTCAAGTCAAAACCCTGCCTGCATTTCACGTCGCTTATGTCCGTCACATCTACGGATACAGCAAAGGTGTGCGCAATCCCCAAATTGGCGAGGCCTTCCAGAAAGTGACCCGCTGGGCGGGGGCGCGTGACCTGATGGGGCCGGATACCCTGGTGATCGGCATCCCCTATGATAACCCCGAAATCACCCCCAACGACAAGTGCCGCTACGATGCCTGCGTCACCGTGCCCGAGTCGGTGAAAGCCGAAGACGGCGAGATCGGCATCCAGGATATTGCGGGCGGCAAGTATGCAATCTGCCGGATCGAAGTAAGCCCCTTGGAGGCGCACAAAATCGCCGAAATGGTGGACCACCTGTACGGGGATTGGCTGCCCGACAGCGGCTACCAGGCCGATGACAAGCCGCCGCTGGAGATTTACTACCCCACACCGGACAAACCGGCCGGGACGTGGATCAGCATGGCCTACTGCCTGCCGCTCGAGCCGTTGTAACAAGGTGGGAGGAACTCCGGATTTTGGGGTGTGCGGGCGGCTACGCCGCCCGCACACTCCAAAATCCGGGAATCATCCCGTTAGTTTACGTTTGCCTGCGGATCGTCTCCTCTAGCAAACGGATGGCCTGGACGGCGCGCTGCTCCACATCGGTCAGGGTGGACAGCCAGCGGTCGTTGGCGGAGAGCACATCTTCATCCGGGCGGGGGGTATCCAGCGCCTGGCGCAGATTTTCGGTTTGTCCCCGGTCGAATTGCAACAACATGCGCAGAACGGCCATGGCGCTGTACCCGCTGCGCATTAACATACGGATCACGCGCAGGCGGCCGATTTCCGGCGCGCCGTAGAGCCGGTAGCCATTGTGGGGGTCGCGCGGCACGACGATCAACCCATTGCGCTCCCAGTTACGCAGGGAGTCGATGGTGGTGTTGAGCAGGCGGGCGGCATCGCCGATGCGCAGCTCGCGCCCGGCGGCTTCGGCGGGCGCGCCGCTGGCCCATCTTTCGAGGAAAGCCGCCGCAGCCTCAGCCTGGGCGCGCTCGGCCTGGATCAGCGCGACCAATTGATGGGCCATCTCCAGCGCGCCGCCCAGGTCGCCGCTGGCCGATTTCCTGACCAGCGCCAGCCCGGCCTGGCGGATGTTCTTTCCGGGCCAGCCGCCGTGCATGACGACGCGCGCCAGCCGCAACTGGTCGAGGTGCGCCACAGTGAAGCGCCGGTAGCCCTTGGGGCTGCGCGTCACTGGCGGGAGAAAGCCCCATGCTTCGTACAGGCGCACGGTGTTGGGGTGGATGCCCACGGCGCGGGCGAGATCGGTGGTGCGGAGGTATTTCATGGGGGTCATCGGGTCTTGCGCCAGTACAGCCAGGCAAAGATTTCCAGCCAGACGAAGTAGAACGCCATCAGCAACCGCTGGTGGATGCCGTAATAGCGATACCAGGCGTCGAACAGGCTGCCCAGGATCTTACGCTAGTGGTGACTTTCTGCTAAAGATACGATATTATCTACTCAGCCACTCTTTGCCGCCGATTGAAATCGGCGTCTGATATAGCCAAAAACCTGCTGAAGCAGGTTTAAAATATTGGTGGCAACCCGCTTCAGCGGGTTTGAATTTTTTAGGCATCGGATTCATCCGATGGCAGGCTGATCAGTTGCCCAGGTGGGATTGCTTATATCATAACTCGTAATTATTCCGCCTGTAATCCGCTGGCGATTGAAATCGCTGCAACGGCAGCTAAAGAACAGCCGGTTGCAAATCCCCATCCTTCGTTACACTCAGGACAGGTACTTTGTGGGGTTCAGTCCACCGAAGGGCGGACTTTGCAGGTGTTGGTGCAGTTTCAACTGCCGAAATGGGGCTGGCTGAGCAATTACCATAAGTTCTTAGCGCAATCTACTTGGGTCATTCCATAAAATTCGTTCTTGCTTACGCCATAAGAGCAGCAACAGCCCTGAAAAGATCGGAGGCGAATAGTAATCATTTTTCTCTTTGACCCAAACACCGTTGCGTAAAAATTCAACTCTCCAGTGATATGCTACTCCTGCTCTGCTGATTTCATGTAAACGTGCTTCTCCGCGTAGACCAGCCTGAAATTTCGGGATTGCTTTTTCTTTATTCAAGCCATAATCAACCCAAGCCCCAAAAACCGGAACAACCTCCTGAATAGCGTCAACCAATTTAACCGCGAAACCATTATCTGTACTCGAAGGAACACAGATGGACGAATCGGTTCGTTCGATTGCTAGTCGGGGAAACTCATGCCGTAGATCAGCCTCGAGTTTATCAATAAGCGGACTGGAGAGGTTTTTCCTGGTCATTAAGGGTTATTTGAGTTATACGGTTGTTTCAGACCAATAACGGTCGTACCACTCGCAAACTTGGCGAGCAAACAACTCAATCCCATTAAAGGTAGTCCCATACCGTAAGTCAGCCTCGCCCTTGATGCGCGCTACTAGGTCACATTCACTTGCGCTCTGTTCGAGCAATCGCATGATGGGACCAACGAGATCCTCGTATTCATCGCGTGGAGAGCCTGCTGCAATTGCACCTATTGGATCCCAGGCGTTTACAAGATCACGAAGTTCTGTCCAGCGACGACGAGATTCGAATTTATCAAGATGTCTCATTCAATCAACACCTTACACAATCATCCTTTCGCTCGCCTCTCCCACATCTGCCTCGTGATCTGGATATGCCCAAGGTGCAGCGCGGTGTGCTCCAGCGCGTGCAGCACTGCCCAGGCGACGGTGAACTGTCGCCCATCCCGCGGCGAAGTGCGCGCCGCGTCGAGATCGGCGAGCGGCAACCGGGCCAGCGCGCCCTGGGCGTAAGCGGTCGCGTCTGCCAGGCGCTGCATCAACGCGGCGGCATCCAGCCCTCGGACGCGGAACTCGGCATCCCGATCGCGGCCGGATGGCTCCTGCATGGCGACATCGCCGATCCAGTAGCGTTCCGCGCCGGTGAGATGCACCACCAGCACGCCAATGGAATTCATCTCTGCTCCCGGCGCCCAATCCAGCGCCTCCAGCGGCAGCCCCTCGACGGCCTGGGCAATATCGGCGTGCAGCCGTTCGAGCCGGTCCAAGTATTCATCGAAAATTATAGGCATCATCATCGAGAACCTTCAACTTTCAACCTGCAACTTGCCACCTTCAACTTGCAACCTTATCCGTAATTTCCAGCGCCTTGTTTAGCACCGCGAACCCCTCGGCCAACTGCTCCTCGCTGATGATGAGCGGCGGAATGATGAGGACGGTGTGCCAGTGGGTGTACAGATACAGATTGTGATCGAGACAATATTTTCGGAAGGCGGCCATCTCGGGGGATGAGCCGTTCCAGGGGGCCATCGGCTCTTTGGTTTGGCGATCCTTCACGAGTTCGATGATCCCAAACAGCCCGATGTTGCGCACCTCGCCCACGGAGGGGTGCTGTTCCCCCAGGTCGGTCAGCATCCGGTGGAGCACCGGCCCCATCGCCGCCGACCATTCGACGATGCGATCCTCCTGCATCACCCGGATGTTGGCAATCGCCGCGGCCAGCGAGATGGGGTGGGCGGTGTAGGTCAGCCCGGATTCGAAAACCCGCTCATCGAAGAAATGGGCGATTTCTTCCTTCATGCCCACTGCGCCCAGCGGGGCGTAGGCCGAAGTCAGCCCTTTGGCCATGGTCATCAGGTCGGGTTTGACGGCCCAGTTGTCCACCGCGAACCATTTGCCGGTGCGCCCGAAGCCGCTCATCACCTCGTCGGCGATGAGCAGGATGCCGTAGCGGTCGCACAAGGCGCGCACGCCTTGCAGGTAGCCCTCGGGCGGGATGATGATCCCATTGGTTCCGGTGACCGACTCGACGAGAATCGCGGCGACGGAGTCAGGCCCTTCGTAGCGGATGATCTCCTCGAGGTGATTGAGGTAATCGAGGCTGAAATCGGCCTCCGAGATGTCGGGGTTGGCGCGGTGGAAGGTGGAGCGGTAGCGATAAGGGTCGAGGAAATGGACGACGCCGGGCATGAGCATCGGCTCCCAGGCCACACGGCGCGGGTCGCCGGTGGCAGCCATCGCACCGGCCGAAGCGCCGTGATACGAGCGATAACGGGTCAGAATCTTGTGCCGCCCGGTGTAGGCGCGCGCCAGTTTGATGGCGTTCTCGTTGGCGTCCGCACCGCCCAGGGTGAACAGGAAGCGCTGCAGGCCGGGGGTGATCTCGGAGAGCAGCTTGCCCAACATCGCACGCGGTTTGGTCGCCATGCCGGGGGCGGCATAGGGCAATTCACGCGCCTGCTCGGCGATGGCGTTGATCACACGCTCATCGCCGTGCCCGATGTTGCAGCACATGGTCATCGAGTTGAAGTCCAGGTAGCGTTTGTCGTTCACATCCCAGAAATACACGCCCTTGGCGCGCTTGACCGGGATGGGGGAGACTTTGGCCTGGGCCGACCAGGTCCAGAAGCCGTGTTCCATTGCGAGGGGGAGAATGTCAGAATCGGGAATGTCGAACATGGGGGCCTCAGTTGTCAGTTTGTGGTTGGGAGTTGGCAGTGAGGCGAATCCTAACACAAAAGGGGAGAGGGGATAAGGGAGAGCGGCAGATATTGGTGACCGCAAACGGTTGCTATCCCACGGCCTGTTTGGTAAGATTAACGGACTTACTTGCGGTCAGCGCCGGCATCTGGCAAGGAAGGCCCCACCACTTCTCAGGCTCTTCCATCAAATACGGACGACCCACAAATCATCACTGCCGAGAATCACACACTGGAGATAGGTAATGTCTGACACTACACGGATGTGGGTTGAAGTTATTTTCAACATCAGTTATCTGATCGTCGTCTGGGGGCTGGTCGCTGCCATGCTCGTCCGTCGGGCTAAGGTAGCCCCTCAGAACCAGCGCACAGCCGCAGTGGTTCTTTGGGCATTCGGCCTGCTGGCCCTCGGCGATACGGGGCATGTCGGTTTCCGGGTTTGGGCGTATGCGTTGGGGGATCTGAATGCCCGTATCTCGGTGATGGGTCTCTCTATTGGCTTGATCGGATTGGGCACACTGATGACCTCGGTGACGGTGACGCTTTTCTATATGCTGATGGTAGAGTTCTGGCGGACACGCTTCGAGAAGCATTATGGCTGGTTTGGCTATTTGCTGCTCCTGGCAGGCATCGTGCGGTTTGTCCTGATGATCCCAGCAGCCAACGCCTGGGACAGCGTGACCCCGCCTCAGCCGTGGTCAATCATCCGTAACCTGCCGTTGATGCTCCAGGGATTGGGGGTGACATACCTGATCCTGCGGGATGCCATAACCCACCGGGATCGGGCATCCCTTTGGGTCGCGGGTTTGATCCTGGTCTCGTTTGCCTGTTATATCCCGGTCATTTTCCTTGCACCGCAGTATCCCCTGGTTGGGATGTTGATGATACCCAAAACCCTGGCTTACCTGGGGGTAGCTGTGGTAGCATATATCGAGCTTTACGGCTATTCCCGGCAAGCAGCAATCGGCTCCATTTAGAATAATGGCTCTCCTGTCAAAAACGGATGCCCCAGAATAATTCACGGCCTGTGGAGGAACCTATGCTTTCAATTGTTTTATGGTTACACAATGTATTGAGGTGGCTGGTGGTCGTCGCGGGTGTGGCCGTGCTGGCGCTCGAATACGTGGGCTGGCTGGGCAAACACGAGTGGAAACCTACCAATAAAATATTGGGAATGATCTTTACTTCAGCGCTGGATGTGCAAATGCTGCTGGGCATCATCCTGATGTTTGTACTCGGTTTCGGGAACCTGGGATTCTTTCTCTCGATGCACATCCCCGAAATGTTCATCGCCATCGTTCTGGCGCACGTGGGCAGCCAATTGGCCAAGCGCGGAGCGACGGATGTCGCCAAGCACCGCCGCGCGGCGATCTGGTATACCATCGCAATACTCCTTATCCTGATGTTCATTCCCTGGCAGCGGCCGCTGCTTCCGGGGATGTAATTCCCTCTCTCGTTCGTATGGCCGGTTCGCGGCCAGACGGAAAATCCGAAAATTCGGTTTTCACACCTGCTTTGCAGGTGTGAAAACCGAATTTTCGGTCTCCTCACGGCAAAGGTGAACGACATTACATGCGTAGTCAAGCCGCTCCCCGCCCCATGCTATAATCGCTGTCAGCAGTCAGTCACTTTCAACCTTCAACCTTCCACTTGCAACCTTTATGATTCTCGTCACCGGCGGCACCGGCTTCATCGGGCAAGCACTTATACGTCACCTCGTCGAGGCGGGCCATCCTGTGCGCACGCTGATCCGCCCCTCGCCGAAATCCCCCAACCTGCCGCGCGGCGTGCCGGTCGAGGTGGCTGTTACCAGCCTGGCGGACCCGCGCGGGCTGCGCGCCGCCCTGGTCGGTGTGGACACGGTGTACCACCTGGCGGGCGGGGAGTGGCGCGGCGCACGGGTAGATTTGCTGGAGAGCGATATCCAGACCACGCAAGCCGTCGCCCAGGCCGCCGCTGACGCCAGGGTCGAGCGCATCTTCTACGTCAGCCATCTCGACGCCGACCGCCGCTCGGCCTACCCGGTGCTGAAGGCCAAAGCTATCGCTGAAGAACACATCCGCCGCAGCGGGGTTAATTTCACCATCCTGCGCTCGGCGATCGTCTTCGGCCCGCACGATGGCTTCACCACCGGGCTGGCGTATTTAATGCACATCATGCCGTTGATTTTCTTTGTCCCCGGCGACGGACGCACGGCGCTCCAGCCGCTGTGGGTGGAAGACCTGGCGACCTGCCTGACCTGGGCACTCGACAACGACGACACCCGCAATCAGACCTACGAGATCGGCGGGCCGGAATACCTGACCTTCAGCCAGATTTGCCAGACCGTCGCCGAGACAATCGGAATCCACCGCAGGTTGATCCCGCTCCCGCCACCTTACCTGCGCGGGCTGACGGTTTTTCTGGAGCAGGCCA
>DYIZ01000041.1:0-35036 GCA_020723385.1 Candidatus Aquidulcis sp.
ATGATCGCCCAGGCCGATGATCAACACTACCTTAGCCTGCGTGATCCGGTGACGCTGGAATACCAAATTCGCAACGGCGAGCCGCATCGCCCCTTCGAGCGCGGCGAGATTATCCGTTATGAACGCAATGGGCAGGCCTTCGAGCTGAAGTTCAAGCCCACCAGCCGGCTGCGCCTGTTCTTGCCGGAAGTCGGCCACCTGGTCGCTTTCGAGATCAAGACCAGGGCTTTCTATGACCGGGAATTCATCAAGCAGCAGCTTGGGGCGATCCAGGCCGTCGCCGATGCGCTGAATGGCGGCAACGCCGCTGGCGCCCCGTTCTATGTTTACCGGCTGGAACGGGAAGTGCCGTTTGTCAAGAACGGAAAAACCATTCGGGTTAAGAAGTGGTTCATCCACATCGAAGCCGATCCCGAATGGGTGAAGGCAGTCACAGCCCGGATGAGCAACTTCGCTTTCACCGGCCAAACATTCAGCGGGCAGGTCAAGCCGCTGGATGTGGCCGATCCGCTAATCGTGCCTGAAGGTGCGGAAGTGGATGATGAGGACGATGACGAAGACGAAGGCGCTCTCGAAAGCAAGGCTGGCGATACCACTGCCTCGACCCCTGCGCTTCCTGCCGCGCCTGCCTCGGCCATTCCGCCCCAGCAGGCAGTGAAAGCGCCGGTGCCCGCCCAGCCGCTTCCTGCTGCGCCTCCCCCGGCCGTTCCGCCCCGGCAGCCAGCGAGCGCCCCGGCACCCGTTCAGCCTGCGCCGCCGCCGGCCAGTCTGCCGGCTGCCCCGCAACCGGCAGACCCCACTCCCGCGCCTCGCCCAGATATTGCCCCGAAAGATGGCAAGGACTGGACGACCTTCTGGACCAAGACCGTCCCTGGCCTGGGCGTTTCCCGCGACAAAGCGGCCGAGGCCGTGAAGCAGGCCGACAACGATGCAGAGGCAGCCTACCAGATTTTAAGCAACGGCTGACGATAGTCTCAGGCGAGCCGGTTTCGTTTATAATATCGCGGCGCGGAATTACCGTGGAAAGGATCATCATGAACACGACCACTTTACACCTCACTCTCCCGAAAGACCTGGCCGATTTACTTGGGCCAGCTCAAGGGCAGGCTGCTGAGAATGTCAAAGAATTCGCTGTGATTGGCCTGTTCCAGGAAGGGCGAATCTCTGCGGGCAAAGCTGCTGAACTGCTGGGACTAACCTTGCCTGGTTTTGCTTCCCTGCTTGCGCGGAAGGGCATAGATTACTTCCGTTTCGATGAACAAGATTGGGCGAATGAGGTAGCTGCTGTGCAGAACTGGGAGACAGGCCGTGCCTAAAGCGGTTTCGGACTCCGGGCCGATTATTGCCCTGGCAAGTATTGGCCAATTGGAACTGCTACATCAATTGTTCGATGAGGTTCTGGTCCCGCCGGCAGCGCGCGGCGAAATACTGGACGAAACTAGCGCAGCAGCGCTTTCGGCAGCTGGCTGGGTCAAAATCCAGCCTCCACAAGATAATCTGGCGGTTCTATTCTTGCGCAACGATTTCGGAGCTGGCGAAAGTGAAACTATCGTTGTCGCCAAGGAAATCGGTGCAGACTGGACTTTGTTGGACGATCTAACCGCCCGACGCAAAGCTCAGACGATTGGTCTAAGCGTGATCGGTACGCTGGGATTGCTATTGATGGCAAAAACATCGGGCTACTTGCCAACCATCAAGCCTTTGGTTGATGATCTAAAACTGAATGGTTTTCGGATGAGTGCTGAGCTTTATACCAGGGTGCTACAACAAGCATCCGAATAAACAAAATTCGCCACAATTACTTTCTAACCACGAGAGGGCAGGATTCTTCCTGCCCTCTCTGCATTTAACTAGCTGCCAGACGCGGCTATGTTCAAGCCCGTTTCAATTTCCAAAAAATAGAAAGGAAGGTGACATTATGTCTTTCCACACGATCATCATCGTCGGCAACCTCGGCCGCGATCCCGAAATGCGCTATACACCCGCCGGCCAAGCGGTGACCAATTTCTCGGTCGCCAGTAGCCGCAAATACACCAACTCGAACGGCCAGCTCGTCGAGGAGACGATCTGGTTCCGCATCGCGGTCTGGGGCAAACAAGCCGAAACCTGCAACCAGTATCTCAAGAAAGGCAGCAAGGTGCTGGTAGAAGGCCGCCTGGTGCCCGATGCCAAAACCGGCTGCCCGCGTATCTGGCAAGGGCAGAACGGGCCAGGCGCTTCGTTCGAGGTCAGCGCCTTAACGGTGCGTTTCCTGTCATCCTCTGGCCGCAGCGAAAGCGAAGGCGACAACGGGCACGAAAACGAGCAATATGACAACGGGACCGGCGGGGCTTCCTCGGACGATAATATCCCCTTCTAGCGACCCGGTGCCACGCCTTTGTGTCTAAAACAGGGGGTTCTATGACGATTTTGGTAATCCTATCCTTTTACAGCAGCGGCCACTATCTGGTAGCCGCTGCTATTTCATTCACGGAGGTGACCATGAAAATTCAAGTTCTGCAAGAAAACCTGGCCCACGGCCTGGCGATCGTCAGCCGCGCCGCCAAAACCAACTCGACCCTGCCGGTACTGCAAAACGTGCTGCTCGCTGCCGAAGGCGGGCAGCTCAAGCTGGCTGCCACCGACCTCGAGGTGGCGATTACCTGCCAGGTGGGGGCCAAGATCGAAGCCGAGGGAGCGGTGACCATCCCGGCCAAGACGCTCGAAGACCTGGTGAAGACCCTGCCGCCCGAGGCGGTCAGCCTGGCGCTTGACGTGGAAACCCAGACGCTGCACGTGCGCTGCGGGAAGTCGAAGACCCAAATCAAGGGCATTGACGCCCAGGAGTTCCCGCCCCTGCCCTCCGCCGCCGGCCAGGAGGTCGTGATCGCCGTCGGCGAGCTCAAGGCGGCCATTTCACAGGTCACACCTTCGGCATCCGACGAGGAATCCCGCCCGGTGCTCACTGGTGTTTACATCCTGGTCAGCGGCAGCCAGGCGACCCTGGATGCCGCCGATGGATACCGCCTGACCCGCAAAAGGATCGATCTTTCTTCGCCAGTGAAGCAGGCTGTGGGAGCCATCATCCCGGCCAGGGCGCTGGAAATGCTGGCGCGCATCCTGCCGGACGAGGGCGACCCTTCGACAGGCTCAGGGCAGGCTGTGACTATTGCCATCTCCGCTACTCAGGTCTTCTTCAAGGCCGGCAACGTGGAGCTGGTCTCACAGCGCATCGAAGGCCAGTATCCCAATATCAACGATGTGATCCCAAAGACGCATGCCACCCGCTCGACCCTCGCGACGGCGGCTTTCCTGAACGCCTGCAAGCAAGCCAACATCTTCGCCCGCGAGGGCCAGGGGCTGGTGCAGCTGAACGTGACGTCCAACAATGGCGCGCCGGGCAGCCTGGCGCTCCTGGCGCAGGCCGAAGAGACCGGACAGATCGAGACGGTCATCGAGGGAGCCAACGTCGAAGGCGGCGAGTTGATGATCGGCGTCAACGTGCGCTTCCTGCGCGAGATCCTGGGGACGATCAAGACTCCCAGCGTGGCGATGGAAACCAACCAGCCCACCACTCCGATCATTTTTCGACCGGTGGGCGACGACAGCCTGCTGCACGTGCTGATGCCTATGCACGTGCAGGCAGCCAGTTGAGGTTATTCTATTGTCAGCCAACAGCATTTCACTGCGACGCCTGATCCGGCGCGGCGACCTGAGCATCTACGAGGCAGTTGGGACGGTTTTCCGCGTCCATCTTGGCTGCCCGACGCAGTATGGCCTATCCTACGCCATTCTGCGAGGCCGCAAGTGTGTTTTCTCTGGCCGGTGCAGGAAGGCAAGAGAAGCCTTGAATCAGGCGATGCAGTGGATCCAAACAGGAGGTGGAAAATAGGGATAACCACACAACGAAATCCCACGATTATCAACCAGGGCCTTCGAGCGCGCTTTCTCGCTTCGAAGGCCCTGGCTTTGATTGACCACCAATAGCAACCGGGAGGCGCTAGAGACGCCTCCCGGCTGCGATGAACCAGATATCACCAAACTACGAAAGGATTCTAACATGAACGCAACAAATCGTAACCCAAATCTCAACACCCAGGCGCTGCGCGGCGTGCGCCGTGCGGAAAAGCGCGACCGCAAGATACAGAAACGCTTCGCGCGCAAGATGGCCCGCAAGGCCTTGCGTGAAGAAGAGAAAGAAACCTGGTGAACCTATGTCATCTGTTCAAGATATCGAGGAATGCCCGCAGTGCGGGTTCACCGAAGCGATCTACGAGCTGAATACGCGCACGCTTGAGGAATGGCTGTCATGCCCGCTATGCGGGTACTGGTCGGCCCTGCGCGCCCTCGTGGACCGCAAGCGCCAGGCTGCCGATCCGCAGCGCCGGCCATTCTACAAAAAGACCGCTTCCGGTCACCTGATCCACCGCCGTATCACACGCGCCGGTTTCGGCGTCCTCTACGTGGCCTACGCTCGAATGGGCGTCCAGCGTCGCTTCACCCATCCCCCAACTCCTGAACTTATCTCGGAGATCGTCGCCGGGCTGAAAGCCGACCCGGAGGTGATCTTTGACCACTGCTATATCACCACCTGGGATGTTGACGAATTCCGGGTGAACGGCGCAAAAGAACTGCGCGGCGCAAAAGAACTGCGCTCTGTGCTTGGGGAATTGCCGGAAGCGGAATGTACCGTGGAGGATCCAGCCCTGGCGTTTGAACTCGAGCAATAACCGATGACGGCTTCAACCGAGGCCGAGAAAGGAATAATCCGATGTCACTGACCGAAGAAAAACTGGCCCAATTACGGCAGGTGCTGGCCGACTGCCGTGCCGCGATCTCGCCGCACGTACCGGCAGCCGACCCACCCGAAACCACCGACCAGGCTTTTCTGCAAATCCTGGCTGCCAGATTGGATCTCTGGGTGGGCGAATTGGATGGAACTGCCGTGATCTCCGACCGCCCGATGCGGACGTGCGCTCACTGCGGCCAGGCAGCCGCCCCGATGGCTTCATCCGAAACCCGGTGCGGGGCGGTCTGCCACGATCAGGATTGCCTGGCTGCCCACGCCCGAACCTGCCCTGAATGCCGGGATGACGCTTGCGAGTCTGTGGGCAGTCCGCAGATGCCGGTCGTGCTCTCTAACCTGTTTTGGGACTGCGAGTGCGCCGAGAAATTCATCAAGCCCTGGTTCCAGGAAACCTGCCCGAACTGCAGGGCGCGCCAGAAAGATCAGCCGGACAGCCGCGTTGACGAGGTGTTGGCGCACGCCGCCGATCTGTCCGATGAGCTGGTCGAAGATGTCCGGTGTCTGGTTTTCCGTTCCGCCCATCAGGGCGCGCTCATCGAGCGGGCGAAGGCGCTGCTCTACGACCCGGCCGATCATGGCCTGGAAATCACCTGGGCGGCCGTCCTGGATGAACTGCTGGACTGGCTGGCCGGACAGAAGATCGAACCCGAGACGCTCTCTGACGGCGACCTGGCAGACCTGCTGGACTGCGCCGCAGATACCCTCGAAGAGTTGGACTGGCCCCGACAACTTGAATACGCCTGGGATGATCAACTGCTTGTTCTGAAAGGCGATCATTGCCCACCCACGCCTGCCCCGGATGCTCATCTCGAACAAGACTACGAGGATCGGGTATCTGGCGGGGAGCGGGAATAACCATCATGGGACCCTCGGCCTGTGTAAGTACAAGCCGAGGGTCCTTTTTGTAATCCCCCCAAAAAAACAGGAGGTGAACCTTATGGACATTCAGATCGAGATCAACGGCGAGCCGTATACCGGCAAGGCGTACAAGGCCGGCAACGGCATCATCATCCACCTGCCCGGTGTGCAGGCTCCTAACGCCGCCCCATTCGAGAGCCTCTTCCAGGCGATGCCTGACGGCAAGATGAGCGGCGGCTTTCTGGAAGTTGGCGAGTGGAAGGCGATGAAAGAGCCATCGCGCCAGGAATATCCATTCGAGACCCAGGTCAATTTCGTCGTTGGCCCGGACAGCAAGGTCTGGGCGCTGGTGTGTGACAGCCTGGACGAGTTGCCTGAGATCGGCGATCCTCTGCCACAGGCTTCAAGCGAAGAGATCGCTCGCCGAATCCTGAACGAGGCTGAAGAAGCCTACGGCGCGACCAGCATGGCAAAGGAGCGTGCTGCTTGCAGTGGGTGGCCTGAGCCGAAATTGGTCCCGGAGATGCTCTTCTGGATCGAGGATGAAGCCAGCGTGCAGGAAGAGATCGCCGAAGAACCGGCCTACGCTCGCGCCCTGCGTGGGGTAGCCAACGAGTTGCGCGCCCTGGGCTTTGAGCCATCACCCGCCCCCTGGGCGGTGAGCCAGGCGCGGCAATAACGACAACCCAAACAACCCCTTTTACGAAAAGGCCGCATTCCCGGATCGGGAGTGCGGCCTTTTCATTTCCACCTATGGAGGTGAACCTTGAATACCAAATCCACGTTTGTCCCGACTTTCTTGATCGCACTGCTACTGGCAGCCTTGACCGTCCTGTTTCTGGCTGGCTGCGGGCAAGATGACCGGCAGCCATCCGGCGAACTGCCGCCACCCGGAATGATCGTCTACGTCGGACGGGTGACCGTCCTGGCCGGGCTGCCTGCCGGTGCAGATGGTTGTGAGCCATCCTTGTACGCCGCCGAGTGGGAAAAGGCCGGCTGGAAGGTCTCGCTCACGCCTAAGAATTCTGATGAGCTGACGCCCGATTGCACCATCTATCCCAACGCCGGCGTCCCGAACCAGTGGTTCGGGATGTGCGAGGGGGCGGTCAACGTGCCTCGCGATGGCGCGCCGCTCATCACCGTCATCCTCGACGACGGCGATGAGCGGCGCGCCATCGCCTGCCCTGAGGCAGCGATGAGCCAGGCCCACGCCCCGCCCGCTGTGATCGAGTTAGGGAGCAAAGATCAGTTGATGATGTATGCCCTGCTCCCTAACTCGCCCATCGAGCAGACTTGCACTGAGTGCAGCGAACGTGTCGCTGTTGTCTTGCTTCAGCTTTCGCCCGAAGCCCGGCAGGAGGTGTTGGAGTACGCCCTGGCGCTGCTGGGCGAGACTGAGCTGGAAGAGCCGCAGCCGGCGCAACGCGCCGAATCCAGGCCGGGCAATGGCGGCGGCTATATCGAGATCAAAACCATCAAAGGCCACCGCTATGCCTACCGCCGCTGGCGGGAAGGCGGCGTTCTGAAGTCCCAGTACATCGGGAAAGTGAAATCCTGACCATTCACCGTTCCCCGGCCAGAATTGTCCGGGGAACGGCGCTTTGTTACGAGGAGGAACATGGACAACATGGACCACAAATTATCTTATCTGCCCCCGCGCGACCGCCCGGCGCGGCGCGTGGCTGAATCGGCTGCGGCCTGCAACACCGGTGAGCTGCTGGCTGCCCTGATCGGCGGCCCCCGGCAAATCGAGATTGCCGAGGCGCTGCTGGCCCGCTTCGACTCGCTGCGCGCTATCCGCCTGGCTTCAGCTGGCGAGATCGCCGGTGTGCGAGGCATCGGCCCCAAGATGGCTTCCCGGCTGCTTTCCGCCCTGGAATTGGGCAAGCGCCTGGCGACAGAGGCCGAAGGTGAGCGCCCTTCGGTGCACAGCCCGGCTGACGCAGCCGCGCTTATCCAGCACGAGATGTCCCTTCTGGATCAGGAGGAACTCTGGGTGCTGCTGCTCGACGTACGCAACCATCTCATCGCCATTGATAGGTTGTATCGCGGCTCAGTCAACCAGACGCAGATCCGGGTGGGCGAGATTTTCAAGGCAGCCATCCGGCGCAACGCTGTGTCTATACTGGTCGCACATAACCATCCGTCCGGGGATCCAACGCCAAGCCCGGACGATGTCGCAGTCACTCGCGCCCTGGTGCAGGCTGGCAAGCTCGTCGAAATCGAAATCCTCGATCACGTCACCATTGGGCAGGGGGGGCGCTACGTCAGCATGAAGGAGCGAGGTTTGGGTTTTTAGGAGGAAATGATGACAACACTCGATATCAGCGCATTCAAGTTCAAGCTCGACCCCACCGCCCTGCAGATGGCTTTGCAGGAAGTCAAAGTCACGCTCTCCGGCTACTTCTACGCCGTTGACTTCGGCCCCGGCATGCGCCCGCAGCATCACCGGGTGGACAAACACCGCCGCTGCTCCTGCTACCTGGGCGAGGCCTGCCCGGCGGTGCAGGCTGTGGCCGATTATCTGCGCGCAGGCGGCGAGCGCGCCCCCGACCCGCCGCCGGGCTACTACCCGGTCGCGCCGGTAGCCTGCCCAATCTGCGGCGCGGCGACGATCTTCGACAACAGTCTGTCGTCCAAACGGCGCGGCGCCGGCTGGCGCTGCACGAAAGGCGGCGCCGGTCACTACTGGCAGGCTCAGGTAAAGGTTCTGAAGGAAAAAGCTGCCGCCAACCCCTGGATATTCCCTCCGGTGGTGGTTCGCGGCGGCCGGCAGATCAACGCTTGGGACGGCATCCAAACCGGCGACCAGGTGCTCTATTCGGGCGTACCGAAGTGATTTATCGCTTGAGCAGCCGGATTACAGCCAGGAAGTCTTGCCCGCACGCGGTAAGCCACGAGAGCGCAAAAACGATCCAGAGCAGCCAGGCCGTGCGCTGCTCGGAGGTTATCGCCTTCGTGAAATATCCCCAAACAAAGAACGACAACATCACCAGCCCCACGAAAGCCGGCGCAAGCGCCGCCAGCAGGCTTTTCCAACGCGGCCCCTTGCGAACCCAGGTGATGCCTGCATCCAGGTAGGTTTCCAGGCCAAGCAGGCGTGCAGCAAGGTAGTGAAAGATCTCGTGGGGCAGTGCAGCCCAAAAAACCAGCTTACGAAAGGAGGTCAGCATGTTCGGAAACAACGGTCACAAGCCCAGGCGGAAGGACGAATTCGATGCCATGGTCAGATAACTTCTGATACTGTCGGCGAATTTGATTTCGCCCCCTTCCGGTTCCCCAAAATGCTGTGCTGTTCAGCATTTGAGGGAGGATCGGCGCCATCTGAAATTTGCCAACAGAATTAACTTTTGCATGCACGCTCTATCCGTACAGGCGGAAATTTTGCTTGACTTCGCCTTTGATTTCAGCCATAATATCAGCGTGGGAAATGAGATCAATGGTCAATCCAACGCACCATAATTGAGCAAAGGAGGACACAATGAAACGCAGGTTGATGCATGTCGTGATCTGGTTGGCAATCGCCAGCCTGCTGCTTCCTGCCTGTCAGGGAGGAGATGTTTCATCCAGCGAACAAGTATGTCAAGAAGGTATCTGTGTGACGGCGCAACTCGTCGGGCCTATCCTGTTCGACCAACCGGTAGATATGATCATCACAGTAGAGACCGATGAGGACATTCCAAAATTGCAGGTCATTGCAGGAGAAACCGCCGCAACAGGGTATCACGAACCATCGGTCATCGTGGAGGGCGAGTATGAATGGACTCTTGAAAACGTCGCTGCCCATACCCCTGTTCAGCGCAAGACCACAGTGCGCTTCACGGCAGAAGGATTGCGGAGCGTTCTCTATAGAGTCTACGATCCTCAACTGGGGAGAGGGGTATTTGGTGAAATAAACGTGCAGGTCACCTCGCTTGGCGGCACGGCTAATCCTACAATAGAAGTCTCACCAATCGGCACAACTGAAGGATATACCATTGGGTCAACCCCGCCTCCTGGCCCTCCCGATAATTGGGAGCGTTGGATACCCTATCTCAAGCCGGAAGAAGTGCTCAAGGCTTGCGGTTGGGAGCCTGGCGAAGTACCACTGGCCTCCTGGGGAGCAGAAGAAGCCCATATCTGGGTCGAAGTGCCCCGAACTGTGCCTCTCGACACGCCTGTGCCGGTGCAGATCGGCGTCGAGTTTCCTGAGGAGCAAGCACAAGTCCAGGTCAATCTGGCCTTGTGCCTGCCGGGGCCGGATTTGGAGCCGGGAGAACAAACAGGTGTTGTTATGGAAGGGGAACGGGCATGGCAGATCGAGGCAGCGCCTGGAGAGATTGTGACTTTCACCACAACGCTGCGCTTCACCCAGGAAGGGGAAATCCCCCTTCGCGCCGGGGCGTATGCGCCTGATACCGGTCAGGCGATGAGCGATGGAGAACGCACCTGGATTATCAAACAGGAAACGAGGCAGAATAACAACACAGGTTGGGTTTGGATCAATTCCGAAGATTTCGAGAGCGGGTTCCCCTCGGACAAGTGGGCTGTAGTCCATCTGGACGAAAGCGTAGATGCAGTATGGGATGATGATAATTATCGCCCAAATCCTCACCCCTGGGATCCAGAAGGTTATGCAATCTGGCCAGCCAGAGGCGGATCAGATGGGATTAATCCCGTAGCAGGCCGTGATCATTACCTCGACAACATGGATACGAGGATGGTCTACGGCCCTTTTGATTTAGGCGATGCCGTTGCAGTCGAAATGTGGTTCTCCCTTTGGTATGACATAGAGACAGGCTATGATTTTTTGAAGCTGGAAGCATCTAACGACGGCATCGCTTTCGACACTCTCGAAACCTGGTCGAACTCAGACATTGGTAAGAATTGGCAGCAGATTGACGTTGATCTGAGCAATTACATTGGCGACGATGATGTGTGGGTAGCCTGGCATTTCACCAGCGATGGAAGCGTCACAAAAGGCGGCCCCTGGATAGACGATCTGGGTATTCAAAAATACGTCCCTGGTTGGGTCACAACTCAAGGCACCTTTTTCTACTATGATCGCCACGATCAGTGGATACCGGCGCATTATACGAATGTCTATCTCTATGATGATGATGGCGCTCCCGGCCCAGACAGCAGCGATGACCAATTGGCTCGAACGTCCGTTGACGATAACGGCTATTTCTCCTTTGCCCCTCGCCGGAATTGGGATACGGATGGCCTGGAATCTGACGTGTCTGAACGCTTGCTGGATCTTTACGTGGTCGCCGAAACGGACTTTGATGATAATGGCGATTCGCGACAATGGGTGGCCAATTATGATAGTGATGTCTATATGTGGCCTACTGATATCGTGACAAATGTCTCAGACGGTGTCAGAGATTTTATTTTTTGGATTCCAAATGATGAGGCAAACGAAGGCGCCATGTGGATTTTCCAGGATATGCGGCGGGCCTGGGAATACATTTACCAGGAAACAGGCGACGATCCAGGGCCATCGAAGGCTATCTGGCAACGTTCGGGCAGGCCGCCCTTGCCTCCTGCGCCTCTTGCCCCTTCCAGTCTATTCTGGCCGTATGAGCCGGTAGAAGGAATTCAGCTAATGCCTGATACACGCCATCAACCTGATAACGTGATTCACGAACTCGCTCACCAATATATGTATAATGCCAACGGATTTTGGTTCTGGGATGATTTATATTCTTCTCTTTTGTGCTTGAACCATGATGTATGGACTGTCGAGGAGCCACTGTGCGCCTGGACCGAGGGATGGGCTGATTATTTTCCTATGGCTGTCAGCGGCTTGTCAAGTTATGATTGGAAAGATCTTGAGACGCCCACCTGGGGAGATGGTCATCCACTTGGTGATACAGTCGAAGGCCGCGTTGCCGGGGCGCTCTATGATTTGTTCGATGACAATGTGGGTGAAGTGCATGATAGCGCTGCATTCGGCTTTGCACCGATCTGGGATATTGTGGGCGATAACAGCGTCGAGTGGTCATTCTATGATTTCTGGCAGCATTTCGGAAACAACAATGATAAACATACTGCCGTCCAGTCAATTTACCAAAACACAATCGTATACAATACCGCGCCTGTGATGAGCCTGCCCAACGTCACCGCCAGGGCTGGCTCTCAGCCCTTGATCCACGCCGTTGACCTATGGGCGAAGACCACCGATAACGAGAGCGACGACTCGCAGTTGATCTGGACGATCACTGATGTAAATAACTGGCAATGCAGCGTCACCCTCGACGGTCAATACGCGAATATCCAATTCAACGGGCCACCCTCCTTTGGCAGTTGCATCGTGACCATCCAGGTCAGCGATGGGATTGTTACGGTCAGCGACACATTCAACATCATCGAAGTCTCCCCGCAGGCTTACCTGCCCATGTCTCTCACCGATGACTCTGGCGCAGCCGGGATGAACGGCGGCGAGTCGTCCGGCCCCTATCCGCCGCCAGAGAGTATTCCCGTAATCACATCATCCACCCCTTACCCTTAGTTTTATGCACGCAATGTGTGATCGCCGGTTGGTTTTTCAAACGTTCGAGTGCATTCCTATCATGCCAGCGGCCGAATACTGCTGCAGTCGGGGGCGGCTGTGTCTTTTGAAACCGCAGCGCTGGCCCACCTTGAAGCCGCATATAACATACTCAAAGCGCAGTCCACGCCGCGCTGCTGAATTCCCCCGTCAATAACACAATATCAAATCTTGAGAGCGCCCCTGGCGATCAACCGCCAGGGGCGTTGTCGTTTAATCCCACCCCAAAGTGCGCGGCGCACCACCAGCGTCGCGCATTTTTCATTTCCCCTGACCGAAAGGAGAACCACAATCTTGAAAATCCCCAAATCCTTCACCCTGACCGCGATGGCGGCTTTCGTCCTCATCCTCCTCGGCCTGGCTCTGCTGAGCCTGACCTGCCGCGCCGTCGCTACCCCCACTCCCACCCCTCCCCCCCCCCCCACTCACACGCCCTCGCCGCAGCCCACACCCACCTCGTCGCCCAGCCAGCCAACCGTTCTTGATCTGGGCAAAGGGGCGGTATGCGATGTTCTGTATCGCCGCTTCCCGGCCAGCGCCGAGATCATCCCCGCCGAGGTAGTCAATTCCAACGGCGCCGATCTTATGGTGACGATTGCCGGCTCGTACCGGCGGGTCAGCTTCCTCGGCATCATCGTTCCGGGTGATACCGAAGATACGATCAACGGCCTGATGGCCGAGACCGAGATCAACAACCTTCTGCCGCAGAGCAAGGCGATCCTGCTGGTGGATGACCCGCTGCTGCCCGGCACGGTGGACAGCCTCGGACGCGAGCTGCTGTACGTTGTCGCCGACGGCGTTTTCGTCAACCACCGCCTGGCCGGGCTGGGCCTGGCTGCGGTCGTGGACGGCGAAGCGCCAGCCTGCAACACACTGCTCTTGCAGGCGCAGTCCAGTGCACAGTTGATGTTGCGCGGGGTGTGGGTGCCGTGATGGCCGAAGCCATACCGCCGCTATCCATGACGTTCGAGCAGCGCACGAACGAGCTGCTGCGCAATCCAAAGCCAATCCTAACGGTGCAGCTCGAAGAAATCGCTGCCATCGCTGCCCAATTCAGCGGCGACGAGGCGCGGCTGGCGGCGCTGGAAGCTCTCATCCGGCCTCGCCTGGCCTACGAGTGGCGGCAGGCAGGCGGGCCAGCCAGCGCCTTCGCCGACGTGAGCGCCGAGGCGCTGGCGGCAGCCCGAGACTATTACCGGAAAGTTAGGGAGCGCCGGGGGCTGAAATCAGCCCAGGCTGCTCCCTAACTGAACTCTCGAACCGGGGCGGGCCGTCCAGCCTGCCCCGGTCATTCCTTACAAGGAGGTTTCGATGTCAATGCACTGGACAGAAAAGCAAGCCGCCGTGGCCCGCATCGGCGAGGAGCTGGGGTGCCGCGGCTGGACGTTGTTCGGTTATTCGCCTGACCGCTCCGACGGCAGGACGGATTACTACTGCCCTGCCAGTTGGGACGGGATCGCTACTCACCCCGAACATCCCGGCGTCGTTGTGTGCGTGGCGGTGGATAGCGACTGTCTTCAGCGCCTGCCCGATGACTGGCCCGCAGTCGAGAACCCCACTCCGAAGGGGCGCGCCTGGCACGTCGAGATTGGTGGTCGGATCATGAGTTCAGGCACAGGGTTGTCTGACGCCATTCGTGGGGGCGACAAAGGCAAGGGCGCTGCCCGGATCTGCGACCAGATCGAGGCGGCTGCCTTTGCGAAGCCGGCCTCGGTGGAAAGCACAGCCCAGATCGGGGATACAAACGTCAGCCGCGAGCGTGACTGGACCTGGCTCACCTTCCCAGCCAAACCCGACGAGGCGGTACGCGGCGCTCTCAAATCTGCCGGGGCAAGATGGAGCAAGAAACGCGCCGCCTGGTTCTTCATCCGCACGGTCTCCGACGAGGAGATTGCGGCGCTGCTCAACAAGACCGGCGGCAGTCAGATCGAGAATAACTGCGATGATGACCTGCCCCCAACCCACACCCTCACGCCCGAGGAAGCTGCGGCGCGCTGCTGGCGTGACCCCGGCCTGCCGCAGTACATCGTCTCCATGAGCGATGTGGATCGTCTGCCGTACACGATGAACGATATAAGCCGCATCGAGGTGTACTGCATGGGGCGTGATGTGGTTCTCACAACCGGCGAGATGGTTGCCATCGCCGGGTTCGTGACCACCAGCGGACATCCATACATCGAAGTCCTGGCCGATGGCAAGGAAAGCCTTTTTGCACCTGCTCACATCTGCGAGCCGCCCGAGGGCCGCCGCCTCGTCGCCAGGCAGTTCATCAAGGGAGTGCTGCTCGATGAAAACCAGGTGACAGCGCTGGAACGGCACATTGCTATGCTGCCCGAGGTAGCACGGCCCTGGCTGGATCTTGGCCGGCGGGATGCCGTGCTGCCTGAAGGGAAACGGACTACGCTGGTGGAAACGCCGGCAGCCGAGGTTGCCCAGACTTTTCCACCCGGGTGTTCTTTACCCGCCGGGTGTTCTGTACCCGCACTTACAGTTGGCGCTGTTCTGGAAAGCAAAAGTTGGAATGGCGGCGGTACAGAACACCGCTTTGGAATCTCGCTTCCTTCTCCAGAGCTGGAGGATATCTGGACTGCCAATCTCAGCGTAGGCAGCGCGTATGACTATATCCCTGAATGGGCCAGGCCGCATATCCCGAAGCTGTATGCCTGCGAAAAGGCCGCGGAGACGAGGGAAACCCCCTTGGCCTATATCAAGCTGTTCACGCCCGATAGCAGTTGGACCTGGTACATCATGGAATATGACCCCGCCGAAGAGCTGTGTTTCGGCCTGATCATTGGCCACGAGACCGAGCGTGGCTACTTCTCGCTCAAAGAACTGCGCCAGGTACGCGGCAAACTTGGCCTGCCCATCGAGCGGGAACTGTGGACAAGGCCCACGCCAGTCAACGAGTTGCCTGAATACCAGGAGGAATGGGGCGACGGCGGCCCGTATCCGAGAAAAACGCCTGCGGGCTTGACCCAGGCGCAAGAGCCGGTCGAGAGCCAGCCCGCAGAATTTGACACGCCTCCCACTCCCGAATCGCTCGCCTGGCACATCCTGCGTGAAACCGAAGACACAGACTTTCTGATGACCTTGGCCCGCCAGTGCGCCAGGGATGCCGGCGAGACTGAACCGGCCGCGATCCCCGACTACCTGCGCCTGCTCGAAGCGGAGCGCGACTTTCGGGAGATGAGCGGCCAGGCTGCGCTTTGCCAGGCGATTGGCGACCTGATCGAGCGTCTGGCTGATCTGGGTTTCACGTCTGAGGGCTTCCAGGAGAAAGCCTCCCCTGCCGCGTCGCAGGTGAGCGAGACCAGAGAGCCGGCAGCAGCCGGGACGACTGAACCGCGAGCCGACCAGTCTGTCGTTGGTGTCGCACCCACCAATGGGGGCGAGGGCGCTACAGAACTGCGCACCAGTACGCTTCCCCAACTCTCTGCTGATGTAGTTGGGCCGGAGCCGTTAAAGCCAGCCGTGGCCGCAGCGGCAGCGCCTCTCCCCGACCGCTGGACTGTGGACGATGTGCGCTTCCTGTTGAACAAGCTGGACGAGGGCGTGCGAGCGCTTGTCTCCGACACGCAGCTTGGCCTCCCCACCATCCACAGCATTGGGGGCGAGGTCGAACACTGCGGCTATGGCCTGATGTGCCTGAAAACGCCTGAGGTGGAGTTGACCTTCGATGCCGGCGGGGCGATGCAGCGCACACCCTCCGGGCAGGGCTGGTCTCAGCTGCGGGTCAACCGTGGCGAGTATCCGTATGACTTCGAGGCGGCGAAGGCGAAGCTGGCCGCGTACCTGCCATCGCCTGATGTCGCCGCCGCGCCCGCCGCGCCACGCGCAGCCGCTGAACGCAGCGCGCCGCTTGCCAGGGCACACACAGGCAGCCAGCTCGATCCAGACGTTCTCGACGCTTTGTCTCACTCGACCTGCACCGATCACCGGCTGATCCTGCCTGCCCAGCTCGAAAGAAAGCTGTATGATCGGGTAAACGAAGTCCTTACCCGCCTGGGCGGGCAGTGGAAGAGCGGCAAGGTAAAGGCGCACGTCTTCGAGGAAGACCCAGCGCCGCTGGTGGCCGAAGTTCTGGCCACCGGTATCATGCCGCCTAAGAACCCGCTGGGTTTCTACCCCACGCCGGACGACCTGGTTGACGAAGTTATCGGCCAGATCACAGTCGGGTCGCCAGAAGCAATCCTAGAACCCTCTGCGGGCGAAGGCGCCTTTGTCAAAGCGCTGCTTGCCAGGTTCCCCAGTACCCGAATCGTTGCAGTGGAACTCGACCCGAAACGGGCAGCGAAGCTGCGCCAGCTTGGGCCGCGAGTGCAGGTGGTCGAGGGCGACTTCCTGCAATACAACGCCTGTGGGTACGATCTCGTCGTGATGAACCCGCCCTTCGCCGTCGAACGGGATGCTCTCGAATACATCGAACATATCAGGCACGCGCTCGCCTTACTAACACCCGCCGGCCAGCTGCTCGCAATCGTCCCCGCTGGGCTGAAATTCCGCAGGGACCGGCGCACGAGCGAGCTGCGCGCTCTAATCGAGCAGAACGGCCAGATCGAAGATATTCGGGCTGGGGCATTCGATGTATCGGGTACAAGCGTCTCTACTGTGCTGGTAGAGATGCAGAAGCCGGCGGCCGCCTCGCAAGGAGCGGCGATCATGCCGGATCAGCCTGCCTATCCCTTCACCAAGCAGATTTTCGGCAAGGATGCCATAGACTTGCTCCGCCAGGCGGCGGCGATTGTGCCGGACATGACTGGTTTTGGCAGCGAGTGGACGCCGGAAGACGGTGCAGTGTTCAACCAGTGGGAACTGGAGCTGGTCACCGGGCGCACAGACAAGAAGGCCAGCGCCTTCTACAAGGCCTTGACCGAAATCCATACCCCCGGCGCGCTGCACATCGCCCTGACCCGCATCAACACGGTGTTCTTTACCGCCGGCGACCGCCGCCGGCGGGAGGCCATCGAAGCCCGGCTGGCGGCCATCGAGAAGGCACTGGCATGATCCCCTTCCCCACCACCATCGAAGTAGCTGCCAATGTCTTTGTGGCGGTCCGGGATGGCGGGCTTTGTCGCTTCGACGACAACCCCGGCGCGTTCTGCCCAGCGCAGACCTGCTTCGACGACCAGGCCAATTTCCTGGTGTTAGTTGCCCTTCTCTCTCCGCAACTGCTCGGTGGAGAAGGGCAGACGCCGCCTGAGCGCCGCGCGCAGTGGGCTTATCAAACGAGCTACGCGCGCCGGTTTCTTCAGCGCACCTTGCCTGCACTCAAAGCCCGCCTGGCGGCGCTGGGCGAGGCGGATGCTGTAAAGACGGCTATAATCCACCCAGGAGCAAACCGATGAGCCAAACTGTCTTGCAGGCCGGCAGCCTGGTTTTCTGGCTGCACACCTACGATGTGGTCAATGACGAGCGCCCCAGCGTCAATGTGGGGAAAAACGCGCCGGACGCTCGCCGGGATGCCAAGCTCTGGCTGGAGCCGGAGATCGAGATTGATCTCCCTGGCAGCACGCTGAGTGTCAGCGATCTGCGCAGAGCGATCAAGGCGACTCAGAAGAACCGCCAGGCTTTGATCGAAGCCTGGAAAGCTTCTCGGTGCGAAAGCTGAGCCGCCGGCGAGTGAAGCCGGATCGAGCCATCAAGTCAATGCCCCGCCCTGAGCGTCGAGCCAACTGGCTTGCCGCAGGGCGGGGCGTTTTAGTCTTTGAACTATAACAGGTCGAACTCGAAGGCAGCCACGGCTTCCGGGTCGCGCTTGGCCTTGCGAGCGGCGCGGTAGGCCTGGTATAGGTTGCTAAACTCGCAGATTTGCGGATAGAGGTTCTTGTAGATATTCAAGGCTCAAAATGCCACAAAATCCCGCCCATCTGCTGTTCTTTGGTTGCAGAACACGGATGGGTGAATTGCAACGGATAAGACACTGGGCAGAAGGTCATCCGTTCAATTCCGCCAATCCGCTGTTCTCATGGGGAAGCGGCGCAACGAAAACCAATGTGGAGGCCTCTGCCACCCTGAATACCATTATAGCGATCGGATGTACGAACAAATTCCCCATCATAATACCAACTTCCCCCGCGCAATCCCCGATAGCTGCCGCTGGATGGGCCAGTAGGGTTTTTGTACGGTGCTGATAAATAATAAATTGAAACATACCAGTCGTTTATCCACTCCCATACGTTACCTGCCATATCATAAACTTGATAGGGGCTAACTCCCGATTGAAATGAGCCAACAGGAGCAGTCTCCAGATAATTATCACAGTTTGGGCCTCCTGGAACAACATAACTATCGAACTGTGTCTCATCATCAAAATTTCCTTTGCGACAGTCAAATTTATTACCCCACGGGTAAATGCGTTCATCTGTCCCGCGTGCAGCCTTTTCCCACTCTGCCTCTGTTGGCAGCCGTCTTCCAGCCCATTCACAATAAGTTTTGGCATCATTCCAACTTACCTGTACGACGGGGTAATCTATTAATCCACTTGTACCGCTAGATGGCCCATGTGGGTGTTGCCAGTTTGCACCATTCACCTCTACCCACCCATTGCCCAACCATGCGATAGCCCATCCTTGGATTTCGGAATCCGTTTGGTAATCAGTAGCAGCTACGAATTCTGCAAACATGGCGTTGGTTACCTCAACTTGATCTATCCAGTAGGCGTCCAGGTAGACAGTATGAATAGGCTTTTCGTCGTCGGCACCATCGTTGGAACCCATCGTGAAATCTCCGGCCGGCACGTACACCAGCGTCATGCCATCCTTGGGCGAAATCAGCGTCGAGCCAATCCCCGGCCTGAGGGTCGGGGTGGCAGTAATCGGCAATGGCTTCGGTGTGGCCGTCGGCGTGCGCGTCAAACTGAGCGCCAGGGCCGTTAGAGTGCCGTGAACGTCAACTGTTGGGGTCGGATGGATGAACATACTCCCTATAACCACCGTCAACACCACAACCAGAAGCGCCAGCGCGCCCCCGCCTGCCCCAATCCAGCCCCACGGCAGGCGGCGTTTCTGCGTCAGCGGCGCGTAAGCCGTGCCTGGCGCAGCAACTTGCGGGGCGGCTGTTGGCTGTACGGTCGGGTACACCGTCATCAGCGGTTTTGCAGGCGGCGGCGTTGATGGATGACCGGCGACCGATGACGGTAGACCGTTGACCGCCGACGGCTGACCGCTGACCGCAGCTTTCAATTCAGCCGCGCTCTGAAACCGCTGGTCAGGCAGGAGCGCCATGGCTTTCAAGATCACGGCTTCGGCCTGGATAGAAATGGCTGGATTCAGGCTGCGCGGCGTGGGTAGCGGTCTGCCCCCTATACGAGCGATACTCTCGACCGGCGTTTGCCCGGTCAGCGCGGTATACACCGTGGCCCCCAGGGCATACACATCCGTGCGGCTGTCGGTAGGTTCCTGCCCATACTGCTCGAAAGGTGCGTAGCCCGGCGTCACCGCCCGCGCCCCCAGCGTTGTACGCTTCAGCGGATCATACAGCTTGGCGATACCAAAATCCACCAGCATGGCGGTTCCATCCGGGCAAATACGAATATTGGCCGGTTTCAAATCGCGGTGGATGATGGGCGGCGTACGCGTGTGCAAATAAGTGAGCGCGTCGCAAATCTGAGCAAACCAGGGTAATACCTGCGCCTCCGGCAATCCGCTGACCGCTGAACGCTGAACGCTGACCCCGGTGTTCTGTACCGGCGCTTCCAGCTTCGTCTGCAAATCCTCCCCCTCAACGTACTCCATGACGAGATACTGCCCCTGTCCCTGCACCGAGAAGTGATCCATCACCTTTGGCAGGTTGGGGTGGCGCAGGTTGGCAAGGATGGAAGCCTCGCGGGCAAACTGCCGCGCGGCTTCCTCCCCAATCTCGAAATTCTCCTTGACGGCGCAAGGGGCATTCAAACGGGTATCCCAGGCTTTGTACACCGCCCCAAATCCGCCCTGACCAAGCATTTTGACGATGCGGTAACGACCGATCAGCACCGCTCCGGTTTGTAATGGCGCATCAATTGGCATTCTTCACAGCCCTCCAGGTCAATCCATACCCATCGCGATCACGTTATTTGTATCACAATCCACAAAATCACGAAAGGCGCACCAGGTAGCGAATACCTGGTCGTCGCCTGTTCACCCAACCAGGCTCGTTTCAGCCCTGGCTACACAAATACCATCATTCAAGCAGCCCCGCCCACCCCGGCGGGGCTGCGCCATTTCCAGGAGGTGAAAAACATGCAAATACCGATCTCCAAAATCCACCCCAACCCCGACCAGCCCCGCAAGCACTTTGATCCGGACGAGTTGGCCGCCGTGGCTGCCACGATGCGCCAGCACGGCGTTCTCCAGCCAATAACCGTGTTCGAGGTCGAAGGGGAATACATCCTCGAAGACGGCGAGCGGCGCGTGCGCGCCGCGAAGCTGGCCGGCCTGGCGGAGGTTCCGGCCCGTATCCTGCCGCCGAAACCGGGCGGGTACGACAGCCTGGTACGCGCGGCCATCGCCAACATCCAGCGGGCGCGGCTCACGCCATCCGAGGAAGGCCATACCTTCAAACGCCTGCAGGACGAGCGCGGCTGGCGCGTGGCGCAGATCGCCGCCGAGTTCGGCCTGTGCGAGCCGACGGTCAAGAACCGCCTGGCGGTCGCCCGGCTGGACGAGCCGATCCAGCAGTGGATAGACCAGGGCCGCCTGCCCTCCGACCAGCGGGTAGTCGAGGCATTACTGGCAATCCCCGATGCACAGATGCGCCTGGCGCTGGCCGGGAAGCTGGCCGAGCGCAAGGCTGCCATCAAAGTGTGCTTGGCAGCCTGCACGAAGCTGAACGCGCCGAAACCGAAGGCCCGCACCGCGAGCCGCATCGCTCGATCCACGCCCGCCGAAGGCCAGGCGCGCTGGAACGCGTTCAGCCAGGCCGGGCAGCTCCCGCCCTGGCCGATGTTCAACCGGGCAGTGGCTGCGGCTTGCGAGAAGACCTGCACGCTGGCCGGCGAAGCCGACGGTGCGGTCTGTAAGGATTGCCCGATGGCGCTCATGGTCGTGGGCTTGATCGAGGCCGCCGCTGCGGGAGCGAAGCCTGCCTGGCCGGTGAAGGAAGGATGCTCCAACCGGGCGTCTGCGCGACCATGATGGCCCTTCCAACGCTTGACTATCTGATCGAGCGGGCAGTCGCCGCCGCCGAGCTGGAAGCCGGCCAGCCTGCGGCGCTCGTGGCCGCTCGCAGCACACTGCCCCTGGCGCTGTGCGCTTTCCGCCAACCTGCCCGGAAGGCCAAAAGCCCGGCCTGGTCTCAGCCGGAAGAGGCTTTCCTGGCCGAGAGCCTGGGGCGGTTGACCGAAGACGACATCGCCCGCCGCCTGGGGCGCACGCCGGTTGCCGTCCGCCTGCGCTGGAAACGCCTGCGTCTGCCCGCGCCCAGCAAACATCCCGACTACTTGACCGCCCGCAAAGCAGCCGACCTGCTGGGAATTGACGTTCACAAGGTTGCCGGCTGGGGGGACTACGGCATCCTGCCCGGCGATTTGATGGCCGGAAAACGCCGCATCCGGCGCATTCACAAGACCGCCCTGAAGCGCTGGCTGGTGCGGCCGGAAAGCTGGGTGTACTTCGACTACCGAAAGATCTGCGACTCGCGCCTGCGGCGGTTGGTCGAACTGGCTCTGGCGCGCTGGGGCGACGAATGGTGGAGTGTGCGTCAGGTTGCTGACTACCACCACGCCGAGACGAAAGATGTGCAGCGATATATCTACCGGGGTGAGCTGCCGGCCATCCAGGCGATCAATCAGGGCGGTCGCGGCCAGGCCGGGTGGAGCTTCTGGTACGTGCGCAAATCAGACGCGCTGAAACTCATTATCCGTCGGGGACGCGGCGCGGGACACGATCTGCCCCACAACCCCGCCGCCGACGCCTACCTCCTGCTCGGTCGGGCGATCGGCCTCTCGACGAACGCGCTCGCTCACCGGCTGGGCCAAAACGCCAAACAGGTCTCATATCGTCTGGCGGTTCTGCGCCGGCAGGGTGAAATCCCGGCGCTCATCGAGCGGTACAAGCTGCCGGTTGCTTATGATCCTGCCACCGGCGCACTGTTCGCCGACTGGCGGGAATGTCCGGGCAAGTTTCCACGCCTGGAGCGGGCCATCGCCCGATTCCTGGGCTGGCTGAACGGGATGGCGAAACCGCCAGCCCGCCCTGACTGCCTGCTGGTCGCCAATGTGCTGCGCTGTTATATAGCGCCGCGCTGTTTTGTAGCGCCGTGCGCTTGGGCCGAACATATCGGGAGTCCGGCAGTCGCCCGGATATTGGGCGGCAGACAAATCAACCCGAAGAACCTGGAACGCGCATACAACGCGCTGCGCACCCAGGGCTGTGATCCACTTCAACCTTATCCAAAAGAAGGAGGTGTTTATGCCCATTAATCCCCCATTGATGGCCTGCGGTCACACGGCCAATGCCCACGACGAGCAAGGAAATCCCGTCTGCGTGATCTGCACCGGGATCCACCCCGGCGCTGACCAGGTGGCCGAGAAACCCGACCTGACCGGGCGGATGGCGGAATGCCTGGGATGCCGCCATACTCCGCCCACCCAAACTCAATCATCATGGAATCTGCCGTTCTTTCGGTACCAGCCTGGGCAGCAAACCGATAGCTACGACTGCGGCTGTTACGGATGGGATTGACCGATGGCAGATATAACTACAACTACAGCCGAAACCACCATCCCCTCCGACATTGCAGAGGTATTCGGCACGCTCGGTATTCTGCTGCTCGACCTGACCGACACGATGGCCGAGGATGTCAAGGAATGGCGCAGCGACTTGCGTCAGGCTGTTCGGGAGTGGAAAGCCGGCGGCAAAGAGCCGGACTGGCAATCCTTCCGCGAGTGGATGAACGACATCTGCCAGGACGACGGCATGCCCGGCCTGTTCGCTGCGGAGGCGGAAAATGAGCCAGCCGCAGCCGTGGCTTGACGACTACAAAGCCATCATCCTGGCCGCCGTCGAGGAGCTGGCCTGCGAAACCGGCGTCATCGAAGGCGACCCCGGCCCATGGACGGCGCGCATCTGCCGCTGCCTGAATGATTTGCCGGAGACGCCTGCCAGCGTAGCCTGGTGCGGCCTTTGCCCGGCATACATGAACCCGCTCAAGCGCGCCCGCGCCGCCCGGCTGCCTCAGCCACTTCCCGGCTTCGAGCAGACCGGCGGCGCATACCAGGCTCACGCCGCCTGCTGGAAGATGCCGTTTGGCCGGCTGAAGCAGCTGCTGCACAGCATGGAGACGAGCGGCCTGGTGTATGCGCAGCCGCTCACGCGCATCCCCGACAGCCGCAACTACCGGGGTTGGGACTTCGCCACCGTCTGGCGGCCGTGCGAATAATCCCGAAACCCGACGCACCGAGAGGAGGCAAATGCCTCCTCTCGGTTTTTTCTTCCAACCCACCCACATTCACAAGGAGGTACGAACCATGACTGACTTCTTCACCACCCCCGACAACGCCGCGCCAAATGAAGCGACGGAACTCGAAGACCCCACCCTGCCGGTCGAAATCGAACCGGAAGCGGACGATGAGCAGCCCGAACCGGGCGAGACGCCGGCTGAACCCGAAGCGCAGGCTCCAAAGCCCGTAGAGATCGGTAAGGTAGACCCGGAAGCCGCCCTCAAAGGCACGCTCTCGGTCACCTTCACCTTCATGCCCGAAGACGATGACCCCCTGGGCCGGCGCGTCGTGGCGACCATCCGCGTTGACCAGGCGCTGCCGGCCTCGATCAAAACCTTCCGGGAAAGCGACCTGACCGGCGATGACGGCCAGTATCTCGGCCGCTTGCCTGAAATCGTTCAGAGCCTGCGCGCCGAGCTGGAGCAGGTCTTGCTCAAACAGGCGGCCGCCAGCAGGAAACCGGCCCGGACGATCACCATCGAGAAACCCAAAGCCAAAGAAGCCTCGGCCGAGAAACCCACCGGCCAGCTTGGCCTGTTCTAGGAAGGAGGAGCCTATGACAACACTGTACAAAATCCGCGTTGACGGCAGCAACCTGATTGACATCGCCGCCGAGATCGCTGAAAGCGATGAACTCCTGAAAGCCACCATCGGAGCGGCCATGCCGGAGCTTGCCAATGCCACCATCCAGCGCTGCCCCGAGCAAGATGGGGTGGTGGTGATCGAATTGGTCAAGCGCGCGGCAGACAAGGGGAACGGCGCGCCGCTCGGCCACCTCACGGCGTGCGAAGGCGGGGTCAACCCTGCCCTGACCCTTTGGCAGCGCCTGGCCGGGGATGACCCCGACATCGGGACGCTCATGCCAGAGGATGTGCTGGCGCTCAACGCCGAGATCGAGCAGGCGCTCGAAGCCGGCGCGCGCGACGCCGGGCGGATGACCGCAGCCGTGGGTCGCCTGACATACGCCCGCCCGGCCGCGGCCGGTTTGCCTGTTGTGATGTGATGGACGGCCACATCCCTTTTAGCCAGACCCGCGCCCGCCTGCGGCGACTCGCTACCCCAAAGATCGGGACGGCGCTCGATGAGCTGCAAAACGTGAGCAGCCTGCTCAACCTGATCGCGGTCGGCGCTGAATTGGGCGTCAGCCGGGCGATGACCTTGCACTTCTCGAATCTGGCGCAAGATGACAGCCGGCAGTGGGAACCGCTGGCCGAGGCGGTATACGACGAAATGGGCAAGCGCATTCCGCTCAACGACTTTTGGGCGGAAGGGATCATGGAAGGCGACGGCCCACCTGATTACATCCCGATTGCCCTGGGCAACCTGGCGACCAGTTGGGACGCGTTCGACGAGGTGGCCAACAATCCCGAAGACATCTCCCCCGACTGGGCCAGCGTCGCCTTTGCCTTCTGGCTCAATCACAGCCTGCTGGACGAGTATTGGGAGACGGCCGCCGCTCACTTCGGCTGGCCGGTTGACCAGTTGCCCGACTTTCTCAAGGCCGACCCCGCCCCCGGACACAGGCGCTATATTGACTGTGAGCGCCTGCTCGTTTTGCTGGAAGAGGCGGGGTTATCCGAGTTTGGGGCAGCTTTTTCGATGAGCTGGTTCGAGACCGGCTCCCGGTTTCTCGACCTGGACGATCAGCGCCTTTCCGATGGGGGCGAAGCGCCCGAGCTGACCGTCGCTGCGCTGCGCTCCCTGACCGCTGAAGCGAATATCGCCCGCACGACCATCGAGCAGGCCGAAGCGGCCAGCCAGCGCGCGGCAGACGATCCACAAATCTATCTGTGGCTGCTCGATCTCTACCGGGCAGCCTTGACGGAGGAAACAGATGATTGACTTCTTGATCTCACCCCCGCTGCAGCCGCCCTTCACGGCGATTGCCGAGCTGTATTGGCTCCCGGCGGGGCACTTCTTGTTCAGGCGGCGCGATGAGGGTCAGGTGATCTCGAAATTCGTGACCCTGGCCGATGTGTCCGCCGCTTTCACCGGCGTCGAGACCGACACCGGCTGGCTCCCGCCCGGCGTCGTGCGGGTCGGGTTTTGTAAGCATGGGCATTTTGCGGTCTATGCCGCGCCCGCCCAGACCATCACCTTGAGCCTGGTGGGTAACGGGGAAGAGGCGGCCATCATCGCACCCATCCCGGCGACGGTCATGCTGGGCGTCGGGCGCTCGTACTATATCACCGCCCTCCTGGCTGGCGAATTCTTGCCGGGCGCAGCGGCCTGCCATGCCCCGTTCCCGAACGTGCATCCCGATGGCGAGATTTGCTGGGGCGGCAACCACCCGCCGGAGGCCGAGCCGGAAAGCCTGCCCAAGGCGTGGGCGCTCTTTATGCAGTCGCCGTTCAACGATCACCTGATGGAAGGCAAATCTCGCAAGTTCTCTCTCGATGTGCGTATCCAGTTACGCACGCTGGCGCAGAAGAAAGCCCGGCGCTACCCGGCCAAAGACCTTATAGAGCGCCGCAAGACGGTTTCAGCCTGGCTGGACGGGATTTTGGGAACAGGAGGGCGGTTATGATCGGCTACCTGATTGCCAAAGACCCTCTGCCCCCCTTCGACCGGAGCAAGCTCTACGAATACATCCTGGCGGGAAACGGCATCTTTATCCGGGCCGAGCGGCCCTTCGACAGGCTCAGGGCAGGCTCCGGGCTGGCCGTGCTGCTCCAACGAGTCTCATGCGAAGTGCGCGGCCTGCCCAGCCTGGACGAGTACGTCCACATCGAGCGCCTGCCGGAGGTGAGTCTCGACCTCATGCTGGCCGAGGTCGCCGACGCCCACCCCAACGAGGCACTGTTCTACGTGGTTGATAACGGCGGATCGTGGGACATCGTGATCCCGGAGCAGGTGCGCTCACCCAATCGCGTTGCGCCGGTCAACCCGGATGATCCGGCGGTGCAGCGCGCCATCGTCGAAATCCACTCGCACGGAAACAATGCCACGTTCCCATCGGACGACGATGACAGGGACGAGGCTTTCGGTTTCCGCATCTTCGTCATCCTCGGTCGCCACCAGGAAGGATACCCTCTGATCTTCTGCCGGGTGGGAGTGTACGGGCAGTTCCAGGAAATCCCGGCTGAGTGGGTTTTCGAGAGTCTGCCGCACGATGTGAAGGATGTCTTCAGCCCTCAGGCGTGGGCGTGTCCCGAGGAGACGTGCGATGGACGCGATTGATATCACATTTGCCCAGGCCCGCAGGGTGATGGCTCCACACACCGAATGGGCCATCACCCTGTGCGGCTGCGGCGGAACGGGATCCTGGCTTGCGCCGCACATCGCCCGGCTGGCGCGGGTGATCCTGGACAAGACCGGGCGCAAAGTCCCGGTCGTTTTCTGCGATCCGGATGTGGTCGAGGCGAAGAACTGCTACCGGCAGAATTTCTCGTTTGCCGAAGTGGGGTGGAACAAATCGGAAGCCCTGGCCTTCCGATTGAACGCCGCCTGGGGGCTGGATATCGAGGCTTTCACCGGGCAGGTCAAAGACCTGCCCTACCAGCGTGAGCGGGTATTCGTCGGGTGCGTGGATAAGCCCGAAGGGCGGCGGCAGATCGCCGGGAAGCTCCAGAGCACGAGCTGGTGGCTGGACTGCGGCAACAGCCGCGACTGCGGGCAGGTGCTTCTCGGGCGCAAGGAGCGGCTGAAAAACGAGCAGCCGCTGGCCCTGGCTGGTTACTGCACCTGGCTGCCCAGCCCGGTCGTCCAGCACCCGGAGCTGCTTGAGGATGAGTCCGTCACAGATATCACCGATGATACCGCCGGGCTGTCGTGCATTGACCTGGCGCTGCGTGACGCGCAGTCGCTCTCGATCAACGCCCGCATCGCCGGTGAGTCCGCCGATTTCCTGTTTCGGTTTCTCTTGACCGGCAGCCTGCGGCGGTTTGCGACTTACATCAACCTGCAATCAGGCAGCGCCAGCTCGCGGTACATCACCTATGAGGAGATCAGTAAGTACCTGGCGGGCTGACTGGCTGCCAATCACAAGACCATCGGACGGTGAACGGTTATTCTGCTCACCGTCCGATGGCCCTTTTTCGAGGAAGTGAACCTTGCTGCAAATCCAAACCGGCTACCAGAAATGGGTGAACGAACCCAAACGCAAAGCCAGCGCCGAGGTAGATTTCGGCGCCTGGTGGACGCTGCACGGCGGCGAAAACGAGTACCCTCGCTGGCGGGTATCCTGGATTATCAGAACCGGCGAGCTGTATGCCGTGCAGCCGGGGGGCGGGCAGCATATCCTGCTGGGCGTCTTTGCTTCCCGCCAGGAGGTCGAGCAGGCCATGAACGGTTGGGCCGATCCCGAATCGCCTGTCTACCACAACCTGGCGGCGCTGGCCGAGAGGCTGGAAGAGAGCTAACCATGGATCTGACGAGTTTTCATGTCGTCAAGGCTCAGCTTCCGAAGGACTTCGGCGCTGCCGTTGCCTTGCTTCGCCGCCCTTACTATCCAATCCCAAAATCCGAGTACTATGACCTGCTCGAGCGGCTGAAGTTAGCGAAAGCTGATTTCTTCCTGTGGGACGAACAACGAATCCTTGTAACCATCGGAAATGCTGACGGAGGCTACGCCGTAATGCCGCTTTGCGCGAGCGAACAAAGCCGCCTGCTGGGAAACCTGCCTGGTTGCCTTCGGGAGATTTCCGGGGCGCTGTGCAGACTATCGCCTGTTCAAGCAGAGGAATTGAGGGTGCGTAAGGATAAGATTCTTGCCATGCTCGCGGAAAATGCCCCAGTGGTGTGAACGATGGCCGTCGAGACCATGGAAATGCTAAACCAGTCCTGAAGACAAGGAGATGATGTGACGCCAAAATCTAAAGAGCCGAAACCCCCACTCTATCTGTGCCAGTTCCGCAATTTCGACCAGACTGGCTACGTGACCGACTGCGGTTTCTACACGCTGATGAGCGTCAGGTAGATTATATTCAAAGATTCCACTTGCCTGCGCTTGTCGCAGGCAGTCAATTCGAGTTAGGGAGCTTATGATGACAGATGTCGAAATCGTAATCAAACTTGTGGCCGACTTAGCCGACCTATATCCATTTGGTGGCTCAGATGATGACATTATCGCCTACGTGCATGGTTGGCGCAAAGGTCAAAGGTCCGTCGCTATTACGTTGGGGCAGTTGCGAGCAGCGAAACGCGCCCAACAAGGGCTTGCGCGCCGGCCCGCCGCCAGCAGCGCGGCAGACGGGTAAAGCCCCTGCCGTTAGGGAGCAGATAGGGGGTAATAAGTTCCTTATCTGCTCCCTAACTGACCCCCTCGGCCTATACGCCGGGATTTCATTTTCCCCTCAGGAGGTGAACATGCACGCTGAAATCATCCCCCGCCAGGAAGCCATCGCCTTCCTGGCCCATCCCCAGCCGGCCTGGCTGGACAAGATCTGGACCGGCGCTACCCTGGGCCGGCTGAAGGTCAAAGTCCCACGCAACCGGCGCGGGCCAGGGCCTTCAGCCGACCTGATCAACTACGGCGCATATCTCAATGGCAAGGTCTCGGCGAGCTCGACCCGACGGCTGGTCGCTGTACTGCGCGTCGCCCCCTGCCCGTATGGAAACGCCCCGGCAAAGGCCGCTCTCGGCGCTGACCTCGCCCCACACACTGCCTACCTCTCCCGCCTGGGGGCTGCCGGGATCAGTCACACTGATTTGGTAGCCTTTTTGCAATCAGCCCTTGCCCGACTGCGCTCTGACCTGCGGGAGCGCGGCAAGGACTATCGCTATCTGCTCTCGCTCGACGACCCAACCGCCCGGCTGATCGAAATGCCGGGCGGTTTTCCCTTCGACAAGCTCAGGGCAGGCCTGTCAGGCGGGAACGGCGTGACCGGCAAGGTGTACGTCGAAGCCGGCGCGCTGGATGCCGGAGCCACCCGCGCCTGCGAGCCTACCCGCTACGTGGACAACCAGGGCCGCCTGCGCTCGGTGTACCAGTCCGGCAAGAACGTCGCCGCCAAAGCCGCCGCTGACGGCCTGCGCCTGATACGCGAAGGTCCGAAGCGGCGCTTCGTCTTCATCCTCGCTCCTGCTGGCTCGGTCGAATATGCCACATGGCGGCAGGCGCTGCCCGTGTGGGTGCGAGAGCCAACCTGGGGCGACAATGGCCTGGGCTGGGTGCAGCCGAGGTTGTTGATCCGGCGCACACACCTGGGCGTGCAGGCGGCCGGCGTCATTGACGACCTGGTGGAACTGGCAATCCACTGCTTCGGATTTCTGCTCCACCCTGGCGAGACGCTGACCCGCGAGCAGTTTGCCGACCGCATTCAGGCGGTGTATGACGCCCAAAACCCCCGCACAGCCGCCATCCTGGGCGCGCTCAGGAGACCGCTGCCATGCCCGGCCTGACGCCTGAGGCTATCAGCCGCGCAAGCCAGGCGGCCCAGACGATCCAGGACGTGTACTGGCCGGCCTGGCAGTCTCACCCGGATTTCGCCGCAGCTTCCCGCTGGTGCGAGCAGGATCCGAATGATCCGGCGGCGGTTGCGCTCTACCGCCACGAGCCATTCCATGGCCACCGCTACTCCTACATGATCGCTCCGGTATTCGACCTGCTCGCACCGGCGCAGCTCACCTGGGGAGAAAAGACTTTGGGGGAGTTTGTGTGTATCCTGCCGATTCGCGACGATCTCCCCGTTCATCCCACCCGGATTGGCTACATCAGATGGTCGCTCAAGGGGGCAGGGAAAGCGTTCCGGGCGCGGCAGGTCCTTCGGGAAATGCTGCCGGCGAAGTACCGCCCCTTGATCAGCCTGGCGCGCTCGTTTGCCCGCACGCCGAAGTCGGCCTATTTGCCCATCGAGTGGAAATTGGCCCATCGGGGGCAAGTGTGGCGGCAAAGCGAAATGCCGGAATGGTACCGGTACAAGACCCGTGACCGGCTCAACTTCGAGTCGTTTTGCGAAAAATACAGAGAGCGTCTCGCCGGCATCGAAGCGCACATCGGCCGGGAATCGTTTTGGATATGTGCTACCGGCCAGATACACCCGGACGATGTTTTCAAACATCTGACCTACCAGCTGCAAATCTGGTAGGCAGGAGAAAGGAAGGAAAACATGACTCCCAAACAACAATCCATGCTTGCCCAAAATCCCCATCTGGTTGTGGCAGCAACGTTGGAAGATGGCGACATGCTGGTACTGGATAACCAGCCTGCCGCCAACTTCCCAAGCGGCCACTTCGGACCATATATCCTCACAAAGTCAGGCGCGCTCCAGGATGTCAACTACCACTACAGCCAGCAGCACGGCAAAGCCGTGCCTTGGAAGTAGCCATGTCCAGTCTGACTGCCGCCGGAAAGCCCGGCCAGCCTGTGGGCTGCGCTGCCTGCGGACACGAATTTCCGCAGGATCCGTGCTTCTCGGTCGCCTGTCCGGATTGCAGCGCGCCGCCTGGCCAGTATTGCCGCCGCCCGTCAGGTCACTCCGGGCCGCTCGTCTCGTTCCACGCTGCACGCGACCTGGCTGCACTGGCCGCCGGCTTCTACGACCATACAAACGATCAAGGCCTGCCGTGCGGCAGGCAGTCGAATGATGTCACCGCGCAGGCTGATCAGCCGGTCGAAATGGGGGTAATGCCGGCGCAGCTGCTGCTGTTTTGAAATCCCAGACCAGAAACTTCAACCCAGGAGGATCTTATGGATATTCCACCCGTCATCGCGGCGGCCTTGTCGCGCGGTGCGGTGATTGCTTTGAGCGTGTCCGCAGGCAAGGATTCTCAGGCAACCGAGCGCGTCCTTTCCGGGATGCGCGAGAAGCACAACTGGCCTGGCCCGTTCTTCGCCATCCACGCCGACATCGGCCAGCCGTTTGACTGGCCCTGGACACTCGCCCTCTGCGAGCGCAACGCCAAAACTTTGGGCCATCCATTGCACATCGTCCGGCGCAGCGACGGCGCGACGCTGCTGGATACCATCCGGCAGCGGGCAGTCACGACCGCAGGAACCAGGCCCCCCTTCCCCTCCGCCGCCTGCCGGTACTGCACGCGGGCAGCAAAGACCGACCCGATCAACAAATTCCTGCGGCGTGTCGGCGATTTGGTGATCAATGTGATGGGCTTACGCGCCGAAGAGTCGCGCAGCCGGGCCAAGTTGCCGCAAGTCAGCGTCCGCCGCGAGATCACCGCCGAGCGGCTGAAAGACCTGCTGCCCGAGGATGCCCTGGCAGCCTGGCGGCCCGGTAAGGAACGCCTGGCTCTGGACTGGAACCCGATTCTGGACTGGACGCTCGACCAGGTGTGGGACGCCTGCGGAACCAGCCAGGCTGCGCTGGATGCGCGCCGGCAGTGGTTCGAGCTGGGCTGCTATGAGATGGCGTTCACCGGTTGGCCGGCCAGCCCGACCTACATCTTCGGGCTGAACCGGCACAGCTGCGCCATCTGCTGTATGTCGCGGCGCGCCGAAATCCCGCTCGCCGGGCGCTTCAAGCCCGAATTGCTCCAGGCGATTGCCGAATTGGAGCATCTCAGCGGCTTTGCCTGGCAGCAAGGTTATCCAATCGCCAATATCCACGTTCGACATCAACCTATCCCGCCAGCGGCGTACTATATCCAGCCGATGGCGGGTTGAGCCACTATTTACGATTGCCGGTTTGGAGTTTTGCTCCAAACCAGCAAAATTGCGCCAAGGAGGTGTGTATGCCTGATTTGCAAATCGGTGAAATCGTTTCCTGGACCCACGTTGCTGGCTCCGGCCGCACGATCTCGATGCGCGTGCGGCAGGGCGTGGTCGAAGCCATAAATGGCGAGACCGCGACCGTGCGTATGCTCTACGATCAAGGCCGCGGCAAGTTCAAGAAAGGCAGGCAGGTGACAGTCCCGCTTGCGGCTTTGACCCGCCAGGGCGAGAAGACCAATCTGACGAAATTTGTCGAGGCAGTTGCTACAGCGGCCCGCGCGGGAGGCCTGCCGTGATCTATCCATCCGAGTGCCGGCGCATGGAGCCGGTGTTGAGAAAAGCCAGCGAGCTGGACATTGCCACGAACCCTGACCCCAAAGCAATCTTCGAGGTAGGCAGCAGTGGCTTCCAGATCTAGTGTACGCCAACTGATCTTCCGAAAAGTTGGGATGGCATCGAGATGATTGCCGGGGTGTTCGCCAAGCCCTGCGAGTTCGTCGCCTCGGTCTGGTGGGGATGGGATGATGAGACTAAAACTATCACCCACCTGTGCCTTGAAACCGACGCCTATGCCATTGGAGATCGTGATCCCTGGCAGTACTACCGCCGCCGAAAGGTTTACCGGCGCAAGAACATCCGCAACCGCCCGGCAGACATTGCTTGAGCCAAGAAGAAAATCCGCTGGCTGTTCGAGCAAGCGGGAGTTTCCTGCCCTCCGATACAGATGGAGGGGTAAAATATAGGTGTGATTTCTCCTGACGTACTGACCGCATCAATCAATAACCACGGGCTTCACTTCGTTGTGGGGGGAATTTCCTCCGATGAGCCGTTACCCCGGTTGTCACCGGCGGCGATCCTGGCTGGTTTATCAGAGCAAAGCGATGCCCGACTGCGCATGGCGATCATCGCCCTGTTGCTCTACCGGCCCGATCTGGCTGCTTTTATTCCTACCGCGATCGGTATGTTGGATGGGGCTGGTCAGCAGGCTCTCAAGCTGTTCTGCACTGCGGCTGTATTATTACAACAAATACATGATGAACGTCTCAAGCGTCTCATTCCGCAGTGGCAGGTGCTCCCCGACTATTTTTCCCAAGAATTGAATTTGCCCCAGACCGGATCGCCTCAGGATCGACTGTTCAGCTTGAGCCTGATCCACCGCAGGTTGAGTGGCCTGGCCGCTAACTGGATGGGGACTTACCAGTATGCCGCCGAGCGATTGATGATAGGTCTGGAAAAGGAGGTTTCATGGAAAACATAGCTGCCGAAGAAATTCGCGTCTTCCTCAAGCAATTCAGTGAACGTTATATCCGACCGATCACTCTGTACCTTTTGGGCGGTAAAATATGGGCATGAGTACTATCCCTGTCAGTTTATCGCCCTTCTTCCAGGAATATGATCTGGCGCATCTCGATCTTGAGCGTTCAGCCAGCACGATCATTGAGCGCACACTACACTATGGCACCCGGGTCGAGTTGCGATGGCTGTTTTCATGCTATCCCCTGGCGGTGGTTGCCAGGTGGGTGCGCCAGTGGGGACATTATGGCCTCCCTGAACCTCACCTGACTTTCTGGAGACTCATTTTGGACACTGAAGGACCCGCGACCCATGACTGACTTGCACTGGGAAACGATTACACGAGAAATGCGCCAGGTAATGATCCACTTCGAGCAAAGCGATCTGACCGCACAGTTTTATCTGGGTGGCGGAACCGCCTTGGCTCTGCAATTAGGCCACCGCCGCTCAGTAGATCTGGACTTCTTCACACCGACCGAAGACGTTCCCACTATCCGGGAACGCATCCTGGCCGCGTTCAAAGTTTACCAACCCATCGTAGCCGATCAATCGTGGGGCAATCTGGCGCTTTTGGTCAACAATGTTCGGGTGGGTTTTTATGGATACGGTTACGATATGGTTGCACCATTTATCCTGGCGGACGGTCTGCGACTTGCAAGCATTGCCGACATTGGCTTAATGAAACTGGACGCTCTGCGATCCCGCGCCAGCCGCAAGGACTTCCATGATCTGTATGCCATCGCCCAGGCGCTTCCCTTGCGGCAACTGCTCGACCTGGCTCCGGACAAATATCCATCCAGCCGGGACTTCGAGGCGCAAGTTGTGCGCTTTCTGGTGTTCTTCGATCGCGCCGAAGCCGAGGAGCCGCTCCCGTTAATGCAAGAAGTTCCCTGGGAAACTGTGAAGGATTTCTTTCGCCAACAGGCCATCTCCCTGGCAAAGAGCTGGCTGAAATAGCCGCCTGCTAACCCATTCGTTTTTAAACGCAAGAGACCCCGGTATGGGGTCTCTTGCGTTTAAACGACCTTTGCTTTGGAAAAGGAGGATCTCATGGATATGCAAGTTGACAATACTCAAATCTACGCCCATCTCATCGCTTGCCTGATGCCGCCGGCAACGATCCCGCCCACCATCAGCCTGGCCGAGCTGCGCAGCCTCAAGCAAGTCTGGCTGGAACAGGCGATCCAGGCTGGTTATCCACAGACCTGCCTCAAAGTGACCCGTGAATTGGGCCAGCCATACACCTTGCGCGGGCGCTCACACTACCCGGCGCGGCTCTGGCAATGCGGGCTGCCGACCGACAATGGCGCTCCGCAATTCGTCCGGGCGCTGTGGTACGCGCACACTGGCAGCTACCTGGGCTTTTACCAGGAAGAGGGCGAAGAAAAACCATCTCATCACTACGCCCGTTATCAAACCGTCGTTGTTGCCATCGGCGGCGCTGAGTGGTGGCAAGGGGTTCGGGTGTGCTCGTATACCGAGACCAACCACCCGGCGCCGGAAACGTCGCACCACCTGTTCATTCCCGGACGCTGGATCG